>DATDMU010000060.1:0-5522 GCA_036518615.1 Myxococcales bacterium
GCGGAGGAGCCGGCTACGCCGGCGACGGGCGGAGCGCGGCAGCGCGCAGCATTGGCGGACCCGCCGCCGCCCGCCGAGCGGCACAAGGAGCCGCGGCAGGCCGCGAACGCCCAGCATCGCCGCGCGCCGGCCGTGCTGCTCGAGGGCGCGCGGCTGCGGCGGGACAAGGAGCCTGCCGCCGCCGCGAAGAAGCCCGGCGCACAGGTCACCGGCGTCATCCACGTCAAGCCGGAAGGGTACGGCTTCGTCACCCCGCTCCTCGGGGAAGGCGGGCGCGAGAACGATCTCTTCGTGCCTCCCCAGTACGTCCAGGGCGCGCTCGACGGAGACGTGGTGCTGGCGCGCGCCATCCGCGGGCGCGACGGGCGGCTCGCCGGCGAGGTCCTCGAGGTCGTCGAGCGGCGCAGGCAGCTCGCGCTGGGCGTCTACCAGTCGAAGGGCGCGGCGCAGTGGGTCATCCCCCACGACCGCAACCTCTCGCAGAACATCGACGTGCCCCGCCATCCCAGGGCGCACGACGGCGACATGGTCAAGGTGCGGCTGCACCGCGAGCAGAAGGGCGCGCTCTCCGGCGAGATCATCGCCGTGCTCGGCAGCCGCGGCGATCCGCGCTTCGAGATCCTGGCCAGCGCCTACGCGGAGGGCTTCGCCGACGAGTTCGATCCCGCCACCCGCATCGCCGCCGAGAGCGTGCCCGACCGCGTCCATCCGGAGGAGGTGGCGGCCCGGCGCGACCTGCGCCACCTGCCGCTCGTCACCATCGACGGCGAGGACGCCCGCGACTTCGACGACGCGGTGCACGTCTCGCGGACTGCGGGCGGGTACCGGCTGGTGGTGGCCATCGCCGACGTGGCGCACTACGTGCGGCCCGGCGGACCGCTGGACCGCGAGGCGCTCCGGCGCGCGACCAGCGTCTACTTCCCCGGCACCGTGTTGCCCATGCTGCCGGAGAAGCTGTCCAACGGCATCTGCTCGCTCAACCCGGACGTGGACCGCCTCTGCATGGTCTGCGACCTGGCGCTGGACAAGGCGGGCAAGCCGCTGCAGGCGGACATCTACGAGGCGGTGATGCGCAGCCACGCGCGCCTCACCTATGCGCGCGTCGCGGCGGCGCTGGGCGGCGACGCCGACGCGGACATCGCCCCTCTCCTCGACGACCTGCGCGTGGCCCACGAGCTTTCGAAGAAGCTCACCCGGCAGCGCAGCCAGCGCGGCAGCATCGACTTCGACCTGCCCGAGGCGAAGATCGTCCTCGACGAGGAGGGGCAGGTGGCGGAGATCGTCCGCCGCCCGCGCAACGACGCGCACCGGCTGGTGGAGGAGTTCATGCTCGCCGCCAACGAGGCGGTGGCGCGCTTCTTCGACGTCCGCGGCCTTCCCACCGTGTACCGCATCCACGACCAGCCCGATCAGGAGAAGCTCGACGCGTTCGCCGCGCTCGCCCGCACCCACGGTTTCGAGCTTCCGGGAGGCGACGAGCTGACGCCCGGCGTGCTCAACCAGTTCCTCCAGGCGGTGGAGGGCAAGCCGGCGCAGAAGGCGCTCAACTCGCTGCTGCTCCGCGCGATGATGCAGGCCCAGTACAGCCCCGACAACATCGGCCACTACGGCCTCGCGGCGCCCACCTACCTGCATTTCACCTCGCCCATCCGGCGCTATCCCGATCTCATGGTGCACCGGCTGCTCAAGGAGCACTGGGCTCGCGGCGGCCGGCCGCTGCGCGAGCACGAGCAGGAGGAGCAGGAGGCGTTCCTCGCCGGCGTCTCCGCCCAATGCTCCGACCGCGAGCGCGCCGCCATGAAGGCCGAGCGCGACGTCGACAACTTCTATTCGGCGCTCTACATGCAGGACAAGATCGGGCAGAAGTTCAGGGCGGTGGTGTCCGGCGTGGCGGAATTCGGCCTCTTCTGCGAGCTGGAGGAGGTGTTCGTGGAGGGGCTGATCCCCGCGGAGTCCCTGGGCGAGGGCGTGACGCTCGACAAGGAGCTGCAGCGGCTGGTGGTGGGCAACTCCGGGCGCAGCTACTCCATCGGCGACGAGGTGCTGGTGGAGGTGATCTCCGCGGACGCGCCGCGAAGGCGCATCACGCTGTCGCTCGCGCAGAAGGGCGTGATGCAGGCGGACCGCTGGCTCACGCCGGAGGATCTGGCTGCTGCTGCGCCGCCGAAGCCTCGCCGGCCGGCCCAGCGGGCCCCTGGGCGAGAGCAGCGTCGGCCTCCGCGCGGGTCACCGCCTGGCCGCCCGAATCGTCGTAGAGGAAGACGAGCCGGCGGTCGATGAACGGCCGGAAGTAGACCGGCCACCCCACCCGCTCCTCGCCCTCGTTCACGTCCTCGCGCGAGGCGAGCCGCACCTTCGACGGATCGCGCTTCTCCGCCACCGGGAAGAGCTGGTGCCTTCCGGCGAAGTGGATGATCTCGCCGTGGTCGGTGGTCGCTTGCTTCGGCATGGGCCCGCTCTATCTCAGGCAGGACGGCTCTGCAATCACCGCTTGCCATGCGCGACGCGCGGCGTAAATGTCCCCTTCGTGGCGCACAGGTTCAGTCTCGGGCGCAGGGCGGGGCTGCTCCTGCCGCTCTCGTCGATCCGGGGTCCCGCAGGGGATCTCGGCAGCTACACGGACGCCGGCCGCCTCTCGGAATGGCTCCTCTCGGCGGGGTGCACGCTCTGGCAACTGCTGCCGCTCAACGAGGTCTCGCCGGGTCAGGACAGCCCGTATGCGGCCTCCAGCTCGTGCGCGCTGGAGCCGGTCTACGTCGACCTCCGCGCGGTGCCCGACCTCGAGTCGCTGACCGCGGAAGAGGAGGCGGAGCTCGCGCGGCTGCGGGCCGAGCCGCGGGTGGACTTCGAGGGTTACCGCAGGGTGAAGCGCGGCGCGCTCTCGCGGGCGTTCCAGTCGTTCCTCGCGCGCCAGCGCGGAACGGCGCGCGAGCGCGAGTTCCGCGAATTCCGCGCCGAGCATGCGGGCTGGATCGAGGACTGGGCGCTCTACCGGGCGCTGCACGCGGAGCGGCAGAAGAGCTGGCGCGACTGGGAGCCGGAGCTGCGCTCGCGCGACCCCGCCGCGCTGGACCAGGCCCGCGCGCGGCTGCGCCCCCGGCTCGACGAGCTCTGCTACGTGCAGTGGATCGCCGACGTCCAGTGGAGGGCGGGGCGCGCCGCCGCCAACGGCAAGGGCGTCAAGGTGATCGGCGACCTTCCCTTCATGGTGGCGGAGGACTCCTCCGACGTCTGGAGCTTCCAGCGCTTCTTCCGCTTCGACGCCACCGTGGGCGTGCCGCCGGATGCGTACAGCGACGACGGGCAGGACTGGGGGTTGCCGGTGCCGCGCTGGAACGAGATGCGCGACGCGGGCGATCCCTGGCTGCACCAGCGGGCGGAGCGGGCCGCCGAGCTGTACGACGCCTTCCGGGTGGACCACGTGGTCGGCCTCTACCGCACCTACGCGCGGCCGATCGATCGGAGCACGCCCTTCTTCGTCCCCGCCGACGAGGCGCGGCAGAGAGAGCAGGGGGAGCGGGTGCTGGCGCTCCTCGGGGAGAAGGCGGAGGTGCTGGCGGAGGACCTCGGCACCGTCCCCGACTTCGTCCGCGCCTCGCTCGCCGCGCAGGAGATTCCCGGAACCAAGGTGCTGCGCTGGGAAAACGACCTCGGCGTCCCCCGCGACGTCACCCGCTTCTCGACGGTCTCCGCGGCGGTCACCGGCACCCACGACACGGAATCCCTGGCCACCTGGTGGGAGGGGCTCGACGACCGCGAGCGCGAGCTCCAGCTCACCCAGCCGCAGCTCGCGCCCTTGCGCGGCCCTGCGCAGAAGGAATTCACGCCTCGGACCCGGATGGCGCTTCTGGAGCTGGCCTACGCCGCGGCCAGCGACGCGCTGCTCACGCCCATCACCGACGCGCTCGGCTGGAAGGACCGCATGAACACGCCCGGCACGGTGGGCAGGCACAACTGGACGCTGCGGCTGCCCTGGACGCTCGACCAGCTCTTTTCTTCGCAAGAGCCGCTGGCAACGGCGCGGGAGCTTGCACATCTTGCGAGGCAGTACGGCCGCTGCGGCTGATCGCGGGTCACTGGGTGCCCGCCGCCTCTGCGGGGGAAACGGGTCCGGGAGTGAGGATTGAGCGCGAACTCGTGAGAGAGCAGGCACGGCGCCTGCTCGACGAGGTGGCGGGCGAGCTTGCGGCCGCGCGCCAGCCGCTCGCGACGTACCGCGTGCAGCTGCACAAGGACTTTCCCTTCGACGCGGCCGCCGGCATCGCGCGCTACCTCGCCGACCTCGGCATCACCGACCTCTACAGCAGCCCCATCCTCGCGGCGGCGCCCGGCTCCGTCCACGGCTACGACGTCATCAGCCACGAGCGGGTGAACCGCGAGCTGGGCGGCGAGGAAGGGCTCGACCGGCTCTCCGACGCGCTCCAGGACGCCGGGCTCGGCTACGTGCTCGACATCGTTCCCAACCACATGGGGCTCGGGCCCGGCAACGCGCTCTGGATGGACCTGCTGGAGAACGGCCCCTCCGCGCGCGCGGCGAAGTTCTTCGACGTGGAGTGGCACCCGGTCAAGGAGGAGCTGGTCGACAAGGTGCTGGTGCCGGTCCTCGGCGACCGCTACGGCGCCGTCCTCGAGCGCGGCGAGATCCATCTCGAGCTGCACGACGGCGCCTTCCGCATCCGCTACTACGACCACCTCTTCCCGGTGAACCCGCGCTCCTACGGGCACATCCTCGGCCACCGGCTGGACGAGCTGGAGAAGGAGCTGCCCGGAAGCGAGGCGGTGGACGAGCTGAAGAGCATCCTCTTCCTGCTCGCGCACATGCCCTCGCGGCACGCGGTCGATCCCACCCAGAAGGAGGAGCGCCGGCGCGAGAAGGAGGTGGTCAAGCGGCGGGTGGCCACGCTGTTCGCCTCCAGCGCCGCGGTGCGCAGGCACCTGGAGGAGAACGTCCGCATCTTCAACGGCACCCCGGGAAAGCCGCGCACCTTCGACCTGCTCGACAAGCTGCTCGACTCGCAGGCCTACCGGCTCGCGCACTGGCGCGTCTCCTCCGAGGAGATCAACTACCGCCGCTTCTTCGACATCAACTCGCTCGCCGCCATCCGCATGGAGGACCCGGAAGTCTTCGAGCACGCGCACCGGATTCCGCTGCGGCTCCTCGCCGAAGGGCGCATCAACGGGCTGCGCATCGATCATCCGGACGGTCTGGCCTATCCGCGCCGCTATTTCCGCCTCCTCCAGGACGCGCACATCCTCCAGCGGGCGAAGGCGAAGGCGGGCGAGCGCTGGGGCGAGCTGGAAGCGGCGGTGCGCGACGAGCTCTCGGTCAGCGACGACCGGCGCCTGCGCCGGCCGCTCTTCGTGGTGGCGGAGAAGATCCTCGGCCGCACCGAGACGCTGCCCCAGACCTGGGACGTGGCCGGCACCACCGGGTACGACTACGCCAACTCGCTCAACGGCATCTTCGTGGCGCGGGAGAACGCGGAGAAGCTGGAGAAGATCTACTCGCGCTTCATCCACGG
>DATDMU010000061.1:0-4809 GCA_036518615.1 Myxococcales bacterium
GAGCTTGATGAGCCGCAGCAGCGGCGAGGGCCGCGCCCTGCGCAAGTACTTCTTCGCCCCGCGGCCCTCCACCAGGCGCTCCACGCCCTCGTGCGCCGAGAACAGTCCCGGTCCCGCCAGCAGGAGCGTCGCGGCGATGCACATCAGGGCGATGTTGTACTCGTAGCCGCCCTTGGTGATGTCGAAGCCGTTCTTGCCGTGCACCTTGCCCAGCGCCACCGACTGCGTGACCAGCACCGCCAGCGCCGCCGGCCGCGTCCAGAGGCCCGCGATGGTGGCCGCTCCGGCGAAGACCTCGGCGATGCCGGTGGCGAGCGCGAGGTGCTTGCCGGGCTTGATGCCGATGCTCTCGAACCAGCCGCCCACCTGCTCCGGCCCCTGGCCGCGCAGCTTGCCGAGGCCGTGATAGACCATGCTCGCGCCCAGCGCCGCGCGAGGCGGAATCAACGCCACGTCCTTGCGCAGCCGCGCCCCGTTCCACTCGACCGCCAACGCCATGTCTGCCTCCCGGATTGCGGAAGGTTCGGCACGCAGCATCGGCTTTTCAACTCTGTCTTCTGGGGGGTCCAGGGGGGAGGCGACCGCCCCCCTGGTGGAGGCGGCGGAGCCGCCGGATCACGAGCCTGACATCAGCGCGGCGAGGCTACGGGATCACCTCAGAAGTACACATAGTGCAGCGAGATGTTTGGAACCCACGTCGCGACGCCGTTGTTCTGCGGGATGAGCCCGCCCACGTCGAGGTTGCGGGCGAACTGCACGCGCAGCTCGAACGGCCCGAGGCCGAGGTTCACGCCCAGCACGTAGTCGGCGGTGCGGTTGGCCCACGCCTCGGCCACCGCCGCGCTGAGCTTGGAACGCCCGGGGCGGTCCTGCGCCGCGCGGTTGGAATCCACCACGCCGCCGAAGTCGAATCCCACGACGCCGGTGATGTTGCTGAAGAAGGCGAAGCGGATCAGCACGTCGAGGGGGAAGTTCAGCTCCGCCTGGCCCACGTAGTACCCGTCGCCGAGGAGCCTCGCGTCACCCCACTGGAACCCGCGCAGGTTGTCGAAGCTGGAGAGGAAGAATCGCCGCCCGAAGCGGCTGCCCTGCGCGGCTCCCAATGCGGCGCGCAGGTTCAGCTTGCTGCGGCCGATGATCTTGATGGTGTGGATGGCGTCGGACTGCAGATACGTGTAGAGCCCGTCGCTGCCGCGGGTGGGCAGGGACCCGGCTCCCACCTGGACCAGGAGCGACGAGCCGCCGTTGGCGCCGCCGAGCCCGTAGCGGGTGGTGTCCCAGCCGTAGCCGACGTTCACCTCCCCCTGCGGATCGCTGCCGCGGATCTCGTTCAGGTCGGCAGCCGGGATGTTGGCCAGCGCGTTGCCGAACCGGTCGAAGGCGAAGGTGCTGAAGAAGCTGCGCGTGACCCCCATCAGCCGCAGGCTCGTGTCCACCCGGCTGAAGGTGGAGAGCGGATAGGAGAGCAATCCCTCCGCGCCATATTCGCGTTGTAAGTACAGCACCTCGCAGGCGGCGCTCTGGTTCTGCGCGGTCAGGGGCTGGAAGCATTGCCGCGCGCTGGGGAACTGCGTGTCGCGGCCCTGCTGGAAGGTGTGGAACGCCCCCACGCCCCAGATCAGCCGCTGCGACTTGTCCACGTAGAAGGCCACCGCGTCGGTGAGGTCGAACGACCCGTAGATGGCCAGGTTCACGAGAGCGCTGCGGTCGCGCATGGTGTCGGCGAAGAGGATGCCGCCGCTCCCCACCGGCGCAAAGCCCACGCCCGCCCCGCCGATGGCCGCGCCGCCGCCTTCCACCTTCCAGTTGCGCGCGACGTCGTAGGGATTGTACGTCGGCGTTCCCTGCGGAATCGGCTCGTCGGTGAAACCCTGCGGCTTGTCCAGCGTGGCGAGGTAGCTGGGCGGAATGGCGTCCTGCTCGTCCACCGAGAGCATGTTGGCGGACTGCACCTCGAAGAGCCGGTAGCGCGCGCCGTACCAGGCCACGCCATAGAGCCCCTGCGGCGCGAGCCCGGGGTGCGTGAGCGCGGTGGAGAAGTCGGTGACCCGCTTGATGCGCCCGTTCTGCAGGAACCAGAGGTCGTTCTTGCCGCCCGCGTCGCTGGCGAAGACCACCGCGCCGCCGTCGAGCGACACCGGGAAGCGCTGGTCCGCCGGCTGGTCGGTCAGGCGCGTGCGCGCGCCGGTGGCGGGGTCGATGCGGAAGAGGTTGTACCTGCCGCTCTCGGTCGCATCGCAGGAGTAGACGATGCCCTCGTCGCCCCAGGAGAGGTCGCGCTCGCTGTAGAGGTCGTCGGTGAGCCGGCGCACGTGCGGGTCGGCCTCGGCCAGGTTCACCGTGTAGATGTCGGACTTGCCGTCGCGGTCGAGGCCGTAGAAGGCGATCTGCTTGCCGTCCGGGCTGAAGGTCGGGTCGCCCGCCTCGATCACGCCGTCGCGCACCACGCGGATGGCGCGGGTGTCGCCGAGGTCGATGTCCACGCGGGTGCGCGAGGTCCTCTGGTCGCGCCGCTCCCGCCTGCGCAAGGGAGTGATGTGCAGCACGTCGGAGTCGCCGCTCTGGGCGAACCAGCCGAGGGCGTCGTCGCTCACCGCCATCACCGATCGCATCACCGGGTGCAGGCTCTCCACTCCGGGATGCTGGTCGATGGCGATCTGGTGCGAGGAGGACGGATCGCGCCGGTCCATCACCACCAGCTTGGCGCGGCCGGTCTCGCGCTCGACGCCGCGGTAGAAGATGAGGTTGCCGTCCTTGGCGCTGACGAAGGAGTCCAGCTCGTCGGGCAGCTTCAGCTCGGTGAAGTCGGGCACGTCCTGCTTGGCGTCGAGGTACTCGCGGTACACGCGCTTGCGCGCCCAGGTCTGCCAGCGCGAGTTCATCTGCGCCGGCGTCTCGCCCGCCACGCGCCCGAGCAGCGCCATGAAGCCTTCGCGGGGCTCGCCGCGGTTGCGCCCGCCGCCCACCAGCCGCGGGCTCTGGTCGAGCACGCCCTGGATCACCCGCTCGCCGTAGGTCTCGGAGAGGAACACCAGCTTCGCCTGCCCGTACTTGTACGTGTAGAGGTACGCGTAGGGCCGGTCCTCCTCCAGCGAGGGGAAGTCGTAGCCGATCTCGCCGTTGGGGTTGAGCACGATGTCGCGGAGGAACATCTCCGTCTCGCTGTCCATCTGCTGGTTGTGCGCGTAGTACTCGGCCAGACCCTCGATGAACCAGAGCGGGAAGGCGCCGATGGGGCTCTCCAGCCCGGCGCTGGCGGCGCGCTCGGCCACCTTCTGGATCTGGAACTGGTGCGTCATCTCGTGGGTGGAGACCATCTTGAACAGCTCGCGCTCGCCGGCGTAGGCGAGCGACATGCGCAGGTCCTGGGGGCTGGTGACGCCGAGCACGCCCTCCTGCACCTCGAAGACGTTGGTTTCGAGGAACTCGCGGTAGGTGTTGTAGAGGATGTAGGGGACCTTCACCGACGGCTTGTACTGGAAGCGGTCGGTCAGGTACCGCCAGCTCTCGCGGATGAGGCCGCCGGCGACGCGCGCCACCGGATACTCGCGGTCGTAGAAGTACAGGCGCAGGCCGGCCGAGCCGTCGTCGTCGAGGAAGTCGTAGTCGCGCCAGTGGAAGTCGAAGTAGCGCACCTGGTTCTTGCCCGGGCGCTGCGGCACCACGTACGCCTCCTGCGTGAAGCCGACGGGCGAACGGCCCGTGACCTCGGAGAGGCGGCCGTGCTCGGCCCAGGGCAGGTGCAGCGTGGGGCTGGGCGGGAGCTGCACCGGGGTGAGGGGCAGCGCGAACGCAGGGCTGGCCAACAGAGCGAAGAGCAGGGGGCGCAGGTTCATTCCGGGCATGGTGGCCTCGGGGCGGAAGAGCCGCCACCTCGGACGAGCCACCATTGTCGGAATTCAAGCGCGGCGCAACAGGGCGCGCTCGTGGGGCATGCTGGCGCGCGGGGAACGGAACATCTGCATCGGCGAGTAGTAGAGGAAATTCGACACCCTGGAGGTGTAGAGGTCGGCGTAGTCCTCCACCTGCTCGCCGAAGCGCGAGTTCTCGTTGCCTTCCTTGAAGACGAGGCCCCAGTAGGTGTTGGCCCCGCTCTCGAAGCGCCCTTCGAGGCTGGAGCCCTCGTGGAGCGTGGCGCGGAAGGCGCGGCGCAGCTTCTCCAGATCCTGCTTCTCGCGCAGCCGCCGCGACTCCAGATCGGCAGGCAGCGGGCCGCCCCGCTCGATGCGGCGGTCCAGCGAGTTGAGCAGCAGCTTGTGGTGGTTGATCATGTCGTCGAGGCGCGCGCGCAGCGCATCCAGCTCGGTCAGCCGCTGCACGTCCTCCGCGTGCTGCTCGATGTAGTCGATCTCCCGCTCCAGCTCCTGCACCACGAAGCAGGTGCGCCAGAGGCTCGCCTTGCGGTTGCGGATGATGTCGCCGTAGATGTGGTCGCCGACGTAGAGCACCTGCTCGCCGGCGTAGCCGCTCATCCGCTCGAACTCGAAGAGGTTGCCGCCCTCGTAGATGCGGCCGCGCTCCAGCGCCTCCGCCAGCGGCCTGGCCACGCTGCCGTCGGGGTTGAGCTCCACGAAGGGCTTCGGCTCGGCGAAGAAGGCGGGCTTCTGCGCCCCCACCACCACGAAGTCGAAGTAGTTGCGCCAGGAGGGGTACTCGGCGAGCCGCCCGTCGAGGAGGAAGCCCATCACCGAATCGGTGTAGTCCCAGAGCGAATTGGTGAGGACGAAGAGCTTCTTGCCGCCCGAGCGGAGCTTGTGCAGCGCCTGCGGCAGCTCCGGGTCGGGCTTGATGAAGCGGCCCAGGTCCTTG
>DATDMU010000062.1:0-42004 GCA_036518615.1 Myxococcales bacterium
GGCCAGCTCACCCACGCCCAGTCCATCACGCTCGCCGAGCTGATCGCCTCCGCGGTGGAGAAGCAGCACGGCGACATCTCCACCACCGCGCGGCACATTCCTTCGCGGCGGGGACGCGTCTACCTGGACTGCTACCAGAACGGATATGGCAAGACCATTGCCGGCCCGTTCAGCGCGCGGCCGGTGGCAGGCGGCAGGGTGTCGATGCCGCTCTCCTGGCGCGAGGTGAACCGCAAGCTCGACCCGGGCAAGTTCACGCTGCGCACCGCGCCGGCGCGGATGAAGAGGCTGCGGGAGGATCCGCTGGCGCAGGTCCTGACGCTCAAGCCCGACCTGCACGCGGCGCTCACGCGGCTTGCCGGGAAGCTCGCATGATCCTGCAGAAACCACCCGACGCGTTCTGCCTGTACGTGCTGGCGCACGGCGCGGGAGCGGGCATGCGGCATCCCTTCCTGCAGCGCCTCGCGGACGCGCTGGCAGAGGAGCGCGTCGCCACGCTTCGCTACGAATTCCCCTACATGGCGGAAGGCCGCCGCCGCATCGACGCCGTCCCGGTGCTGCACGCGCGCGTGCGCGAGGCGGTTGCGGCCGGCGCTGCCCACGGCCTGCCGCTCTTCGCGGGTGGCAAGTCATTTGGCGGGCGCATGACTTCGCAGGCGCAGGCGGCGGCCCCGCTGCCCTCGGTGCTGGGCCTGTGCTTCGCCGGGTTTCCGCTCCATGCCGCAAAGCGGCCGGCCGTCGAGCGCGCGTCGCACCTGCGCGAGATCGGCATCCCGATGCTTTTCCTCCAGGGCACCCGCGACGACCTCGCGCAGCTGGATCTGATCTCCGGCGTGATCGAGGAATTGCCCGACGCCACGCTGCACGTCGTGGAAGGCGCCGATCATTCCTTTCACGTGCTCAAGAGAAGCGGCCGCAGCGACGAGCAGGTGCTGGTCGAGCTGGCGCAGGCGTTCGCCCGCTGGGCTCAGGCGATCAGCGGCGAGCGCTCCAGCCGGATGTGAAGGTCTTCCGGGTCGCGATAGATGGCGACGCAGCCTGCAGCGAGCAGATCCGCCTCCGCGAACCCGCCGCAGAGCACGCCGATGGTGCGCACCCCCAGCCGCCTCGCTGCGATGGCGTCCCACGGCGTGTCGCCCACCACGAACACGCGCTGCCGGTCCACGTCGGGGCCCAGCTTGCGCAGCGCCGCGTCGAAGATGTCGGGATGCGGCTTGCTCCGTCCGGCGTCGTCCTTGCTGGTCTCGGCGTGCAGGAGGCCGTCGATGCCGGCGATCTGCTCGTAGATCGCCAGCTCGTCGCCCTTGGCGGACGAGGCGAGCGCGATGCGCAGCCCGCGCCGGAGCAGTTCCTTGAAGAGCGGCCGCACGCCGGGGAATCCGCGCACGCGCTTGAGGTACTCGCGCTTGTACAGGTCGCCGCGGAAGTCCTCGATGAGCTTGCCGCGCAGGGAAATCTCGTCCTGCGAGAGGAAGACGGGCAGGAGCTGGTCGCCGCCCTTGCCGATCTGCGCGCGGATGTCCTCGAAGGGAATCTTGTGCCCGAAATGCGCCAGCGCCTCCTGCCAGGCGCTGGCGTGGAGATCCACGGAATCGACCAGCGTGCCGTCGACGTCGAAGAGGACTGCTTGCGCGGGCATTGCCGTAAATCTAGGTCGCGCGCGCGCCCACGGCGACGAAGAGCCCGCCTTCGTGTCCGAGGCTGCGCATCCAGGCGAGCTGGGCCACCGCCCGCTCGACCGCCCAGTCGTCCTCCTGCTCGAAGAGCGGGTGGGCCTCCCCGTCGAGGAGCGTGCTGGGAAACGCGCGCAACCAGGTGAAGCCGTTCTCGCGCAGCCACCCGCGGACCTCGCCCAGCGTATGGCGATGCTCCTCCACGTGCCGATACTGGTCGCGCAGCCATGCCTCGCGGCGGGCGGGCTCGCTGCGGCGGTCGCGCAGCACCGGGTCGCCGGGAATCCAGCGATACCCGGAGAGCCGCGCGATGGCGCGCCGCGCGCGCAGCGGCAATCGCGCGAAGACGTTGTAGAGGCCCAGCACCACCACGCCGCCGGGACGGACCAGCCGCGAGAGCGCGGCGAAGGAGGCGCGCGGATCGGGCGTGTGGTGCAGGACGCCGCTGCAGATCACCACGTCGAACCCCTCGCGCCGCAGGCCGGGCGCGCGCAGGTCCGTCTCCACGAAGCGCACCCCGCGCACGCCGAACCTCTCCGCCGCCGCCTGCCCAAGCTCCAGCGAGGCGCGGGTCAGATCGGCGCCCACCACGGTGCGGTCGGCGGTGGCGAGAAAGAGGCTGAGCTGGCCCGTGCCGCAGCCCATCTCCAGCACCGAGGCGTCGCCGGGAATGGCGGCGTCGAGCGCGCGGGCGAATGCGCTGCGTCCGGCGCGGGCCCTGAGCGAAGAGAGGCTGTCGCGCGGCGGGTATCCGGGGAAGGGCGCCTGCGCGTAGAACTGGCGCACGCGCTCGGTGCGCGACTCGGAGGGCAGGCGCAGATCGGGAATGCCTGCGGGCGCGTCGTATTGCGCGCCGCATCCGGCGCAGCGCAGCGCGGCCAGCTCTCCCTCGCAGCGCGGGCAGGCGAGGAGCGCGTCAGAAGATGGCATAGAGGAAGGGCGAGAGCGCCTCGACGGTGGCCGCCACGGCGAGGATGATGCCGGTCGCGCAGAGGAACACGAAGAGCGGCATCAGCCACTTGCGCCCGGACTCGCTGCGCCAGAGGCCCCTGGCCCCGTCGGCGATGGCCGGCCCGGCGCTGGTCAGCATCACCAAGGTGCGCTTCAGTCTTCCTCGTCGCCTGATCATGCAACCTCCGGCAGGGCTTCGGCGGAGCGGCGCTTTTCCACCAGCGCGTCGCCGGCCACCAGCACGTCGATGCCGCTGCGGCGAAAGGTGGAGTAGCCCTCCACCGCGCGGTTGACGATGGGCTCGCCCGCCAGGTTGAAGCTGGTGTTGAGCAGCACCGGGATGCCGCTCCGCGCGCCGTACGCCTCCAGCAGCGCGTGGAAGAGCGGAGAGACGCTCCTGTCCACCGCCTGCACCCGGGCGGTGCCGTCCACGTGCGTGACCGCCGCCAGCTTCTCGCGCCATTCGCGCCGCACCGGGAACACGCCGGACATGAAGCGGCAGAGCCGCGCGCCGCCGGCGGGCAGCTCGAAGTAGCGGTCTGCGTGCTCGACCGGCACCGCCGGCGCGAAGGGACGGAACTCCTCGCGGAACTTGATGCTGCGGTTGACGCGGTCGCGCATCTCCGCTCCGCAGGGTGCCGCGAGGATGCTGCGGTTGCCCAGCGCGCGCGGGCCCAGCTCGCACGGCCCCTGCATCCAGCCGACGATGCGCCCTTGCGAAAGCTGCGCGGCCACGCGCTCGAGCAGCTCGGCGCCGCCCACGCGCTCCGCAACAAAGCCATCCTCGTCGGCGACGCGGGCAAGCTCGTCGGCGTCCACCGCGGGTCCCCAGAAGGGATGGTCGGGCACGGCGCGGTGCGGCCGGCCGAAGTGGACGCGGTCGGCGTAGAGCGCGGCCCCGAGCGCGCAGCCGGCGTCTCCCGGCGCGCAGGGCACGTAGAGGTTCTTGAATCCGGATTCGCGCAGGATGCGCGCGTTGGCCACGCCGTTGAGCGCCACGCCGCCGCCGAGGCAGAGATCGTCGAGGCCCGTCTCCTCGTGCAGCCGCCGCGTCAGGTCCACCAGGACCTCCTCCAGCGTCCGCTGCACGCTGGCGGCGACGTCGGCGTAGCGCTGCCCCTCCGCGGTCTGCAGATCGATGGGATCCCACGCATCGCGCGGCGACCCCAGCGCGTCCACCAGCTTGCGCGAGTAGCTGCGCCGCGCGCTCTCGTGGAAGTCGAACCAGGAGAGGTCGAGCGCGATGCCGCCGTCGCTGGTGCGGCGGACGATTCGCGCCATCACCTCCGCGTAGCGCGGCGTTCCGTAGGAGGCGAGGCCCATCACCTTGTACTCGCCCTCGTTGACGGGAAAGCCCAGATACGCGGTGAAGGTGGAGTAGAGCATGCCGAGCGAGTGGGGGAAGCGCAGCTCGCGCAAGAGCTCCACGGAGGCGCGGCCGCCGCCGTCGATCTCTCCCTTGCCCACGGTCAGGGTGGCCCACTCGCCCACGCCGTCGGCGGTGAGGATGGCGGCCTTGCGGGTGGGCGCGGTGAAGAACGCCGCCGCGGCATGCGACTGGTGGTGCTCGCAGAAGAGGATGCGGCCTGGGCGCACGCCGAGCTGCGAGGAGATGATGCCCTTCACCCAGAGCTTGCCGCCGAGCGTGTTCTGCATGGCGGTGGGAAAGCTGCGCCAGGAGCGCGGGAATGCGCGCAGCGCACTGACCAGGATGCGCTCGAACTTCAGCATCGGCTTTTCGTAGAAGACCACCGCGTCCAGCGCCTCGGGCTCCATCCCAGCGCGCTCCAGGCACCACTCGATCGCGGCGAGCGGAAAGGCGGCGTCGTTCTTGCGGCGCGAGAGGCGCTCCTCCTGCACGGCGCAGACGGGAACGCCGTCCACGACCAGCGCGGCGGCGGAGTCGTGGTAGTGCGCGGAAATGCCGAGGATGCGCATCAGTACTGGCTCTTCAGCGAGGGCTGCCGGCGGGCGGGCGAGAAGCCTTCCGGCTCGCGGCGCCGGCGGGCGAGGAAGGCGAAGACCGGCAGCACCACGAAATACTGCAGCGTCAAGAGCGCGCGCCCGAGCAGCGACGCCAGCGCCACCGCGAGGCGCAGGTACGCGCTCCACACGCGGCCGGCGCGCGCCTGCCAGAGCCGCAACCCATGCTTCTGTGGCGAAAGGCGCGCGAGCTGCTTGCGGGTGTACGTCATGTGGAAGGCCTCGTCCTCGAGGATACGGGCGAAGAGCGCGCGCGTCTCCGGATCGTTGTCGAGCACTTCGGCGTAGAGCGCAAATCGGCCCGCCGCCGCCTTTTCCGACAGGTGCAGGAAAGCGAGCAGGGTTTCGTCGCTCTCCCGATCCACGCGCAGGTCGTCGAGCCCCCGCTCGCCCGGCGAGAGCCAGTTCGCCTCGAATCGCTGTTCGCCGCGGTGGGCAGTGAGCAGCGCCCGCGCGCGCTGCTGGAACAAGCCGGCGTGGCGGTGCTCGTCCTCGGCGTGGCGCAGGTAGAGCCGCCGCAGCCCGCTGTCGCGCGTCAGCTCCGCCGCCCGGGAGATGTCGCGGCCTCCGTCCGCCTCGGTGGCGGAGAAGCGCAGGAGCTTCCGGCCCCGGCGGCGCGCGTCGGCCCACACCCAGCGGTGCAGCGGGCGGAGCAGCCGATCGATCCTGGACGGCGCGGCGCGCACAGGACGCGGACGCTAGCACACTGGTACGCTTTGCAACGTGTTGCGCGCCGCCTGTTGCATGGTGCTGCTCCTCGCCGCGGCCGCTGCGGCGCGCTTCGCGTTCATCGCCGACCAGGCGTGGTTCCTGCGGCACGTGGTCGTGCCCGCGTATTACCTGCCGCCTCCCCGCTGGACATTGCCGGCGCTGCGGTCGGCGGCCGCCCTGACCTCGGTCGCGCTGCTTCTCTGCGCCCGGGCGGCGTTTCGCAGGGCCACGCCGGGCGGCCTCGCGCGCGTCCTCTTCGCCGTCGCGCTTTCCGTCGTGGCGTCGGAGATGGTGTTGCGCGCGGTGGAGCGGCCGGAGGTGAAGACTCCCCATCCGCGCCTGGAATGGCAGCTCGGCGCGCGCGACCCGCGCACGGGGTGGGCCTTCGTCCCCGGGCGCAGCGTCCTGGTGAAGGAACCCGGCAGCGATCGCCTCGTGCGCTACGACATCGATTCCAACGGCGACCGCGCTCCCTCGGTGGACTTCGTCGAGGACCCCGCGGCGCCCACGCTGCTGGTCGCGGGCGAGTCCATCGCCACCGGCCACGGCCTCGACTGGAAGGACACCTTCGCGGCGAAGCTCGCGGCGAAGCTCGGGCTGCAGGTGGTGAACGTGGCCGAGGGCGGATATGGCAGCGACCAGGCTTTTTTGCGCGTGCAGGACGCGCTCCGCCGGCTTCGGCACCCGGTGGCGCTGGTCGAGACGGTGCTGCCCGTGCAGCTGCACAGGAACGTCCAGGACGACCGCGCCCGGCTCGTCCTGCGCGAAGGCAGGCTGGAGCTTGCGCCGGCCTCGGCATCGCCGCTGCGGCTGCGCGAGCTGTTCGTGAACCAGCTCCCTTACCTCTCCGACGCGCGCCTCGCGGCCAGCATGCAGCTGACGCGGAGGATCCTGGAGGAGACCGCAGGGGCGGCGCGCGCGCGCGGAGCGAAGGTGCTCTTCGTCGCGCCCTCGTTCGACCCGTCGCACGCGGCGCGGCCGCTGGTCGATGCGCTCCTCGCCGGCCTGCCGCACGTGGTGATCGACGTCGATCCCGCGCTGCTCATGCCCTGGGACGGCCATCCCGACGAGCGCGGCGCGGCGCTCATGGCCGATGCCATCGCCGCGGCGCTGCGGTAGAAGGCGCGGGCTTGCGACCTCCGCCCGCCGCCGCCGTCTCCGTCCTCGCCGTCTCCGCGCTGGCCTTCTCGGTGATGGCGGCCCTCGCAAAGGCGGCGTCGGCGCGGCTGCCGGGGCCGGAGGTTGCGTTCGTCCGCTTCGTCTTCGGCATCGCGGCCTGCGCGGCCATCTCTCTGCGGCGCCCGATGCGGCCGCGCAACAAGACGGGGCTGGTGTTGCGCGGCGTCTTCGGCGGCGGCGCGGTGCTCTGCTACTTCCTCGCCATCGAGCACCTGCCGGTGGGCATCGCCACGCTGCTCAACTACACGGCCCCGGTGTTCACCGCCATCTGGGCGGCGCTCTTTCTCGGCGAGGCGCTGGACGCGCCGTCGGTGGGCGCCTTGTTGCTGGCGACGGCGGGAGTGGTGCTCGTCTCGGTCGGCACATCCGGGTCTTCCGCCGCCCCGGTGACGGAATGGATCCTGGTCGGCGCGTTCTCCGCCGTGCTCTCGGGCGCGGCGGTCGCGGCCATCCGGGAAGTGCGCAAGACCGACGGCGCCTGGGAGACGTTCGGGGCATTTTGCCTGGCAGGCGCGGTCATCACCGGCGTGCCCGGCATCCGGGGCTGGGTGCCGCCCTCGGCGCGGGAATGGTGGCTGCTCGCCGCGGTGGGCGCGTCTGCGGTGGTGGCGCAGATGGGGCTGACCTGGGCGATGCGCTACGTGCGCGCGGCGCCGGCGGGCATCGTGCAGCAGCTCACGCCGGTGGGGGCGCTCGCGCTGGGGTGGGTGGTGTATGGGGACCGGATCTCCGCGCTCTCCGCTGCGGGGGCGGCGCTGGCGCTGACGGGAGTGAGCTGGGGAGCGTGGCACGTGTCGAGAGGGGTGCTGCCGGAGGATTCGTGACCGGCCTTCCTGACACCGTTGTGTCAGGAGATTGGGCGGAGGGCGCAGGAAACGCTGGACGGAACGCGTTCGGGCCGATATATCCCGAATCAAGATGAAGCAGCTGGCGACGGAACTGCCAACGTGGGGCGGTCGCCGCGAGGGCGCCGGGCGCAAGCCCAAGGGGCGCGTCGCGCTCGTGTCCCATGATGCGCGCCCCGACCTCGACGGCCGCACGCCGGTCCACGTGGTGATGCGCGTCCGCGACGACGTGCGCAGCCTTCGCGCGCGGGCCACGTTCCTGGCCATCCTCGCGGCCTTCGCCGCTGCCAGAGAGCGATCCGGGCTGCGGCTGATCCACTACTCCGTGTTGGGCAACCATCTGCATCTCATCGTCGAGGCCGCCAACCGTGACGCCCTCACGCACGCAATTCAGGGATTGGCCATCCGCCTCGCCCGCGCCATCAATCGCGCCCAGGAGCGCAAGGGCCGCGTGTTCGCGGACCACTATTTCGAGCACCCGCTGCGAACGCCCGCCGAGGTGCGCCACGCCATCCGCTACGTGGAGCAGAACCAGCGCCTGCACGAGCAGCGCGCCGGCCGCCCCGCACCCGCGGGCGTGGACGGCTGCTCGTCGGCCGCCACGGACGCCCCCGTCTCTGCGCCGCGGACGTGGCTCCTGCGCGCCGGCTGGCGCCGAGCCCGCGGGACGGCGCGATGGGACGAGCGCGTCCCGCCGTGAAGAGCGATCACGTCATCCCGAGAAGCGACCAACCGCATGGGGCGCGCGTTCGTAATACTCATTGGATATCGCGCCCACACAGACGCTGCACCTCGGACCATACGAGCGGGTCCATCCGATTCTTTGCGAGTTTCGCCGGGATGCATGGTCATGCGTACCGAGTGCTCGTGCGGTTGCCTGCGCGCCCGGGCTCAGTGGCCGGAGTCGCCGGATCCACCCGCACCGCCCGCGTCGCCGGAAGCCAGCGAGGCGAGCCGCGCACCTTGCCCGACGACGAGGCCAATGACCGCGCGCCGCTGCGCCCCCAGCGCCATGCGGATGCCGATCTCCCGCGTCCGCTGCCCGATCGAGTACGAGATGACCCCGTAGATGCCCACGCTCGCAAGACGGCGGCGAAGGTTCCCAGGAGCAGCACCGTCAGCCGCCGCGCGCTGAGCGGACAGGGCACTTCAGCCGAGCACCGCCATTCCCGCCGGCGGCAGATCGATGCGCACCACCGACCGGCCGTTGTCGTCGGTCACCGCGGCGGTCTGCGCCGGCGGCGACTGGAGCTGCGCGTCGGTCCAGTCGCTGCGATACAGCACCCGCAGAGTGCTCCCCGCGGGATGCAAGCCGCGGTCGACGGTGACGAAGGCGCCCCGCGGGTCGGTGCCGTTGGTGTTGAGCGCCACCACCGCTTCCTTGTCGAAGAGGATGCGCGACCAGGCGATCAGCTCGCCCTGGCGGGGCGGCACGTACTCGGAGGCGAAGCGCACGTCGCGCGGATACTGCCGACCGCGCCGCAGCGCCAGCGCGATGCCGTCCTTTGCCGTCACGACCCGCGCGATGGCGGCGATGCGCAGGTAGGTCGGGTGATTCGGGTCGAAGAAGTGGCACCCGGAGGTGACGAAGGCTCCGAACTGACCTCCGAACATCGATTCCCGGATGTACCGGTCGTTGAAAGGAATGGCGCCGCTGCCGTCGCGCGGCTCGATGCTCGTGTCGTGGTTCTGCTCCGAGCCGTCCAGCGCCTGTTCGGTTCCGTAGTAGATGCAGGGAATGCCCAGCGTGGTGAGCTGCATTCCCACCGCGTGCGCCACCTGCTGGTAGCGCGCGGCGATGCTGTTGCCGGCGGAGAAGCGCGCCTTGGCGCGGCCCACCATGTCGTGATCGTCGAGCACCGAGACGTGGTAGCGGCCCACTTCGCGATGGCTTCCCAGCGCGTCGTGGCCGCCGAACTGCGAGAAGAAGCTGGCGGGGTCGGCGAGGCCCTTCGCCACATTGCAGAGCGTCTGGGAAGGACCTCCCAGGTCGAGCGCCGCGTCGAGGTTGCGCCCGAACAGGTCGAGGTAGTTGCGCGCCATGTCCGCGCCGCCCGTCACCTCGCCGAGGAGGAGGAAGTTCTCCTTGCCGATCGACTCGGCGTATTCGCGCAGCGCGCCGCAGAAGTTGCGGGAAGCCTCGAACGAGACGTGCTTCACCGTGTCGATGCGGACGCCGTCGCAGTCGCTGAGCGCGATCCAGTACTGGTACACCTTGCGCAGCGCATCCAGCACCGCGCCCGCCTGTGGATCGCTGACGAACGGCTGCCGCTCCTGCACGCGCAGGTCCTTGAGGTCGAAGAAATCCCCGCGCCGGAACTCGTCGCGCGGGTCGAGCGGGTCCTCCCACGGCTGCGGGTCCCAGCGCCCGATCTGGCCGGCGCGCGTGTAGAAGTCCGGGTTCTGGAATTCCCGCGGCCACACTCCGTCGTCCCTTCCGGCGATGTTGCCGGTGGGAGCGCCGGAGGCGGAGCGCCAGGAGCCCAGCGGATACGGCGGGTCGAACCGGTACGCCATCTTCTCCCGCGCCGTGCCGGCGTCGTCGTAGAACCAGTTGTTTCCGGAATGATTGTAGATGATGTCGAGAATGACGTTGATGCCGCGCTCGTGCGCCGCGTCCACCAGGCTGCGCAGGTGGCTGCGCGTTCCGAAGCGCGGGTCCACGTCGAGGAAGTCCTGGATGCCGTAGCCGTGGTAGGTCTGCAGGTCGGCGCGCTGCTTCCACACCGGCCCGATCCAGAGCGCAGTCACGCCGAGCCCCGAGAGGTAGGGCAGCTTGCTCTCGATGCCTGCGATGGTGCCACCGGTAAACGCCTTGCCCGCGCTCATCCATGCCCGCTTGTCCGCGGCATGTTCCCCGGCGTTCGCGCGATCGAACAGCGGCCTCGCCGCCTCCTTGCCGTCGCTGAAGCGGTCGGGGAGCAGGAAATACAGGATCTGATCCCGCCAATCGATTGGACTGGCATGGACGGAGCCTGCAGGAACGAGCGATGCATCCGAAAGATCCGCCGGAGCCGACTGGGGAATATCGAGCGGCATGGCCCCCCCTGCGTTTGGCGGAGCGATAGCGCCGATTGGTTAAAGATACAACCGCCGCCGCCTGCGGTCCGCGGTCGCGGGCTCCCGCACGCTTCCGGCCCCGCGGGTGTAGACTGCCGCCGAGGAGGGCGCGTGAGCGTCGCGACCCTGAAGCCGCTGTTTTCGCCGCGGTCGGTAGCCGTGGTCGGCGCGTCGAGGCACGAAGGCAGCCTCGGCACCTTCGTGTTGCGGAGCCTCCTGCAGGCGGAGTTCGAAGGCCCCATCCTCCCCGTCAGCCCCGAGCACGATTCGCTCCTGGGAGTGCTCTGCCATCGCTCCATCGAGCAGCTTCCCCTCGCGCCCGATCTGGCGGTGGTGTGCACGCCCGCGCAGACGCTCGCGTCCTGCGTCGAGGCGCTGGGCCGGCGCGGCACGCGGGCCGCCATCGTCATGACCGCGGTGCGCGACCCGGCCGCCAGGGCCACGCTGCGCGCTGCGGCGCGGAAGTCGGGGCTGCGCCTGCTCGGGCCGGACTCCAGCGGAATCCAGGTGCCAGGCGCGCACCTCAACGCGAGCTGGATGGCAGGCCGCGCCCGCGCCGGCAGCGTGGCGCTGGTCTCGCACTCCGGCTCGCTCATCGACGGGATGCTGCCCTGGGCGGAGTCGCGGTCCATCGGCTTCTCCCACGTCGTCTGCGCGGTCGAAGGCAGCGCCGACGTGGACCTGGGCGACGTCCTCGACTACCTCGCCACCGACGGCACCGCCCGCGCCCTGTTGCTCTACGTCCGCTCCTTGCGCGACAGCCGCAAGTTCCTCTCCGCGGCGCGCGCCCTCTCCCGCATCAAGCCGGTCATCGTCATCAAGCCGGGCTTCGGCAACGGCGAGGCGGGCATGGTGTTTCCGAGCGGCGAGGCGCTGCCGGGGGTGGATCCGGACCTGGTCTACGACGCAGCCATCTCGCGCGCGGGCATGCTGCGGGTGCGCGACATCGACGAGCTGTTCGACGCCGCGGAGACGCTGACGCGCGGCAGGCGGCCCCGGGGCGAGCGCCTCGCCATCGTCGGCAACGGCCTGGGTCCCGCCGAGATGGCGGCGAGCGCGCTGCGCGAGGGAGGGGGCAAGCTGGCCTCGCTCTCGCCGCAGACGTACGCGGCGCTCGGGCTTCCCGCGGCGGAGGTGCTGGACCTGGGCCGCGATGCCACGCCAAGGAGGTATCGGGAGGCGGTGTCGCTGCTGCTCGCCGATCCCGGCGTGGATGCGGTGCTGGTGATGCACGCCCAGACCGCGCTGGCGCCGGCGGAAGCCTGCTCAGGGGAAGTCGTCGCTGCTGCCCGCGCCGGCGAGCGGCTCGTCTTCACCTGCTGGCTGGGAGCCGACCCGCACGGCGAGGCGCAACGGCGTTTCACCGAAGCCGGCATTGCCAACTACCGCACGCCCGAGAAGGCGGTCCGCGCTTTCCTGCGCCTGGTTCATTACCAGCGCAGCCAATACCTCCTGGCGCAGACGCCCGCGACGCCCTTGCCCGACAGCGCAACCCGGCGCGCGCGCGAAGAGGCGCGGGCGCTGATCCACGCGGCCCTCGAAGGCGGCCGGCTCTGGCTCGACGAGGAGGAGGCGCGCGCGCTGCTCGCGCTCTACGGCATCCAGTCGGCGCCGGCGAGGCTGGCCGTCTCGCCCGAAGACGCGGTGCGGATCGCGCGCGAGCTGGGCTATCCGGTGACGCTGCGGCTCTCGATGCGGGCGAACGCTGCGCGGGTCGCGCTCTCCAGCGACGTTTCGGTGCGAGAGGAGGCTACGGCGCTCTTCGCGCAGCCGGGCGCGGAAGTCGCCGGCACGCCGGGGCCGCGGGTGGTGGTGCAGGCCGTCCGCTCGCGTCCGGACGCGCTGGTCCTGATGGCGGGCATCGCCAGCGATCCCGTCTTCGGGCGGGTCATCCACCTTGGGCCCGGCGGGCTGCAGAAGCGCATCGACGAGGGCGGCGCGCTCTCCCTGCCGCCGCTCAATCTTGCACTGGCGGAGGCGATGATCGCGCGCACCCGCATCGCCGACATGGTGGCGCAGACCTTCAACCGCTCGCGCCTGGACGAGGTGGGGCTGGCCCTCCTGCTCCTGCGCCTCTCGGAGATGGCGGTGGACCTGCCCGAGCTGATGTTGCTGCAGATGAATCCGCTCCTCGCCGACCGCCTGGGCGCCGTGGCGGAGCAGGTCCACGTCGCCATCGAGCGGCCGCGCCAGGGCCACCCCGCGCTCTCCATCCGCCCCTATCCCGGCGAGCTGGAGGAGGAGCTGACGTTGAAGGACGGCAGCAAGGTGCGGGCGCGGCCGGTGCGGCCCGAGGACGAGCCGGCGTATTCGCGGCTGCTCGAGCGCCTGAGCCCCGACGACCTCTACAGCCGCTTCGGCAAGGCCGGCCCCGTGCCGCGCGAGGTGGCCCTGCAGCTCATCCACATCGACTACGACCGCGAGATGAGCTTCGTCGCGCTGGAAGGCGAGGAGATCCTCGGCGTGGTCGACTCGATGACCTCGGCGGACAACAGCGAGGCCGAGTATTCCATCTTCGTCCGCAGCGACCGGAAGCGGGCGGGGCTCGGCCGCGCGCTGATGGAGAAGATGATCCGCTATTGCCGCCAGCGCGGCACCGGCAGGCTCTGGGGCATGGTGCTGAAGACCAACGTCGCCATGCTCAGCCTCGACTTCAAGCTGGGCTTTGCTCCCGATATGCGGGCGGAGCCGGACGAGTACATGGAGAAGATGGTGCTGAAGCTCTAATCCGCCAGCATCTGCCCGATCTGCGCCACCAGCTCCTTGGTGGAGAACGGCTTGGTCACGTACAGGTCCGCGCCCAGCGCCATGCCCTTGGCCACGTCGGTGTCGCGCCCCTTGGCGGTGAGCATGACGATCTTCACCCTGGAATAGCGCGGGTCGTTGCGGAGCTTCTCGCAGACCTCGAAGCCGTTGACCCGCGGCAGCATGATGTCGAGCAGCACCAGGTCCGGCACGATCCTCCCCACCGCCCGGAGCGCCTGCTCGCCGTCGGCGGCGATGTCCACCTCGAACCCCTCGCGCCGCATGAGGAACTCCAGCGAGGTGACGATGTTCGGCTCGTCGTCCACGATCAGGATGCGCTTTGCCATCGATCCTCCCCCGCGGTGGCCGGCGCGGGCCGCGGCGCCTCCAGAGGTAGCACGAACGAGAACGTCGCTCCCTTGCCCAGCTCGCTCTCCACCCACAGCCGCCCGCCGAAGTGCTCGACGATGCGCCGGCTGATGGGCAGGCCCAGGCCGGTGCCCGCCTTCCCCTGCAGCGTGTCGCCCACCTGCCGGAACTTCTCGAAGACGACTTCGTGATCGGCGCGCCCGATGCCGGGCCCGTTGTCCTGCACGTCCACGCGCAGGAAGCCCTTCTGCCTCGAGAGCCGCACCTCGACGCGTCCGGCGCCGGGCTTGCACACCTTCACCGCGTTGGAGAGCAGGTTGATCAGGACCTGCACCAGCCGGTCGCGGTCCGCCATCACCCGGGGCAGGGCGCCCTCGCCCGACGTCACCAGCTCCACCTCCCGCTCGCGGAAGAGCTGGCTCGTGGTCTCCACCGACTCGCGCACCACCTCGTTCACGTCCAGCTCGGTGGTGTGCCACTCGGCGCTTCCCGCCTCGATCTTGGCGAGGTCGAGCACCTGGTTGATGAGCCGGGTCAGCCGCTCCGTCTCCTTCACGATGATGGCGAGGAACCGCTTGCGCTCGGGCAGGTGGATCTCGGGATCGTCGAGGAGGATCTCGGAGAAGGCGCGGATGGAGGTGAGCGGCGTGCGCAGCTCGTGCGTCACCGTGGACATGAAGTCGTCCTTCAGGTGGTCCAGTTCCTGGAGGCGGAGATTCGCGGCGCGCAGCTCGGTGGTGGCCGCCTCCAGCTCGCGCGACTTCGTCTCCAGCTGCCGGGAGTAGGCGCGCACCTGCGAGGCTTCGTCGAGGATGTCCATCACCTCGTCCATGCCCGGAGGCTCCTCCTGCACGATGGAGG
Source organism: Myxococcales bacterium (assembly GCA_036518615.1). Taxonomy (GTDB): domain Bacteria; phylum Myxococcota; class Myxococcia; order Myxococcales; family 40CM-4-68-19; genus 40CM-4-68-19. The sequence goes on from DATDMU010000062.1 coordinate 14,378, forward strand.
CGATCATCACCCGCGCCGACGCGCTGCCGATGGCGCCGGCGAGCTGCGTCTCGGCGAAGAGCACCAGATCCGCGTCCGCGGGAAGCTCGGCCAGCGATTCCGCGCCGCGGCGTCGCGCATAGGCCATGAATGCCTCCTGCGCCCGCTCGGGCCCGAGGAAGCGGCCGATCAGCGGCAGCAGATCCTGAACCGAGGCGCCGGAGCGGCGAAAGCCGGTGAACCACTGCGTCCGCCGCGAGACGTCCACGAAGCGCGTGGCCTGCGCCATGTCGGAAAGGCCCTGCCGGCCCGCCACCGAGACGCCGACGTAGGCGCCGATGTTGGCGAGCATGGACCAGAACAGGCAATGGGAGATCTCGTCGAGCCCGGTCAGGCCGAAGAGCTGCTGGGGCCGGAGCAGCTCGATTCCGAGCGGTCCCTGGGTGAGGAAGGCTGCCGGGAGCCAGCCCGACTTCGCGAAGGAGGGCAGGAGCAGCGTGTACGCCCAGACCGCGAATCCCGCGGCGAGGCCGGTGATGGCGCCGGCCCGCGTGCCGCCCTTCCAGTAGATGCCGCCGAGGATGGAAGGCGCGAACTGCGCCACCGCGGCAAAGGAGATGAGCCCGGTGGCCACCAGCGCATACGCCTCGCCCGCGGCGCGGAAATGGATGTAGCCGAGCATGAGGATGAGGGTGATGGCGCCGCGGCGGATGGAGATGAGCAGGCCGGAGACGTCGCGCCGCTCGCTCATCCGCAGCCACTTCTGCCGCAGGAGCACCGGCATCACCAGGTCGTTGCAGACCATGGTGGAGAGCGCGATGGTCTCCACGATCACCATGCCGGTGCCCGCGGAGAGGCCGCCCACGAAGGCGAGCAGCGCCAGCGCCTCCCTCTTGTGCGCCATGGGCAAGGTGAGCACGAAGGTGTCCGCGTCGACGCCCTCGAAGTGCATCATGCCGCCCAGCGCGATGGGCAGGACGAAGACGTTGATGAGGAGCAGGTAGAGCGGGAACAGCCAGGTGGCCTTGCGCAGGTGGTCCTCGTCCACGTTCTCCACCACCGAGATCTGGAACTGCCGCGGCAGCATGACGATGGAGAGCATGGAGAGGAAGGTGAGGAAGGCCCAGGTGCCGTAGCTGCCCTTCGCCACCGTGAGCAGCGGCTGCAGCTTCGGCGCCTGCTCCGCCAGCCGGAAGATCTCGCCGAAGCCGCGGTACACCCCGAAGGTCACGAACGCTCCCACCACCAGGAAGGCGAGCAGCTTGATCACCGACTCGAAGGCGATGGCCGCAACCATGCCCTCGTGGCGCTCGGTGGCGTCGAGGTGGCGGGTGCCGAAGAGGATGGTGAAGGCGGCGAGCATCAGCGCGATGTAGAGCGCGGTGTCGTTGACGATCGGCTGCGCCCCCTCCTGCGCGGGCATGACGATGTGCGGGTAGTTGTGGAGGATGACGAAGCTGCCGGAGATGGCCTTGAGCTGCAGCGAGATGTAGGGCACCACGCCGATGACCGCGATGATGGTGACGAGCCCGCCCAGCGCCTGGCTCTTGCCGTAGCGCGAGGCGATGAAGTCGGCGATGGAGGTGATGCGGTAGGCCTTGCTGATGCGGATGATCTTGCGCATCGCGTACCACCACAGCGCCACCATCAGGGTGGGGCCCAGGTAGATGGGAAGGAAGCCGATGCCGGTGGCCGCGGCGCGGCCCACGCTGCCGTAGAAGGTCCAGGTGCTGCAGTAGACGGCGAGCGAGAGCGCGTAGATGTAAGGGTTGGCGATGATCGATCGCCCGCTCCTTGCGCGCTGGTCGCCGTACCAGGCCACGGCGAAGAGCACGCCCAGGTAGGCGAAGGCGACGAGCACGATCACCCACTCGCGCAGCACGTCGCTCCTAGTCTCTGGGCCGCTCGACCGCCACGGCCATCAGGCCGATGAGCGCCGCCCAGGCGCCGAACAGGTACGCGTAGAGCAGCGGGATGCCCAGGATGGCGCCCGCCCGCGAGAAGAGCGAGAGGATGGGGTAGTTGAGCAGGATGCAGCCCAACAGGAAGATGGCGGCGAGGCGCTGGCCCGTGATGCCCGACCGTTTCACGCGGGTCTCCGGGGGCATCATAGCGCCAAGTCTGGCGGGGCTGCACGGATGCAGGCCCAACCTCAGCCTCGCGCGGTTCCGCGGAAGAAGGCGACGCTTCCGACGATCTCGACCGAAGGCTCCGCGAAGCTCGCGGCGAGGATCCTTTCCAGATCCGCGGCGTTGTCGCGGAGATTGGAGAAGATCGACTTGCGGTTGTAGAGGCGATTCGCCCAGCGGTAGAGCGCGCCCGTTCCCTCGACGCCCTCGCCGAGCACGGTCACGCCGAAGAAGGTGCCGCCTTCGCGCAAGAACGGCCTGAGGTTCCGGAGCACGACCTCCTTCTCCAGCATGGTCCCCGGAAGGCGGTGGAGGAGATTCGTGGCGGCGATGGAGCCGAAAGGGGGAAGCGGCTCTTCGATCGGCTCCAGCACGTTCCAGCAGTGCGTGATGGGACGGTATCGGCGGAGGCGGCGCGAAGCCCTGTCGAGGCGGGCGGGGTCGAGATCGAGCAGGTGGATCTCCGGTGTGGCGACGGGAAACCGGCACCGGTCGAGGAAGTAGCCCGTCCCGATGCCTGCCTCGAGGTGCCGATCGGAAACGTGCCGGTCGTAGAAGTGCACGATCCTGCGCGCAGGGCAGCTGAAAAGGAGCGCGAACCGCAGGATCTCGGGATCGTAGATCGAGCTCCCACGCGATGCCTCGAGGGCATGCAGGAGCGTCCCCGCGGCGGCGGGCTTCTGCACGAAGCGCTGCATCACGCGCACGCCGGCGAAGCGGTGGGCATCCTGCGCCGAGGTGAGCACGCGCCGCGCGCGCGGGCGCAGGTCGCGGCAGCGCTCGAGCACCCAGATGCCGTCGCCGTCGGGGAGCTCGAAGTCGGTGAGGACCGCGTCGTAGGCGTGCTGCCGCAAGAGCGCCTCCGCAATCCTGGCGGTGCCGGCGACGTCGACGTCGAAATGGCCGCCGAGAGCATGGCAAACCGCGTGCACGACCTCCGCATCGGCTTCGACGAGCAGAACCCGCTTCATCCCGCGCCCACGGTATCAGTAGTGGAGGGGAACTCAAGAGTTGTGTTGCTGCCGGGTGCCGTCCTGTACTTGAGGGCGCCGCATGCCACGGCGCCCCCCCTCCCCGCATTCGCACGGCAGGTCGGAGGTCAAGGCGAGGCCCGAGGTGATGCGGCAGGTGGCGCGCGCGGGGGAGCGGATCGGCCGGCGGCTGCGCGCGCTGCGCGAGCGGGCGGGGCTGACGCAGGAGGAGGCGGCGGAGCTTGCGGGCCTGCACGTCAAGCATCTGCAGCGGCTGGAGCGAGGCGCCGCGAACGCGACGCTCGCGACGCTGGTGGCCTGCGCCCGCGTCTTCGCGGTCCCGCTGCCGTCGATCCTGGGCGACGAGCGCCCCGCGGAGCCGTTCCAGCGGCTCGAGCCGCGCAGCGAACGGCCCTTCCGCAACGCCCTTCCTCTCTACTCGCTGCGAGCCGTCGCCGGCCAGTTCGGCGCGTTCCAGGAGGTCCAGCCGGAGTCGTGGGTGCGGCCGGAGGGGCGGACGCGCCCGGCCAAAGGACTCTTCGTCGCGCAGGTCGTCGGCGAATCGATGAACCGGCGGATCCCCAGCGGCTCGTTCTGTATCTTCCGCGCCCCGCCTCTCGCGCCGTTGCAGGGGAAGATCGTGGTTGCCCAGCATCGCGCGGTCCACGATCCGGAGCACGGCGGCCATTACACGGTGAAGCAGTACGAGGCCCGACGCGGAGAGATCCGGCTCAAGCCCTCGAGCTCCTCGCGCCGCTACCGGCCGCTCGTCTTCAGAGGCAGCGAGGCCGGCGAGCTGACCATCGTCGCCGAGCTGGTCGAGGTGCTCACACCGCGCGCGCCGCCGCAGCGACGCCGGATTTCCTGACGGCGCATTCGAACGCATGCCCGATCGGGCATCCCTGCCGTGGAGGGCAGGGCGGCGCTGGCAGCGAAGGAGGATTTCGCGCGTCGGGCGGGCCTTCGGGCCGGCATGGCCGGTGCACATGGAAACCCCATGCGCATCGTCATCGACCCAGGTCATGGCGGCGGCCGCAACAACGGCGGATCGAGCGCCTGCGGCGTGCGAGGTCCCCAGGGCACCCGCGAGGCGGACGTCACTCTCCGATTGGCCAGGCTGCTCGCGGATCGATTCGGCAGCGGCGCCGTCCTCGCCCGCCGCGGCGACGACAATCCCTCGTTGTCGGCCCGCGCGGAGGTGGCGCGGCGGAGCGAGGCGGCGATCTTCCTCTCGCTTCATGCGAACCAGGGGCCGACCGGAGCGTGCGGACCCGAGCTGTGGGTCCACCCGCGGGGCGGAGCAGCTTCACGCGATCTCGCGCTCCACCTGGGTTCGTCGCTCGCGCGGCTCGCCGGCCGCAATCGCGGCGTGCTCGCCGGGGATCTCGCGGTGCTCCGGCCCGAACGCCTCGCGCCACGCACGGCTGCGTGCCTGGTCGAGGTCGACTACCTCTCGGACGCTCGCAGCGAACGCCGGCTGCGCTCGGAAGCAGGCCTGCGTGGAATCGCCGATGCGCTCGTCCACGGCGTTCGCTCCTTCGTCTCCAGGGAACGTCTGCGCTACGGCTTCGCGGCGACGTCGCTCGACCGCAACGACAAGGGATTCTTCTTCAATCCGGCCTGGCCCGACGAGGAGATCGGCCTCACCGACGCCTCCGGTGTCGCCCACGTCGGCTTCAACGAGCTGGACGGCGATGCCAACCACCGTGCCCCCGCTCCGCTCACGCTCACGACGATCGGTTACCTCGATCCCGGGGACGGCGGGCCCTCGCTGGCCCTCGTCGACGTCGTGCAGGCGAACCTCAACGCGGCGTCCGGCGCCCCGGCCGGATTCGACCGCTTCGACCTCGTCTCCACCGGTGCGCGCAGCGCACGCACCTGGGCCGGCGACCAGGTCATGGCTCGTCCGGCGAGCGGGTGGGATCCGCTCGCTCCGGCCAGCATGTCCGCAACCATCCGGCAGCGCCTCGACGCGCGCTCGCGCATCGTCCTCTACGACCCGCAGCTCGACAGCCCGCTGTGGGTGTGGATGTCGTTTTCTCTCAGCGACGAGCCCGCGGATACCGAGCGCTGGGTGCCGCCCGGCCATGGCCGCAGCGACCTCGACGCGCGCGCTCGGGAGATCGACGCGGAGATCGAGAAGATCCCCGCCGCGGCGGCCGAGCGCCAGTCGATCGAGCAGTACCGCAACATCATCGTCGCGGTGGCCGCCCACGAAGGCAGCTTCGGCGCCGTGAGTCCGAATACCGACGACATGGCGAGCCTGGGCATCTTCCAGTGGGGAGCGCCGAAGAAGAAGACCGCCTCGGACAGCTCGCTGGGGCGGTTCTTCCGCGACCTGAGCGATCGCGCGGCAGCGCCGCCCGCGGGGACGCCGCCGGCCCTGGCGCAGATCTACACCGACGCCTGGGGCCAGTGCACCGCGCAGAACCTGGGCGTGCAGAACCAGCAGATCCTCGTCAACGGCGCCGCCGCCACCGGCGCGAGCGTCGAGACGCTGATGCACGCGGAGATGGCAAAGGACGCCCTGCGCACGTACCAGCTCATCGCGGCGGTCGACTGGATCGAGAGGTTCCGGGGCACCATCGTCCGGCCCGGCGTCAATGGGAAGCAGTGGATCCAGAACGGCTACGACGATCCGGACATCGATGGCCAGCGCGCTACGCTCAAGCGCGGCGCGACCACCTTCGAGCTCCGCGTCGACTCGCACCTGACCATCGGCGAGATCTTCACCACCGCCAGGGAGCTGGCGAGCGCCGTGATCCTCGGCGTCAACCGGCCTCATTTCGTCGAGACGGCAGCCTGGCGGACGCTGGCGCCTGCCAATGCGAGCGCGTTGGCCGCACAGTACCTTTCCGACCTCGCCACCGAGCTGACCTCGAGCGGCCAGCCTCTTCCGCCCCGCGTCACCGACGCGGAAATCGACGCCGCAGGAACGACGGCGCAGCTCATCCGCGAGCAGATTCGCGAGCTGATCTGGCCCATCGCGGTGCCGCCTGCAGACCAGCAGTGGAAGATGGTGCACGACTTCCGCCGCTGGGCGCTGAAGCTGTACAAACCCGCCGACGCGCGGACATTCCATCGGGAGCAGCGCTTCTCCACTCTCGAAATGTTGACCTGGTAGCCACGCAGCGCCCATCCCGGTACGGAATCCGCACCGCAGCGGAGGAGCGCGTCGCGTAGACTCGGATCATGAAGAGCTACGGTCAGTTCTGCTCCTTCGCGCGCTCGCTCGATCTGCTCGGCGAGCGCTGGACGCTGCTGGTGGTGCGGGAGCTGCTCAACGGGAGCACGCGCTTCAACGATCTGCGGCGCGGCATCCCGCGCATCTCCCGGACGATGCTCTCGGCGCGCCTGCGGGAGCTCTGCGACGCCGGCGTCGTCACCCGGGCCGAGGAAGGCGATGGCCCGGCGTATACGCTGACGCCGGCGGGAGAGGAGCTCGCAGCCACAGTGCGGGAGCTCGGCACCTGGGGCCAGCGCTGGCTGCCGCGAACGCTGCCGCGCGAAGAGCTCGACGAGGACGCGCTCCTCTGGGACATCCGGCGCCGCGTTCGCGCCGACGCGCTGCCCAGCGAGCCGATCGTGGCGGTCCTCGAGCTGGTGGGCACCCAAGGGCGCAAGAGCGTCCGTTATCTGCTGCTCCGTCGGAGCGAGGTCTCGCTCTGCTCCGCGAACCAGGGATTCCCGGAGGAGCTTCGCGTCAAGGCGTCCCTGCGAACGCTCACCGCCTGGTGGCGCGGCGACATCTCGCTCACGCAGGCGCGGTCCGAGGGCCTGGTCGTCGAAGGCCGGCGGCAATGGGTGCGCTCGTTTCCTCTCTGGTTCGAACGCTATCGATTCGCCGCCGTGCCGCCGGCGGCCCAGGCGCCCTGACCGCAGGTCCGGATTTCGTACCGGCGGCGCCCTTCGCCCTTCCTATCCTCCTGCGTCGCCCGATGCCGGGCGCAAACAGGAGGCCACAAATGATCGCTCACCTGCTCGTCATGTACCCGCCCCCCAAGGACCGGCTCGCCTTCGAGCGGGCCTATCGCGAAGAACATCTCCCCTACGCCGGGCCGCGCCTGAAGGGCGCCACCAGCGTGGTCAGCAAGAGGGTGGCCTCTGCCAACGGGGCGCGCTCGCCGTATCACGCCATCTCCGACGTGTCGTTCCCCTCGCTGGAGGTCCTGCAGGCGTGCGCGGCGTCTCAGTCCGGGAAGGAGGCGCTGGCCCACGCCGCGTCCATCTCGACCGGCGGCCCTCCCGACATCATGATCCTCACCGACGATCTCGCGGCCAGCTGACGTAGTTGCGACTGGCCGGGGCCCGCGCAGATTTGCGCGCGGGCCTCGCGCCGGCAACGGTTTCCGGCGACGCGTGTTCGCGGCGATCGGGCGGGGTGGACGTCGAATACCGCAACAGTCCGCGCCGCTCCGATCGGCAGGCGTCAGGGCTGCCGAGGAATCGCGCCGTTGCGCAGCTTCTTCTCGATCGACGGTCGGGCTCGATGCATGTGGTCGTGGTAATCGCTGAAGTTCCTCTGCGCTGCGCGCGACGGCACATGCGATGCATCGTCGTGCGTGCCGGCGCGGCTTTCACCGGACGTCACGCTTCCCGGATCTCGCAACGCAGGCGCGCGGGACGACCGCGGCGCGGTGTCGCGGCTCTCGGCTCTTCTGCGCGCAAAGGACACGCGCAGACCGGCCCGGCGCGTAGTTGCGATCCCATGCCGAAAGGGAGGGAAGCAAATGACCACCGAACGCCGATTGACACTGGCAGTCGCCATCACCGTGGTGGTGGGGATGACAGCGGGCGCGTCCCGGTCCGAGCAGGGAAGCAAGACACGTCCCGCAGCCCAGTACACCGTCACGAAGTACCTGGTCCCTGACTATCTCCTCGAGTTCGAGGGGAAGGACGGCGTGAAGGGCAGCATTCCCTTCAAGCCGATGGGGCTGGCGGCCGCGCCGCAACTGGTGGCCGAGGCGCCCATCTACAAGCCGCACGAGGCCGCGATCGACGAGGGCCGCGGCATCATCGTGGTCGCGAACGAGCGGGGCGGCGAGTCGAAGTACCTGGCCGGCATCGGCGTCTTCGACCTGCTCACCCTTGCGCCCCTGGCGGTGGTCGGAATCGACGAGCCGCAGCTCGCCGCCATCGAGCCGCCCGCGCCGGTGGAGCCGAAGGAGCCGCCCGGCAAGCCGGCGCCCGAGGGAGGGGAGCCGCCGGCGCCGCCCGAAGGAGAGGAACCGCCGCCCACGCCGGTGGACCAGACCGTGTTCCTTCCCATCGTGCTTCCAGCCGGGTCGAGCCTCGATCCCCTGACCCACGACTTCCCGGTCGCGGAGGGCCTCACCGGCCCGGACGGCGGACCGCTGTTCATTTCCGATGCAGTGACCTCGGTCCTCGGGCAGCCCATCTACGTCGGCTTCGACGCGTTCGGGCGGCCGGCGGTGATGGCGCCGATGGGCGCAGAGGGACATCCCCGGCATCCGCACGGCGTCGACATCGACAAGGCCAATGGCCTCGTCTACCTCCTGATCGAGCACTCCGGGCTCGCGTGGAACTTCAACCGGACCGACTTCCAGCCGGCGATCACGACGGACGACGAGTCGGGCTTCGGCCTCGTCTTCGACATCAGCGACGCGGCCAACCCCCGCATCGCGACCGGGTTCATGTTCGGCCACGGCGCCCATGAGCTGATCGTCAACCAGAGGAACGGCTTCGTCTTCCAGGGCAACCACGAGGACTCGAAGACGGTGGTCGCGACCAACTGGGTCGACGTCATCAACCCGTTCGCGGCGAACCCGTACGGCTTCATCGACACGGGCTACTGGCAGGCGCTGCAGGACGTCCAGTACGACCCGACGACGGACACGGTCTTCGCGGTCTCCCACGTGGGCGAGCGCCTCTACGCGCTCGACGGCTCGTGCGTTCCGACGCCGAACGCGGCCGACGTCGTGTCCAGCAACTCGCGGTGCACCGCCGCGAGCTGCGTCTCCGGCGAGAACTGCATCAAGTACTGGTTCGATCTGAAGGCGCCGCTCGCCGGGACGGAGGCCGAAACCGCGGTCCGGAGCATTCCTCTCCAGCAGAGCGAGTGCCTGCCGGCGGTGTACCACTACCACAACATCGGCCTCGACCCGGTCAACCAGAAGGTCTACGCGGGCATGCACAGCATCCACCACGCAGAGCACACCGGCTCGCCCGAAGAGGCGGTCTGCCACGCCGCCGAGCCTCCGGAGCCGCCGGCCTGGTTCCAGGGAACCGAGGCGGAGGAGGACGAAGGACATCACTTCAACGCCCGCACCGTCGTCGCTGTCGACGTGAACGCCGCGAACTTCAGCATCGGCGAGCGGAAGCAGGCGCTGGCGCCCACCCGGGTGATCGATCTCTCGAACGGGTACGGGTACATGGCGTTCCCGAACATCGAGGACGTCGCCGGCGCGCCGAAGAACGTCACCGACGCGATCGCGAAGGTGCAGATCCTCGAGAACTCGTTCGTCCACCCGCACTGGCTCGACGTCGACCCGGCGCGGAACGTGCTCGTCGTCACCGGTGAGCACACCGGCAACGTGGGCGTGATCGACACGAGGACGAACGAGCTGAAGCAGGTGATCCCGGTCTCCGCGTTCAATCCCGAGCTGTGGCGGTCGGAGGCGGCCGGGTGCGCCAAGTTGCCCACCGAGCTGGCGGGGCAGAACACGGACTTCGATCTCGAGCCGCACCTTCACGGCGTGCAGATCGATCGGACGACGGGGAACGTCTACCTGTCCGACGAAGGCGAGGGCTGCTTCTACGAGGCGTTGATCGTGCTCGCGCCACCTGCCCGGTAGCGCGGCACCGCCGCGGCATCGGCTCCCGAGGGGCACGTCGCTCCTCGGGGGCCGAGGACTACCGCAGCCACGCCAGCAAGATCGGCACCAGCACCGCCGTGGCCACGCCGTTCAGCGCCAGCCCGATGCCGGCGAAGGTGCCCGCGAGCTCGTTCACCTGGAAGGCGCGCGCCGTTCCCAGCCCGTGCGCGGCCACGCCGGCGGAGAAGCCGCGCCCGCGCCAGTCGCGGACGCGGATCAGGTTGAGCAGCGGCGTGGCGATCACGGCGCCCACGATGCCGGTGGCGATCACGAAGGCGGCGGTCAGCGAGGGCAGGCCGCCGACGTGCTCCGAGATGCCCATGGCGATGGGCGTGGTGGCGGACTTCGGCGCCATCGAGCTGAGCGTTGCGGCGCTCGCCCCGAGAAGCCGCGCCACCAGGACCGCGCTGACGATTCCGGTGGTGGATCCCGCCGCCAGCGCGGCGAGCATCGGCAACAGCGCCTTCCGCACCTGCGCGCGGTTCTGGTACAGCGGCACCGCCAGCGCCACCGTGGCCGGACCGAGCAGGAAATGGACGAACTGGGCGCCCTCGAAATACGTCTCGTAGCGCGTGCCCGTCGCCTGCAGCAGCGCGATCAGGATCGCCACCGCGATGGGCACCGGGTTTGCGATGGCGCGGCCGCCGGAGCGCTGGAAGATCCACGCGCCCACCTGGTACGCGACGAGCGTCGCGGCGAGCCAGAGCAGCGGCGTGGCGCTGAGGTACACCCAGATCCGCGCGACGGGGCCCATCAGCGCTCCTCGCCGCGGCGGGCGACGAGCTGGAACACGAAAGCCGTGACCGCCACCGTGGCCGCCGTACTGACGACGATGCCGGCGGCGATGGGGAGGAACTCCGCGCGCAGCCTCTCGCCGTGGCGCATCAGCCCCACTCCGGCGGGAACGAAGAGCAGCGAGAGATAGCGGAGCAGCCCGAGGGCGGGATCGCGCACCGATTCGAGCAGCCGGCTGCGCGCCAGCATCAGGGCGAAGAGCAGGAGCATGCCCAGCACCGGGCCGGGCACCGGAAGGCGAAGAAGACGGGCAGCGATCTCGCCGGCGAGCTGGCAAGTGAGGAGGGCGGTGAGCGCGGTGATCATGGGCGGCAGGATATCCTCTCGAGGCTTGCGCGCCCCCGCGGCTTTTTGCTCGAATGGCGCGCCATGTCGTGGCCGCGCAATGTTCCGCCGGACGCTCGACGTGTCGGCGACCCATCCGGCGATGCCGACGCGGTGGAGGGGCAGAACCTCCCGGACGGCAACAATTACGAAATTCTTTCGCTGGTTGGAGAAGGAGGCATGGCGCGTGTCTTCAAGGCGCGCGATCGCAACCTCGACCGGCTGGTGGCGCTGAAGGTGCTGCGGCCCGACGTTCCGGTGTCCCAGCCTCGCTTCTTCCGCGAGGCGCGCGCGCAGGCGCGGGTGGTCCACGACCACGTCTGCCGCCTGTACGAGGTTGGCCGCTCGGCGCAGGGTCCCTTCATCGCCATGCAACTCGTCGACGGGAAGCCCCTCGCCGCGGTGGCCCGCGAGCTCGACCTGCGCGATCGGCTGCTCGTCTTCTGCGACGTCGCCGATGCGGTGGAGGCGGCGCACCGGACGGGCCTCTTGCACCGCGACCTGAAGCCCGCGAACGTCCTCGTCGAGCGCCGCGACGGCGGGTGGCACGCCTACGTCACCGACTTCGGGCTGGCGCGCGATCTGCTCAAGCCCGGCAGCACGCTGGAGGGGACCCTGATCGGCTCGCCACTGTACATGGCGCCGGAGCAGGCCGACGCGCGCGCGACCCTCGACCCGCGCACCGACGTCTACGGGCTGGGAGCGACGCTCTACGAGCTCCTGGTCGGGCGTCCGCCGTTCCTCGGCGCGAGCAGCTTGCAGATCCTCTACCGGACCTTGCACGAGGACCCGGTGCCCCCGCGAAAGCTCGATCCTGCGCTCGCGCCGGGCCTCGAGCGGATCGTCCTCCAGTGCCTCGAGAAGGCTCCGGGGCGGAGATATCCGGGCGCAGAAGCGCTCGCGGAGGACCTGCGGCGTCATCTTCGCGGCGAGCGCGTCCACGCGCGCAGGCAAGGCGCGATCGGCCGCTTCCGCCGCGTGATTGCGCGAAATCCCGCTCTCTCCTCGCTGTCCATCCTCGCCCTGGCGCTCGCCGCGGCACTGGTCGCCTTCGGAGTCCTCGCAGCGCGTCGCGAGCGGGCCGTGGCGCAGGCGGCGCGCAGCTTCGGCGAGCGCGTCCGCGCGGCGGAATCGACGGTACGCCTCGGCTCGCTCCTGCCCCTGCACGACCTCGGGCGGGAGAAGGAGCAGGCGCGCCGGCAACTCGCCGCCATCGAGAAGGAGATGACCTCGGTGCGGCCCGAGGTCGCGGCGCTCGGCGATGCGGCGCTCGGCCGCGGATATCTCGGTCTTCGCGACTACCAGCGGGCTCGCGAGCACCTCGAGCTGGCGGTGCGGAGCGGACGGGCCTCGCCCCAGGATCGGTACGCCCTCGGGCTTGCGCTCGGCGAGCTCTACGCGCGAGAGCTGGATCGCGCGCAGACGCTGGGCGGGAACAAGGGGCGCGAGGCGCGGGCGAAGGAGCTGGAGAGCGCGCTGCGCGCGCCGGCGCTGGTCAACCTGCGCGCCGCGGCGGCGAGCGGCGGCGAGCAGCAGGCGCCCGAATACGTCGAGGCGCTGATCGCGCGCTACGAAGGTCGCTACGACGATGCGCTCGCCAAGGCGCGAGCGGCGTTTGCGCGCTCGCCCTCGCTCTACGAGGCGAAGAAGCTGGAGGGCGACGTGCTCGCCGCCCGCGCGCTGGACGCAGCCAGGCAAGGGGACCGGGAACGCTCGGCCGCGGATTTCCAAGCGGCTGGCGCCGCCTATGCAACGGCGACCGGGATCGCGCGCAGCGATCCCGCGGTCCATGTCGCCGACTGCCAGCGCAGCCTGGGCCTGCTCAAAGCCGGGGGATGGGCCGGAACCGATCCGCGACCCGTCGCCGACGCCGGCATCTCCGCCTGCGGACGCGCGCTCGAGGCCGACCCGGAGAGCCGCGACGCCCGCACCATCGTCGCCATGATCCACTACTCCGTCGCGGAGTGGGACATGTCGCACGGCGAGAATCCCACCGGGGACGTGCGGGAGATGCTGGACGTGTCGCAGTCGATGCTGAAGCACGACCCGCGCGACGTCGACGGATGGCGCATCTCCGCCAGGGCCTGGTTCATGCTCGGCTGGTACGAGTTCGTGCACGGCCCCGATCCACGTCCCTCCTTCGAGCGCCAGATCTCCGCGATGGAGCAGGCGCTGGCGATCGAGCCGAGGTATTCGGAGAACCTCAACATGCTCGGCGCGGGGCACAGGTTCATCGCCATCTGGGAGGTGACCCATGGAATCGATCCGACACCGCAGCTCGACGAGGCGGCGGCCGCGCTTCACCGCGCGATCGAGGTCGACGACGGCAACGTGACGGCGCGGAAGAACCTCGGCGAAAGCGAGATCACCCGGGCGGGCTGGCTCTTCGACAAGGGAAGCGATCCCAGCGCCGTGCTCGACGGAGTCGAGCGCCTCGCGCGCGAAATGGTGGAACGGTTTCCCGCCTATCCCTACCTCGCCGTGACCGTCTGCCCCGCCGCCACGCTGCGAGGCTTGCACCTGACGCGGCAGGGCAGCACGCCGGAAGCCGCGTTCGAGGCGGGCTTCGCGAGGTGCAAGGCGACGATTCGCCCCGGCGCGCCGGCCGAGGTCCTCGCGAGCGCCGCCGAGACGGCGGTGGAGTGGGCGAAAGCGCTGGCCGCTCAGGGCCGCGACCCGGCGCCTGCGCTCCGCGAGGCAGACCCGTTGCTCGCCGACGCGCTGCGGCTCGATCCACGCAGTCCGGAGGCGCTGCGGCTCAGGGCCGAGGCCGCGCTGGCGCGGGCGCGGTGGGCGGTGCACGAGGGCCGCGATCCGGCGCCTCTCTTCGCCGCCGGCGAGCGCGACGCGAATCGCGCCATCGCCATCAGTCCTTCCTTCGATTTTCCCTATCGGTCGCTGGCGCGGATCGACGCCGCCCGCCTCGAATGGCGCCGCCGCGCACCGGCGCTCGCAGCGGCCGAGGCGCGCAGGGGAATCCGCGACGTGCGCCGCGCGCTCGAAGTGCGGCCCGGCTGGCCCGAGCTGCTCGCGCTCGAGGCCCTCTTCAAGAGGGTTCGCTGAAGGCCGAATGGGCGCGGCGAAGCTCTGCGACCAGTTCGGAGAGTTGCGGCCGCTCCCCGGGCTCGCCGCGCAGGCCCGCGCGGATCGCTTCGCCAACGGGTCGCGGCAGATCGCCGCCCCGGGAGGGTTCGCTGAATCTTCCGGCCCGGATCTCCTCGTCGAGGGCGGCCAGCGTCCGGCCGGCGAACGGGCGGACGCCGTACACCGCCTCGTACACCGAGACGCTGAAGGCGAACACGTCGGTTCGCGCGTCGATCGGTCCGCCCCCCATCTGCTCCGGCGCCATGTAGGCGGGGCTTCCGGCGAGCGAGCCCGGACCGGTGGCGCGCGCCGGCACCGAGAGGCCGAAGTCGGAGACGCAGACGCGGCCGTCGTCGCCCACCAGGACGTTGTCGGGCTTGAAGTCGCGGTGGACGAGCCCCACCTCGTGCGCCGCGAGCAGTCCCTGGCCGGCCTCGACGAAGATGCGGAGCGCCGAGCGCCACGGCAAGGCGTGCTCCTCGATGCGCCGGCGCGCCGTGACCCCGGCGATGAGCTCCATCGCGATGTACACGCCGGCGCCGCCGGGCAGCGCTCCGAGACAGTAGACGGTGACCACGTTCCGGTGCGAGAGGCGCGCCATCGCCTGCGCCTCGCGGCGGAAGCCATCGGCCGCCGATGCCTCGTGCAGCCCCGGGATCTTGATCGCGACCCGCCGATCCAGCACCACGTCGCGCGCCGCGTAGACGACTCCCATGGCGCCCTGTCCGAGCGTGCCCTCCAGCAGGTAGCGATCCAGGCGGGTCCCCGGGCGGAGGCGTGCGGCGCTCTTCGGACGCGGACGCGGCTCCGCACCCGTGCCGACGGCGGCCACCACCGCCACCGCCTCCCGGCACAGCCCGCAGCCGTCGAGGTGCTCCTCGGCCTCCTCGAGGCGCGCGGCTTCGAGCCTGCCGGCGAGGAAGGCAAGCATGCTATTCTCGCCGAGGCAGGACATCCGCACGACTCTACCCGAGGATCGAGGATGGTATCCAATGATTGACGGAAGTTTGCCCGCCGCCGCAATTGCCGGTCTCGAAAGCGCGCTGGCGGCCGCCGCCGGGCGCGGGCGCGCGGCGTGGCCTTCCGTCGTCCTCGATGGCGGGGCGTTCGAGCGGTACCTCCAGGCGCGGGCGCAGTCGGCGGATGCGCTCGCCTCGCTCGCGGTCGAGGACCTCTACCTCGCCTTCGCATGCGCGCAGGGCCACGCCGCGGCCGTCCGCGCATTCGTCGCCCGCCTTCCGCAGGACGCGGGCGCGGCCATCGCGCGCATCGATCCTTCGCCCGCCTTTCGCGACGAGGTGCTTCAGCGGCTGCAGGTCGATCTCCTCGTCGGCGAGCGAGGGCAGCCGCCTGCCATCGCCGGATATCGCGGGGAAGGATCCCTGCGTGCCTGGGTCCGCGCGGCAGCGACCCGGCGCGCCCTGGCGCTGCGCGGGACCGCCCCGCAGCCGCCCGCGATCGGCCTCGAGCCCTGCCTCTCGGGCGAGCTCGACTTCATCAAGGTCAGGTACCGCGACCAGATCAACGAGGCGCTGGAAGAGGAGCTCGCCGCGCTGCCGCGCCGCACCCGATCACTGCTCCGCCTCCACTACGTGGACGGTCTGGGGATCGATCAGCTCGGCGCCATCTACCACGTGAGCCGGGCGACCGCGGCGCGGTGGATTGCGCGGGAGCGCAGCGCCTTGACGCAGCGGATCCACCTCCGGCTGCACGCACGGCTGCGGATGGGACCGGCCGAGCTGGAGAGCGTGCTGCGCCTGGTGGCGAGCGGCCTGCGGGTGTCGCTCGAGCGCGTCCTCTCCTGACTCATCCGGTTGCCTGCAGCTCCCGCGCCGCCTGGGCGCGGCCGACCAGCCGCGCATAGTGGCCGTCCGCTGCCGAGAGCTCCGCATGCGTGCCGCGCTCGACGATCCTTCCTCCGTCGATCACCAGGATCAGGTCGGAGCTCACGATGGTGCTGAGCCGGTGCGCGATCACGATCCGGGTGCAGCCGAGGCTTCGCACCGACTGCTGCACCGCAAGCTCCGTCACTGCGTCGAGAGCGCTGGTGGCCTCGTCGAGGAGCAGGATGGGCGGCCTGCGCGAAAGCGCGCGCGCCAGCGCAATCCGCTGCCGCTGGCCTCCGGAGAGCGACGCGCCGCGGTCGAGCAGGATCGTCTCGTACCCCATCGGCATGGCCATGATCTCGTCGTGGATCTGCGCGATCCGCGCCGCCTCGACGATCCGATCCATGCCCAGCGTGGGCGCGCCCAGCGCGATGTTGCTGCGGATCGAGCCGCCGAAGAGCGACGGCGTCTGCGAGACGATGCCGATCCGCTGGCGCAGGTCGCGCAGATCCAGCTCGCACAGGTCGCGGCCGTCGAAGAGGATCCGCCCTTCCTGCGGCATGTGCAGCCCGAGCAGGAGGTGCGCGAGCGTCGTCTTGCCCGCCCCGGAGCGGCCGACGATGGCGACCTGCTGCCCGGGAGCCACCTCCAGGGAGATGCCGTCGAGGGTCCACCCGGGCTGCGACGGATAGCGGAAGCGCACTCCCTCCAGGCGAACGCGGCCGGTCAGCTCCGCGAGCGGAGCGGCCTGCGTCGCCGGGCGTCGTTCCGGCGGGGAGTCGAGGACGTCCGCCAGGCGCTCGACGTAGCTGCCCACCCGCTGGAGCTGCAGCAGCGTCGCGACCAGGGTGGTGAGCGGGGTGATGAATCCCAGCGCCAGCGTATTGGTGGCGAGCATCGCCCCGAGCGTGAGCTGCTGCCGGATGACCAGCACCGCTCCGGCGAGCAAGAGGGCGAGCGGCGCGGCGACGCGGAAGGTGGCGTTGAGGGCCTCCACCAGCGCTTCGAGATGCCCGCGCTCGAGCGAGCTGTTGAGCACGTCGACGAAGAGCTGCGACCAGTGGGTGGCGCCGTGGCGCTCGCACCCCATGGTCTTCAGCGTCCCCATCTCGCTGAGCATCTCGACCTGGTAGGTGGCCGACCTCGCCTCGCGCATGATCGACTCGGAGGTGAGATCGTGCTGCCGCTTGCGGGTGGCGAGATAGATCGCGACCTGCAGCGCGCCGAGGCCGATGGCGAAGAGGCCCATCCGCCAATCCAGCAGGAGCAGGATCGCCGGATAGACGGCCACCACCGACCCGTCGAGGAACGTGGAGATGGCGCTCGCGCTGAGCAGCTCGCGCACCGTGGCGTTGCTGTTCAGCCGCATCATCAGATCTCCGGCGCTTCGCTTCTGGAAGAAGGCGAAGGGGAGATCGACCAGGTGGTCCACGAAGTCGAGGGTCATCTGCGCGTCGAGGCGCGTGCGCAGCCCGAGCAGGAGCTCTCCACGAACCAGCGCGGCGAGGAGCTGGAAGACGGCCAGAGCCCCCGCCGCCACGCCCAGGAGCAGGAGCAGATCCTCGTCGCTGCGCGGGATCACCCGATCGACGATCGCTCCGGTGACCAGGGGCAACGCCAGGCCGAAGATCTGCAGCAGGATCGAGGCGACGATGACGCGGCCGAGGAGCCTGGAATGCAGCGCGAGGGCGCGCAGGTGGCGGAAGGCGTCGCGCTGCGTCCTTTCGCCGGGAGCGAACCCCTCGCCGGGCTCCAGCAGGAGCGCGACTCCGGTGAACTGCTCGTCCAGCTCGGAGAACCGCACCCGCCGTCGGCCGCTGACCGGATCGACGATCGACGCCCAGCCCTTGCCCACGCGGTCGAGCACGACGAAGTGCGCGAATCCCCAGTGCAGGATGGTGCCGCGGTCGAGATGGTGCAGATCGCCCAGATCGAGCGAGACGCCCCGGCCGCGAAGTCCGTACCGCTCGGCCGCTCTCAGGATGGTATGGGCGGTGAGCCCGTCGCGGCCCACATCCATGCTGCTGCGCAGCTCGTCGAGCGGCACCTCCTTGCCGTGATAGCCGAGCACCATGGCCAGGCAGGCCGCGCCACACTCGGTGGCCGTGAGCTGCGCGACGAAGGGAATCGTGCGCGAGCGCGCGCCGCGGCCCAGCCGCGAGAGGGCGGGAAATCGCTCCAGGAGGCCGGTCATGTCAGCGGTCGCCACCGAGAATTCCTTTCCAGGCAGGCATGAACAGCGAGAGCGCGGTGGAGGACCGCACGCGAACCTCGGCGCGGACCTGCATTCCGTCGTAGACGTCGAAGCGGCGGCCGTCCGACTCGAACTGACGGGACGGCAGCGGCGCGGAGACGAGCACCCGCGCGCCTGAAACGGGAAGGGCGTCTCCCACCTCCTCGCCGAGGAACCGGCGGACCTCGGCGGGGCCGACGATCTCGTCTCCCAGCGCGTCGATGCGCACGGTCTGCGAGGCGTGGCGGAATCCGGGCATCTCGATCCGCATGGGAAGCCCGGGGCGCAGGAGCGGCCGCTGCTCGCCGGGAAGCACGGCGACGACGGAAAAGCCGGCGTCGGCCCGGGCGAGCGAGAGCATCAGGTCGCCGCGGTTGACGCGCTCGCCGCGGCGGCGGCGGATGTCCCGCACGATTCCCGGCACGGGAGCGCGAACGGCGCGCTCGAAGAGCCTCGATTGCGCCAGCTCCTGCCTCGCCCGGATGGCGCTGAACGCGGTGGCGGCAGGAAGCGCAGGGTCGCGCAGGCGGGCGAGGAGCTCGAGCTCGTACTCGTGGTCGGCCGCGGCCAGCTCGCTTCGCTGCGCCGCCTCGTCGAGCTGCAGGAGCACCTCGCCCGCCTCCACGTGCTGTCCCGGCTGCACCAGGACCGCCGCCACGAGGCCGTCGACGGCGGCAGGCAGGTCGATGCGGTCTTCCAGGCGGACGACCGCGGGGCCGGCCGCGTACTCGGAGACGGTGGCGAGCGACGAGTAGATCAGCGCCGTCGCCACCGTGGCGAGGAGGATCCAGAAGATCCGGTCCACCCACGACGGCGAGATGCGCAGCACGTCGCCTTCGCTCGAACGATGCAGGAGCCGTCGCAGCGCCGCCTCGCGGAACATCGCCCCTTCGCCGCCGTTTGCGCCGGGATCGCTCATTTCTTTGCGGCGGAAGTCAGCAATTCCGCCGGCCCCCGGTCGTCTGCCACGAGCACCGCCACCTGCAATCCCAACAGCGGCCGGGAGCGCTGGACGGGCGAACGGTCCAGGGAGGCCTCCGCGAAGACCGCATGGGTGCCGGGGTCGACCTCCGGAGCGATGAACTTCACCGTCGCCGGCGTGCGCTCGCCGGTGCCCGGGTCCTCGACGAGAACCTGTCCGCCCACTTCCAGCGCCCGCATCCGGTCTTCCGGGACGGCGAAGCGGACGCCGAGGTCGCCGGCGCCGACGATGCGCAGAAGGGGCGTGCCGACCCGCGCGAAGGAGCCGCGCCCGGCGAGCTTCTCCGCAACGACGCCGTCGAAAGGGGCGCGGATGGCAGCGGATGCGAGCGCGGCGCGGCGGGAGCGCAGGCGTGCGGACGCAGCGGCCACCGCCGCTTCCGCGCTCTGCAATTGTGCCCGGGCCATCTCCAGCTGGCCTCCCGCGGCTTCGAGCTCCGCCGCCGAGATCAGCTCCGCCATCGCCCGCAGCCGCGCCACCCTGGCTGATTGTTCGCGGACCTCGAGGCCCCTGCGCCGGCTCTCGGCCTGCGCGATGCGAAGGGCGGCCTCCGCTTCGTGGACCTCGGCCGCGAGCGCAGGAGAGTCGAGCGCGACCAGGAGCGAGCCGCGGGCGACGGCTTCCCCGACCGAGACGTCGATCCGGCCGACCATGCCTTCCACGGCGGCGTTCACCTCGAATCGATTCCGCGAAAAGAGCGTCCCGACGAATCGGGAGCGCAGGTCGCCAGGCGGTCGTGCTGCTCTTCTCGCCTGCGCATCGGGCGCGGGAATGGCAATCCGCGCAGCTTCTCGCGCGGACACGGCCCGCGAATGCCACAGGACCGCTGCGCCCGCACCGAGCACGAGCAGCGCCGCGACGGCGATGGCCCGCACCGCGTTCATGCCGGCCGCCCTTCGCGCGGCGCCACGGACATGCCCAGCATCCGGTCCCAGGCGGGCTCGACGGGCGCGGCCGCGGAGAGCAGGCACAGGCCGATGCCGGTGGATCCGGTCAGGAAGGAGGTGTCCACCTCCGGCGCGGGCTCGGCGCCGGCGGCGGCTCGTGTCCACGACGCGAACTTGCCGGTGCCAGCCAGCTCCCGATCCAGGGCGTCCTCGATCCATCGCACTGCCGCTCCCTCGAAACGGGGGTCGGTCCGATCGCAGGACAGCCTGGTGAAGATCTGCGCCAGTCCGGCGGCGCCGTGGCACAGCCCGGGATCGACGATGCCGGCCCGCCTTCCCTGCCGGCCGGCCGCGTCGATGGCGACCTCCATCGCTTCGCGTTTCCACCGCTCGTTGCCCGCGATCGCGCCGGCGTTGAGGAGCACCGGCGCGATCCCCCCGTCGCCATAGCACCAGGTCGTCCGCGTGGCGCGCAAGGGCGCCGCGCCGTCCAACGGGACGAGGTCGGGAAAGGAGGCGCCGTCGCGGCGCTGGGCGAGCAGCCAGCGGACGGCGCCGGAAAGAAGGCGGCCCGCGCGGGCGTTCGCGGCGGGGCCGCCCTGGACCGCCGCCAGGAAGGCGATGATCCCCGGCATCCCGTGGGCGACGCCGAGGTTCACCTGCCACGCTTCGCGTCGAGAGACCGGCATGGCCTGGAGGACCGGCCAGAACCGGCCCTCCGCGTCCTGCGCCGAGCACTCCTCGAGCCGGCAGACGATCTCCTCGACGATCTCCCGCGCCGGAGCGAGCCGGGCGCGCTCCACGCAGTAGAGCCCGACCCCGGCGAGACCGTAGAGCAGCTCGGGCCGTATCGCGCGGTTGCGGACCAGGGCCTCGAGCGCGGCGTCGACCTCCGGATGCTCCTCTTCCACGAGCAGCTCCGGGTCGAGCCGCGAGGCGCAATCGAGCGCCCAGGCAACGCCGCAGAAACCGTCCTGCGTCCAGGGCGTGAGCTCGCAGGCGGAGGTCGCGTCGAGAGCGGCGGAGACGAGCCTGCCGGCGATTGCATCGTCGTCGCAGAGTCCTCCCGCCCGCAGGCCGGCGTGAAGGAGGGCGCGCATCGCCGTTTCGAAGGGTTGGCCGGCGACGGGTTCGCGCAGGTCGGCAGCGATGCGCGAGAGCGCCTCGATTGCGCGCTGGCGGATCGCGCCCGCCAGGATGGGCCGCCATTCACCCATGGTCCGCCGCCGTTCCCGCGGAAGCGGAAGCGCCACGCCGGGCGAGCGCCGAGCGCGCGTGACGCTCGAGAAAGTCGTAGAGCACCACCTCCTGCTCGCGCGATGCAGACGGGAGCATGCGGTTCACGTGCATGTGCAGCAGGTCGCCGGCGATCTCCTCGAGCGGTCGCGTGCACGACCCGGCATCCTCGATGCGCCGCAGCGCCGACACCAGCGGCCGCACCACCTCGCTGCGCCGGGCGAGGATCCCGAAGCCAGCGGCGAGCGCAGGCGGCGGATCTCCCGCGAGGAGGGATTCGATCCCGGAGCGCAGGGAGCGATAGCGGTCGCCCAGCGCGCGATGCAGCGCCTCCGCGTCGAAGAGATCCCGGGACCACGCCGTTCGCGCGCGCTTGAAGAATGCCGATTGGACGGGGAGATCGAAGCCGAAGTCCTCGAGGAGGAGCTGCATGCCCAGAAGAGTGAGCCGCCAGCGCGCGTGCGTTCCCGCGTCGTCCGCGGTCAGGGCGCACAGCTCGGCGGCGGCCGCGCTGTCGGCATGGAAGATGGACTCGACGGTGGCGATGGCCGAGGGCCCTCCGTAGCGCTCGATCTCGCGTTCGTAGGTGTCGAGCTGCACCTTCCAGGGGCGGACGGCCGACGATCCCGACAGGGCTCGTTCCCGCAAGGCGGGCAGCACCTCGCCGAGCAACCGCGCCGGCTCGCCCTCGAACCGCACCCGCAGGTGCCGGGAGGGGTCGTCATAGCGGAGGAAGAACCACTTGCCGGCAGCGCCCGAGGCGAGGGCTGCGTCGGCAACGGGCTTGACCGCTTCGGCGAGGAGCACGTCGAGCGACGCGTCTCCGGCATAGAGCTTGACGTAGAGCCATTCGGATCCCGGCGCGAACGAGCGCGGCGCGGTCCCGATTCGTCGCGGGTGTCGCTCCGGCGGGCGCGGCGCCCCGGCGCGCAGGAAGGGAATCACCAGCTCGTGAACGAACCTTCCCTCCTCGCCGGTCGCGCACAGCTCGGCGGGGGAAGGCAACAGCTCGACCAGCCGCATCTCGTCCCGCGAACGGGCCATCTGGCCGAGGACGTCCACACAGAGTGGGTTGTCGAGGTCGAGCGGCAACTCCTGCTCGCCTTCGCGAAAGGCGACGAAGCGCGGCATCCGCAACCGCGCCCGCAGGTCCTGCACCGCCGCAAACAGGCCGCGCTCGGGAAGCGCCGCGAGCCGTTGCGCGTCCTCGCGCAGGAGCCACCGGGCGGGAGCGAGGACCACGCGGCCCGACACGATGCGGGGCAGGAAGGTCGCCTCGTCCAGCCAGCCCGGCTCGAGCGCCGGAACGGTTCCCTCCTGGGTCTCCAGCGCGCAGAGGAAATGATAGACGGGCAGCGTATCGAGCGCATAGTTGTGCGCATTGCCCAGCTTC
This sequence comes from Myxococcales bacterium, assembly GCA_036518615.1. Classification (GTDB taxonomy): domain Bacteria; phylum Myxococcota; class Myxococcia; order Myxococcales; family 40CM-4-68-19; genus 40CM-4-68-19. The sequence continues at coordinate 37,053 of DATDMU010000062.1, forward strand.
GGGCGCACCTCCTTTCCCAGCCTGCGGGAGTGGAGCACGACCTTGCCGGCTTCGACGGAGACGAGCAGGTCGTCGAGCTGCAGCTGGCGGGCGGGATCGGCGCCGGACCGGGCCCGGTAGACGATCTCGTAATCGCGCAGCACCGGACGGCAGGACACGTTTCCCAGGCGTCCCTGCGGCAGGTGGACCAGCTCGGCGAAGACGGCGTCCGGAGCCTGCCCCTCCTCGCTGCGCAGCGCCGCGCGGACGCGGGCTTCCAGAACAGGGTCCGCGTGGCAGAAGCGCCCGAAGAGCCGCGCCCCGCTCGAGAGCGCGCGCAGGTGCACGCGGAAACGCCCCTGCATCACGGCCTCGGCGGACTCCGCCGCGATGGAGACCAGCGCCGCGAACAGCGGAGGCAGGGCGGGGCCCGCAGGCTCCGTGCCGTCCTCGGGCGTGATGTCGACCTCGGTCGCGCCCCGCGCCAGCCCGTCGAGGATCCGCCGCAAGGTCGGGCCGGCAAGCCCGCTCGCGGGCGATCGCCTCTGCGCCGTCCGCGAGCGCGGCAACTCGATGCCGTCGAGCAAGGGCGCCTGCACCGGCGCCGCCTGCCGCTGGCCGGCGAATCCGATGCCCGCTTCTTCGTCGAGAACCTCGAGGAGCGGCACCTGCCGGGTGCCGTACCTGTCCTGGAACGCCTCGCGAAACTGCTTCAACGGATCGCCGGGCGGCCCTGCGAGCCGCCGCAGCACCTCGATGCCGCGCGCCACCTCCTCGACGACGTGGGCGGGCAGCTCTGCTGCGGGGGCGGGCTTCACCACGTCGACCTGGAACAGGCGGGAGAGCTCCGGGCGCACCGCGCACTCTTCGAGCTGCGCCGCCATCTGCCGGTAGGTGAGGGCGCCCCTGGCGTCCGCCGGGCCGGCCAGCTCCGCGAGCTTCCGCGCGAAGCGCTCCAGCGCCGGAAGGACGTCGCCCGCCGGCAGCTCCTGCATCGAGGCGATGAATGCGCCCAGAGGATCCTTGCCGGTGAGGAACGGACCGAACTCCGCAACCAGGAGCTGCGCATCGACCAGTCGTTCGACATAGGCGGCTGCGTCCCCTGCAGCGACGGATTCCACACCCGCCACCGCCTCGGACAGCTCGTGCAGGAGCGCACCGTCCTTCGCCCGCTCGAGCACGAATTGCAGCGTCGCGTTCCGCTCCGTCGAGCTGAGCTCGTATGCCGCGGCGCCATCCGGCTTCCGCGAAGCGCGGGTCCACCGCAAGGCCCCGCCGACCGCATACAGGCTGTCGTTCGGGCGATAGCGGACGCTGCGCCTGGATTCGGGCCGTTCGAGGAGAAAGGCGGCGATCGCGCAGAGGTAGTCGAAGTCGGGGCGCGCCCGCCGTATCCAGCGACCGCGCGGCGCCACCGTCAGGTCGAAGCCGGTTCCGACGGTGCCCGTCGACCATCCCGCGAACAACCCGAACGGCGTGCAGCGCCCCGTCATCCGCAGGAAGTACCGGACCAGCGCGCGCTCGATCTTCCGCCCGCGCCCGGAACGGGGGCTCTGCAGCCACACGGCGATGTCGTCTTCGAGTCCGGGAGAAGCGAGGAAGACCGCTTCGCGGACCAACGGGTCGCCGACGATCTCGCGCAGGCGGCCTTCGAGGATCTCCCGATCCTGGAGATTCGCTCCCCACCCTGCGAGGCGATCGAAGGGAAGCGCCGGCGTTCGCAGCAGGAAGAATCCCGCGGCAGCCATCCCGCCGCGTCTTTCCGCCGGCACGGACACGCCCGCAGCGGTCGTCATCGACGACGTCGCGGGAGCGCCCGGCGAGATGGGGAACGGTCGCATCGTCATGCGCGTCGAGGCTGCGAATGGCGGGGCGGCCGGCGCATGGTGCGTGCGGCGCGCCGGCCGCCTTCGCCGGGAGCGGGCTCAGACTTCGTTGCAGGTCGAGCCGATGCAGGACTTGCTCGGGTTGCCGACGCAGGCGGCGGTCGTGATGCCCGCCCCGGGGACCTGCTTCAGCGACGAGTCGCTCAGCGGCTTGATCGTCTTCACGTTCAGGACGAGCTTCTTCTCGACCCTTTCCTTCTTCATGGACTCCTCCGAGGTGAAATGCGCAATCCGGATGGGATTGGCTGCGAATGGAGCGGATCCCGCCCTCGATGTCTCACGGAGCACGGCCGGAACCGCACAACATCGGGAAAGTGCAGGGCTCTTCCGGCTCGCCGATCCGCACCCCCCGCGAACCCCGTTCGACGCGGCGGCGGGCGCCGCTGTTGACCGCCTCGGGGGATTGATGTGAGTTGTGGGCATGCCCGTGCCCGAGGCATCGTCGGCGCTCGCGCGCTTCGTCGTGCTCGATCTCGGCCGCGTCCGCGCCGGGCCCACCTGCGTGCGCCAGCTCGCCGACTGGGGCGCCAACGTGATCAAGGTGGAGCTGCCCGAGCACCTGGAGCCGGCCGACCCTGCGGGCGGGCCGCGCCACGGGCCGGACTTCCAGAACCTGCACCGCAACAAGCGCGCCATCACCCTCGACCTGAAATCGCCCGCCGGCGCGGCCGCGTTCCGCCGACTCGCGGCCAGGGCGGACGTGGTGGTGGAGAACTTCCGCCCGGACGTGAAGGCGCGCCTGGGCATCGACTACCCGGCGCTGAGCCGCATCAACCCGCGCATCGTCTACGCCAGCGTCTCCGGCTTCGGCCAGGACGGCCCTTACCGCGATCGCCCCGGCGTCGATCAGATCGCCCAGGGCATGGGCGGCCTCATGTCCATCACCGGCGAGCCCGGCCGCGGGCCGATGCGCGTGGGCATCCCCATCGCCGACCTCACCGCCGGCCTCTTCTGCGCGCTCGGCATCCTCGTCGCCCTGCTCGAGCGCGAGCAGTCGGGAAGGGGGCAGGAGGTCACCACCTCGCTGCTCCAGGCGCAGATCTTCATGCTCGATTTCCAGGCGTCGCGCTGGCTGAACGCCGGGGAAGTGCCAAGGCAGGCCGGCAACAACCACCCCACCAGCATTCCCACCGGCGTGTTCAGGACGCGCGACGGGCACATCAACATCGCCGCAGTCGGCGGCGTGCTCTGGGAGCGGCTCTGCAGGGCGCTGGGCGCGGAAGAGCTGATGGCCCATCCCGACTACGCCACCGCGGCGGCGCGCTCCGAGAACCGCGACGCGCTCAACGCCGAGCTGGACCGGCGCCTCGCCGGGCGCTCCAGCGCCGAGTGGCTCTCGCGCCTGAACGCGGCCGGCGTGCCCTGCGGGCCCATCAACACCATCGATCAGGTCTTCGCCGATCCACAAGTCCAGCACCTGGGCATGGTGCAGGAGATCGAGTCTGCGCGCGGCACGCTGCGGGTTGTCGCCCAGCCCGTCTCGCTCGGCCGCACGCCCAGCCGCCTCGCTGCAGCGCCGCCCGAGCGCGGCGAGCACACGGTGGAGGTGCTGCGCGAGTTCGGCTTCTCCGGCGCCGAAATCGAAGAGCTGAAGAAATCGAAGGTCATCTAGAGGGAGGGCCCGATGGACGCCGGCGACAAGGTGCTCGCGCGCAGGGAAGGCCGCATCGGCACGATGACCTTCAACAACCCCGAACGCCACAACGCCGTCTCGCTGGAGATGTGGCAGGCCGCAGCGCGGATCCTCGACGACTTCGCCAGGGACGCGGAGATTCGCGCGGTGGTCGTGGCCGGCGCGGGGGGAAAGGCGTTCGTCTCCGGCGCGGACATCTCCAAGTTCGACCAGGAGCGCGGCACGAAAGAGGCGGTGGAACGCTACAACGCCGCCGCCGAGGCGGTCTACGGCGGCCTCGCCTCCTGCCCCAAGCCCACCATCGCCCGCATCCAGGGCTACTGCATCGGCGGCGGCCTCAACCTGGCCATCTGCTGCGACCTGCGCTTCTGCAACGAGGGCGCGCGCTTCGGCCTGCCCGCGGCGAAACTCGGCCTGGGCTACGGCTACGCCGGGCTCAAGCGCTTCATCGACACCATCGGGCCAGCGTATACCAAGGATATCTTCTTCAGCGCCCGGCAGTTCGGAGCGGACGAGGCGCTCTCGATGGGATTGGTCAATCGCGTGCTGCCCGATTCCGGATTGGACGCCTTCGTGGGCGAGTATGCCGAAAGCATCGCCGCCAACGCGCCCTTGACCGTCGAGGCCATCAAGCGGATCTCCGTCGAGGTGCTCAAGCCGGAGAGCGAGCGGAACCTCGCCGCCGCCGCCGGGCTGGTGGCGCGCTGCTTCGCCAGCCAGGATTACATCGAGGGGCGCAAGGCATTCATGGAGAAGCGCAAGCCGGTCTTCAGCGGAAAGTGAGGGCGAGTGGCGTCGGTCAGCTTGCGCGGCCTCTGCAAGAGCTTCGGCGGACAGGTGGCGCTGGATCGCGTCTCGCTGGAGATCGAGGACGGGCAGCTCGTCTGCCTGCTCGGGCCCTCCGGCTGCGGCAAGACCACCGCGCTGCGGCTGATCGCCGGCTTCATCGAGCCCGGTGAAGGCGAGATCGCCTTCGGCGACCGCGTGGTGTCCTCCCCGCGCCGCACGCTGCCGCCCGAGCGGCGCAACGTCTCGATGGTGTTCCAGAGCTACGCGCTCTGGCCGCACATGACGGTGGCCGAGAACGTGGCCTACGGCCTGGGCGTGCGCAAGCTCGACCGCGCCGTGATCGAGAAGAAGGTCTCCGCCATCCTCGCCACCACCCGCCTCGCTCCGCTGGCGAACCGCTATCCGGCCGAGCTGTCCGGCGGGCAGCAGCAGCGCGTCTCGCTCGCCCGGGCGCTGATCGTCGAGCCCGACACGCTGCTCCTCGACGAGCCGCTCTCCAACCTGGACGCCAACCTGCGCGAGGAGATGCGCTTCGAGGTGCGCAGGCTGCACGACGCCTACCGCACCACCAGCGTCTACGTCACCCACGACCAGGGCGAGGCGATGACCACCGCCGACAAGATCGCGGTGATGAACGCCGGCCGCATCGAGCAGTTCGGCACGCC
>DATDMU010000063.1:0-9307 GCA_036518615.1 Myxococcales bacterium
TCCGGGTCCACGAAGTCGAGGCCGCTGAACGGCTCCTTGTTGAGCAGCGACATGGAAGGTCCGTCGCCGGAATAGCCGTGGAGGTGGATGGCCACGTCCACCTCGCCGCTCGCGGGAATTTCGTTGGTGCGGATGATCAGCGAAGGCTTCGTTCCGGCAACGCTCGCGAGGTGCTGCTTCACCAGCGCCATCGCGGAGGGAAGCGCCGACTTCGCGAGCTCGTAGCGATGCGCGCAGGGCGAAGGCTGGGGGGCGGAGAGCACGCGCGCCAGCGTCTTGCCGTAGCGCTCGCTCCGCTCGACGTGCTCGCGGACGGCGCCGGCCAGCGCGGAGGCGATGGCGTCGAGCGCCGTGCCGTCGCGCAGCCGCCGCTCTGCGGCGCGGTCGGTGAGGTAGTCGAGCTCCACCAGGCACGCGTCGGTCGAGCTGCCGAGGCGCGAAGGGTCGAGCAGCGAAAGCCCGCCGCTCTTGACGCCGCGTCCGTGGCCGATCACCCGCGCGAGCGCGCGCTGCACCTGGCCGGCGAGCGCTCGCGAGGGCGGCGCAGCGCGGGGATGGACCCAGGTCTCGCACCCGCGCTCGCCCGGGCGGCCTTCGTTGGCGTGCAGCGAGACGAACGCGCTCGCCCCCAGCCTGCGGGCGAGCGCCGCGCGCTCCTCCAGCGACAGGTTGCAGTCGCCGTCGCGCGTCAGGTGCACGCGCAGGTGCGGCTCGAGCCGGGCCCGCACGCGCCGCGCCAGGGCGAGCGTGACCTCCTTTTCCTGCGTGCCGCACGGTCCGCGCACGCCGAACGGCGTCGAGAGCGACCGCGGCTCCTTGCCGCCATGTCCCGGGTCGAGAACCACGGTCCGCATGCGCACCTCCGCGCGTCCCTTGAGGCAAGCGACGTACCGGAGCGTTTTCCTCGTGATGGCGCGCGCATCTGCCCGCCCGGGCAGGACGCCGGGGGGCAGGGTGGGCCCGCCGGGGCACGGTCCTTCGCGGGGCCGCAGAGTGAACGGGCGCTGGTACAAAGCGTGCTGCACGCCCGCCCATGGCGACCATCGTCCTCGACCCAGGCCACGGCGGAACCATCGACTCGCCCGGCTCCACCCACAACCGCGTCACCGGCGCGCGCGGCGCGCAGGAGAAAGTGCTGACGCTCGACGTGGGCCGGCGCCTCGCCGGAAGGCTGCAGGCGGAAGGTCATACCGTGGTGCTGACCCGCTCGTCGGATGCCAATCCCAGCGCGCGCGAGCGGGCGCGGCAGGCGCGGGACCGCCGCGCCGACGTCTTCCTCTCGCTGCACTTCAACGGCGCAGACGACCCGCGGGCGCAGGGCACCGAGGTGCTGATCCCGCGCCGCGCCGGGCCGGCCTCGCGGCGGCTGGCCGAGGCCGTGCGCGGAGAGCTGGTGCGGGAGCTGGGTCACGCCGACGGCGGCCTCCATCCCGGGACCTGGAGCGTGCTCGACGACCGCCTGCACGATGCGCGGACGGCGCGCTGCATCAGCGAGATCAGCTATCTCACCGACCCGGCGGAAGAGGCGAAGCTCGCGAGCGCCGCGTATCGCGACCGCATCGCCGGCGCGCTCGCCCGCAGCATCGGCAGGGCGGTGGCGCCGATCCGCACGGAGGTGCCAGGCCGCGAATACGTGCGCGCTCTCGCCACCGACTGGGCGCAGCTCCGCTTCGACATCATCAAGAGCGCCGACGAGGAGCAGGGCGCCTGGCTCGATCCGGCGGGCGGCATGCTCAAGGAGGGCGACCCGAAGATCTTCGATCTGCTGGTGAAGTACTGGCGCGACGGCGTGGGCCTGAGCGAGTCGGAGGCGAACACCTATGCGACGAAGTCCGCGGCCGACGACAAGGACTATCCCTGGAGCGCGGCCTTCGTGAGCTGGGTGATGCGCAACGCCGGGGTCACCGAGGACATGGGGTTCGTGTTTTCCTCGAAGCACATCAGCTACATCGTCGGAGCGCTGCGCAACCGCGAGAACAAAGACCACGACCGGCCCTTCTGGCTGTATGGCATCGACGAGATCATTCCCCAGCCCGGGGACATCCTCTGCAAGAACCGGAGCGGCGGGGGGAACTTCAGCTACGCGAGCCTGAAGCGGGACTACTGGGACGGCGGGAACAAGACGAAGGAGCCGTCGGGCAAGTCCCACTCCGACGTGGCGATCGGATATGGGGATTCCGCCGGCGTGCGCAAGATCGAGCTCGTCGGCGGGAACGTGAGCAACACGGTATCCAGCACGCTGCGCGAGGTGGACGAGATCGGAAGGCTCTCGGAGAAGGGGGCGGCGGGCGAGAACGTGTTCGCGGTGATCACGCTCCTGGAGGCGAGGGCGCCGTTCGTGTCGTAGCGAATCATTCGGCCGCCGCAGCCGGTGCCCGTCCTTTGCGGATTGCACAGTCCCGGTAGTCGGTACGCGCCTTCTCCACCGGGTCGCCGAGAACGTCGACGCGCAGTTGTTCGGAGAGGCAGTCGTCCAGGTTCCGGGCGAGGTCCCTGGCCTGCTGCAGCGATGCCGGCCAGGCGGGGCCGGATTGCAGCTCCCACACGCGGAGCGAGCCGTCGGCGTGGGTACAGGCGATGCGCTTTGCGTCGAGAAATGCGGCCGCCGTGATCGCTGACGGCCCGGCGCTCATCAGGAGCAACGCCTGCGGCTTTTCGGTCTGCCAGACCGCCGCCCGGCCGTCCTCGAGAATGGCCAGGAACGTGCGCCCGTCGCGGTTGAGGACCAGCCGTGTGGGACGGCGCGGAGGCGGCGCGCCGAAGACGGGCGTGCGGGTGGGTCCGTAGATGAAGGCTGGTTGATCGGCCGCGAGACCGACCAGGCTGACGGGTCCAAGGGCGAGGAGGTCCGGCTTGAACGGGGCCGAGATGCGCTCGGTCGTGACCGCCCCGCGATTGGAGATCAGGATTTCAGAGGGTGCGTCCGTGGCCTGGGACCCCAACAGCACTGCGGTGACGCCGTCGTCGCCGAGCGCGAAGCCGAGCGGCGTCGTCCGGGCGGGGACAGACTGACGATAGGACGATCCGGGCGACGTAGTCGGAGGCAGCCGCCACGGGACGCCGTAGGAGAATGGCGCCGTGGCGTCCCATGTCTCCATGCCGGCCTCCTTCGACACGGCCACCAGCGCGCCCTCGGACGGCCAGAGGCGGACATCGTCCCAGGGCCGCAGCGGGAGCCGGCTCTTCATGCGGCTGGGATAGAAGAGGCGGCTCGTCCCCTTTCCCAGGTTCCACAGGCCGACCGTCCCGTCTTCCGACGAGACCAGCAGCCAGTCCTGCTTCTCCAGGGTCACGAACCAGAGGCCGCGGACCTGCTTGCTCCTGGTCGCGAAGACGCGCGGCTTCGGGTCGGCAGATCTCGAAGGCCAGAAATAGACGGTACCATCGTCGGTGCCGACCGCGATCCGGTTGCCGGCCAGCGCCAGCGCGCGTGAGGGACTGCCGCTCGGAGCCTGGAGCACGGTGGGCTTGCGGGTGGGTAGCTCCCAGAGCGATACGGTGCCTGAAGCGGAGACGACGCCGAAGGTGCCGGAGGCCGCATCGACGGCCAGGGCTTGCGTCTTCGTCCCGCCGCTCCGCAGGATCGCCGACGGCAGCCACGTCGCCTTGTCTTCGGGTGGCGGGATGGCGACGTCGCCCAGCTCGGCCGGGGCGCGCCGGGCCAGCTCGTCGAGCGCGAGCGCGCGCTCCGCCGGGTCGGGACGGGCCATGGCCAGGGCGACGAGGCTCGAGTACTCCTTGCGCTGCGGGTCCGGCGCGTCCGCGCGCGGACGAGAGCGCCACAGCCAGAGCACCACGCCGGCGACGATGACGACTGCAGCCGCTGCCCCCGCGGCGAACCGCGGCGATCGCCTCGCGGGCCCCGCGGCGACGGAGGCACCGGCCTTGCTCGCGTCGATGTACGCCCGCTCCTCCTCGTTGAGGTCGTCGAACCGCTTCAGCGCCCAGCTCACCGCTTCGCTCATCGGCGGCCCGCTGAGCAGCGCTCCATGATCGCGGCGGCTTCGCTTCCAGTCTTCCAGATAGGTGCGCAGGCGCTGGCGCCAGAGGAGAAATTCGCGGTCCGCCTCGACCGCCTTGACCAGCCGTGGCCAGGAGACGGCGAGCTGCTCGTCGGCGAGCAGCGCGCTCGGCACCGACGCGAATTTGCCATTCGTTCCCAGGTTCGCTGCGCCGTAGAGGGTGACGACCTGTTCGCGGGCGAAGTGGGAAAGGATCTCCTTCTGGTCGTCGCTGAAGGCGGTCAGCGGTATGCGCGCGCGGCTGATTCCACCTCCCTCTTCCGATTCCCCCAGGCGGACGAGCCGCGTGAGGACTCCCATGGCGCCGGCGCGCTTCGGCTCGTCGAGCGACGCGTAGGCCGCCTCCGCCCTGCGGATCAGCGCCTGGCCCGGAGATTCGGTCGAGGGCGCCGCCGCGGCGGCGGGCAGCGACTCTGCCGTCCGCGAAAACGCCTCGAGGTACTTCTGGCGCTCTTCCGGCGGAAGGTTGAGACGGTACTCGCGGATCTCGTCGTCGGTGATGTGTTTCGTCAGGTGGAGATATGCGGCGAGGACGCTGGTGGGCTTTTCCGGGTCGTCCTTCAGCGTCGCGAGCACCTCTTCGTACGAGTAGTAGAGGTCATGCGGCACCTCGACGGTGGACCAGTAGGAGCCCACCTCGGTGGGCGAAAGATGATCGAGGAGCGGCGCGAACACCTGGCGCGCGTACGCCTGGCGCAGCGCCAGGCGATCCTTCTCGCCGTTCTCGACGCGCATCGGCACCGGGAAGATCCGGAATGGACGGGTGTCGGCGAGCGCGCCTTCCCTGCCGGCCGCGGCCAGATCCCGCTCCAGCTTCTGTCGCTGTTTGCGGGCCGAGAGCGACACCGCGGCCGCTCCGCGGATGCTCTGGTTGTTCAAGGTGAAGCACACCACCAGCGCATCGGGCATCTGCACCGAGCAGATGCCGGCCGTGTCGCTGACGCCGGTGCGGCTGTCGATGAGCACGAAGTCGTACTCCGAGCGAGCGCGCGCCTTGAAGGCTTCGAAGAGGGCGCCTCCCCCGAGGCGGTCGTAGAGGTTCTGCCAGTTGAACGAGGAGATCTTCACCCCGTAGGCGTCGTTCTGCCGCCCCGCCGGAAGCAGGTCGAGCTTTCCGCCGCGGGGAAAGTGATCGTAGTTGATCGAGACGACATAAGGCGTGTAATCGGCGTAGCCGACGTACCAGTCGGGGCGCGTCTCCTCCGCAGTCTCGGAGGGCGACACCGCGCGGGTCGCGTAGGCCTCCACCAGCTCGATCAGACCCTCGGAAGAGCCCAGCTCGCTGTCCACGAGGAAGGGACGGAAATAGCGGTGCAGCCCGGGCGCCTCCAGGTCCCAGTCGATGGCCAGTACGCGCTTGCCGCTGGAGGCGAGGATCCACGCCAGGTTCGCCACCGCCATCGAGCGGCCGGTCCCGCCTTTGTACGAGTAGAAGGTCAGGATGCGGCCGGGTCGCCGCGGAGCGTTGGCCGTCACGGTCCCTGACCAGGTCCGGACAGGATGCTCTTGGCCGGGCCCACCGGGACCGGCAGCACGGGCGGCGCGCGCTTGATGATCTCGCCCTTCAGGCGCGAGATCACCTCGATGGCCGCGGCGGTGAGTTCCTCGGCGGACTCGATGCCGTCCCGGTAGAAGAGCGGGTCGCGCGTGAAGTTCGCGTGCCGATCGAACGCCTCCGCCAGCGCGGCGGCAATCCGGCTGCGCGCCGCCTCCTCGTCCGGATCCTGCTTGTTGCGGGGCACCAGGACCGACCAGTGGTAATCCAGGCGGCCGTCGATCTTCTTCAGCCGGTCGCGATATTCCTGGTTCCACTGGACGCTCCAGCCGTCCACCACCAGGACGACGATGTTGCGCGCCTGCCAGGCGTCCTGGATCTGCTCCTCCAGATCGGCGCCGAAGGCGACCGCATGGGTGTCGCAGTCGAGCCTTGCATTCGCGACCGCCCCCTGCAGCAGCACGTGCACGCGCGTCTTCTCTGCCGGCAGGAAGGGCTTCCAGTCCGTGCCGCCCTCGTCGAGATATGGCGCGGGGTCGCGCGCGCCGCCCACGTCCTGGGGCGAGACCGTCACGTAGATGAGCCGCACGTGGTTCGGCCCCTTTCCGGTGGTGGGCGCGGGCGCGACGGCGCCGGCCGGCGGCGGAGCGGCGAACGCCGGCGCGACCGAAGCGGCAGCCGGAAGAGCGTCCAGCGGTGGCAGGGCCGCCGCGTCGCCGTCGCCGACGATCTGGTCCGCGAGCGTGTCGATGAGGTTCTCGTATTCCGTGTTGTGGTCGTTCAATCGCTTGAGCAGGAAGAGGGCGCCCTTCTGGTTGTAGATGCTGTCCGCCGCCGGCAGGACGAACCGCTGCGTCGCCGAGATGCGGGACGGCTCCCTCTGCGGCGGAAACCAGAGCACCGGCTTGAGCACCGGCGCCAGCCTCCCGCCCCGCGCCGCCTGGGCGCGCCGCATGTCGAAGATTGCCCATTCCCTGCCGCAATGAGGGCTCGACAAATATCCCGGAGACAGCATGGCGACGAAGACCTTGCTCGATTGCAGGCCTTGCTTGAGCTCGTCGTTCCAGTCGCTGCCGGCGGGGATCTCCTCCATGTCGCGGTAGCCGACCGGAGGCCCATTCTTCGGGTCGACGCCTCGCCGCGTGCAGACGGCGGCGCACAGGTTCTCGAAGAACCTCTTCAGGTAGTCGTCATAATCGGCGCGTCTGTAGCTGAAGAAGAAATCGTAGCTCATGCGTCACCGCGAGCAGATTCAATCGAGGCGCAATGCCTCGATCCCCCGCCGAATGACAGCACATCGCCCCGGCTGGAGCAACCGGACCGCCAGGAAGGGCGCGGGCGAGGCGGTTCACGCGCCGCCGGCCGCGCTCTCCGGCACTCCCGCCCTGCGCAGGATGCGCGCGAGCAGGCACCAGTCGGTGAAGGCGCTCTGCAAGAGGTTCAACCCCACGAAGGTGGTGAGCAGGAGCCACCAGGGGCTCACGGTCTGCGAGAGCAACAGCGAGATCAGGATCATGCTTCCTGCAAAGGCGTGGACGATGCGGGGGACGGTCATGACACATTCCTCATGGCTTGCAGCTCCGGTTCGGGAGCGGGTGGGAAGATCTCCTCGGCCTGCCGCGCGCCCTCGCGCTGCAGCGTGGCGGCGCGGCCGCGGCGGGCGAGCAGGAAGTAGAGCACCGGCACGGCGATGCGCGAGAGCAGCGTCGCGGCCACCTCGCCGGCCATCATGCTGATGGCGAGGCCCTGGAAGATGGGGTCGGCGAGCATCACGGCGCTGCCCACCAGCACCGCCGAGGCGGTGAGCAGCATGGGGCGGAAGCGCACCACCCCCGCCTCCTCGACGGCCAGCGCGAGCGGCATGCCCTCGCGCAGCTTCAGCTCGATGAAGTCCACCAGGATGATGCTGTTGCGCACGATGATGCCGGCGCCGGCGATGAAGCCGATCATGCTGGTGGCGGTGAAGAACGAGCCGGCCAGCGCGTGGGCCGGCAGGATGCCGATGAGCGAGAGGGGAATGGGCAGCAGGATCACCAGCGGGACCGCGAAGCTCTGGAACCACCCCACCACCAGCACGTAGATGAGGATCAGCACCGCCGCGAAGGCGAGGCCCAGGTCGCGGAAGACCTCCAGCGTGATGTGCCACTCGCCGTCCCATTTCAATGCGGCGCGCTCGCTGTCCGGAGGATGCGATAGCCCGTAATGTGGAATCACTTCGCCGCGCTCCGAGCGCAGCGGCGCGAGCTTCTTGTCCAGCGCCGAGAGCGCGTAGACGGGGCTCTCCACCGTGCCCGCCAGATCGCCGAACACGTAGCTCACCGGCTTGAGGTTCTTGTGGAAGAGGGCGCGGTGCTCGCGGCCCTCCTCGGCGCGAACCAGCTCGGAAAGGGGCACCGGCCCGCGCGCGCCCGGCACGGTGAGCGCGAGCAGCGTGTCGGAGCGGGTGCGGTCGTTCACCGGAAGCTGCAGCAGCACCGGCACCTGCGTCGAGCCGCGGTCCGCGTGGAAGCTGCCGAGCGGCATTCCCGCTCCGGCGGCGAAGAGCGTCTGCACCACCGCGGCAGGCTGCACGCCGTGGAGCGCCGCCTTCTCGCGGTCCACCCGCAGCGTCAGCTTGGGCGCCGCGGCGGTGAGGGTCGAGTCCACGTCCACCACGCCGTCGGTCGTGCGAAACGCCTCCAGCGCCGCCTGCGCGATGCGCTCGCGCTCCTTCTCGCTGGGCCCGTACACTTCAGCAACCAGCGTGGCCAGCACCGGCGGCCCCGGCGGAATCTCCCAGACCTGCACGCGGCCGCCCGCGGCCTGCGCAATCTTCTGCAGCGCCGGCCGCACCCGCACCGCGAAGGCATGGCTCTGCGCCTTGCGCTCGCCCTTCGGAACCAGGTTGACCTGCACGTCGGCCTGCTCCGCCGCCTCGCGGAAGAAGGCGTGGCGCACCATGCCTAGGAACGTGAAGGGCGAGGCCACGCCCGCGTACACCTGGACGTCGCGCACCTCCGGCTCGGCGAGGAGCGATCGCGCCATCCGCTGGGCCACGGCGACCGCTTCTTCTCGCGCCGCGCCCGCGGGCAGGTCCAGCATGATCTGCAGCTCCGACTTGTTGTCGAAGGGCAGCATCTTCACCCGCACCGCGCCCAGGCCCAAAAGCGCCATCGAGCCGAAGAAGAGCAGCACGATCAGCGCGAAGAATCCCCAGCGCGCCTTGGGCGAGCGCAGGAGCAGCGACATCTGCCTGCGGTAGGTGCGCGTGAGCCACGTCTCGGCCGGAGCCGTCTCCTCGCGCTCGGGCTCCGCCGCTTCCCGCATCGGGTCGGCGGGGTGCAGCCCGCTCGGGTCGCGCTCCGGCAGGTGCGCTTCCTTGCGGAAGACGCGCAGCGCCGCCCAGGGGCTGATCACGAAGGCGATCAGGAGCGAGAAGATCATCGCCAGGCTCGCGCCTGTGGGAATGGGCCGCATGTAGGGTCCCATCAGGCCGCGCACGAACGCCATGGGAAGGATGGCCGCGATGACGGTGAAGGTGGCGAGGATGGTGGGGTTGCCCACCTCGTCCACCGCCTCCACCACCGTGCGCGCGAAGGAGCGGCGGCGCCCGGGCAGGTGCAGGTGCCGGTGCACGTTCTCCACCACCACGATGGCGTCGTCCACCAAAATGCCGATGGAGAAGATGAGCGCGAAGAGGGTGACGCGATTGAGCGTGTAGCCCATCAGATACGTGGAGAGCAGGGTGAGCGAGAGCGTCACCGGCACCGCCACGCCCACGACCAATGCCGCGCGCACGCCCATGGCCACG
>DATDMU010000064.1:0-5766 GCA_036518615.1 Myxococcales bacterium
GATGCTGTCCTTGTGGACGTCCAGACCGACGAAGCGCACCATTTGCATGGACCAGCCTCCCGCTGTGGCTCTGCGCAGCTCTCCACAAGGTGGGTCGCGTAACCCACGCTCGCGTGAGCGCTGGTCCAACCATGCTGTCTAAAGGCGCGCGAGCTCCGCGGCGAGCGCGTCGAGCGAGACCTCGTGCTGCGCGCCGGTCTTCAGCTCCTTGAGCCGTGCGCGGCCGGTCTTCAGCTCCTGATCCCCGAGCACCAGAGCGAAGCGCGCGCCCAGCGCATCGGCGCGCTTGAGCTGGTTGCCGGGGTTCGCCTTGCGGAAGCTCACCTCGACCGCCAGGCCCGCCGAGCGAAGCTGGTGCGCGAGCGCGTCGGCGCGTGCCGCCTCGGCGTCGCCGAGGGGCGCGATGAAGAGCACCGGCCTCACCTCGCGTTCCTTCCCCTGCTGCGCGAGCAGGAGCGCGAGCCGCTCCACCCCCGCGGCGAACCCGATGCCGGGAACGTCGCCGCCGCCCAGCTCGCGGACCAGGCCGTCGTAGCGCCCGCCACCGGCCACGGTGCTCTGCGCCCCGAGGCCCGAGGTGGCGATGGCCTCGTAGGTGGTGCGCGTGTAGTAGTCGAGCCCGCGAACCAGCTTCGCGTCGACGACGAAGGGCACGCCGGCGGCGCGCAGCGCGTCCTGCACGCCGGCGAAATGCGCGCGGCAGGGCTCGCAGAGGAACTGCTCCATGGCAGGCGCGCCGGCGGCCACCCCGGCGCACTTCGGGTTCTTGCAGTCGAGCACGCGGATGGGATTCGTCTCCACCCGCTTCTTGCAGTCGTCGCACAGCTCTTCGACGTGCGCGCGCAGGTAGCCCTGCAGCGCCTCGCGATACCTGGGCCTGCAGTTCGCGTCGCCGAGCGTGTTCAGGTGCATCTCGAAGGGCACCGCCAGCGCGCGCAGCCAGGTGTCGAGCAGCTCGATCTGCTCCGCGTCGATGCGCGGCCCGGCGCTGCCGAACGCCTCCACTCCGATCTGGGTGAACTGGCGATAACGGCCGCGCTGCTGGCGCTCGCGGCGGAACATGGGCCCGAGGTACCACCACTTGGTCTCCGGCTCCTGCTGGTTGACGTTGTGCTCGACGTAGGCGCGCACCAGCGAGGCGGTGTTCTCCGGCCGCATGGTCACCGACTCTCCGCGGTCGTCGAAGGTGTACATCTCCTTGCCGACGATGTCGGTCACCTCCCCGATGCCGCGCACGAACAGCTCGGTCCGCTCCAGCACCGGCGTGCGCGCCTCGCGGTAGCCGTAGAGCGGGAAGAGGTCGCGCGCGGCCTGCTCCACCAGATGGTAGTGGCCGATCCGGACCCAGGGGTCGGCGTCCTTGACGTAGGTGTCGATGGGCAGCACGTCGCGCGTGCCCTTCACCCCGCGAATCTTCTGGCTCATTCCAGCGCCTCGCCCAGCTTCACCGCAAGGCCGGGCACCAGCCGCGCGGCGAGCTTCACGCCCGGCGCGAAGAGCAGCACCACGGTGGAGCCCATCTCGAAGACGGCCAGCTCCGCGCCCTTCTCCACCCGCCGCGGCGCCTCGTACATCCTGCGCGATTCGCGCCGCGTGCGCCGCGCGTTGGTCACCACGTCGTCGTAGAGCGCGCGGATGCGCCCCACGTTGGTGGCCCCCACCGCCACCACGCCGCAGGGCCCGCGCGGCGTGCGCAAGAACGTGGTCAGGCGCTCGTTCACGCAGAAGAGCTTCTCCACGTTGCGCACCCCGGTGGGATTCACCGGCCACAGCTGCCCCGGCATGTTGACGTAGCCCGCGATCTCTCCTCCCAGCGGCGCGTGGATGCGGTGGTAGTTGTAAGGGGCGAGATAGATGGTGCAGAAGACGCCGCCTTCGAACTGGCGCGCGTCCTCCTCGGCAGCGGGGCCGCCGATCAGCTCGGAGAGCGTGTAGTGCTTGCCCTTGGCCTGGTAGAGGCGGGAAGCGACGATGTCGCCCAGCTCGCCCACGGTGCCGTCCACAGGGCTGACGGGGAGGAGCTCTCCGGGCGCGATCGCGCGCGCTCCCGGCTTGAGGCGGCGGGTGAAGAATTCGGTGAAGGTCGGGTACTCGTCGATGGGCCGCTCCGCCTCGCTCTCGTCCACGCCGTACTTCCTGGCGAAGGCGCGGATCACCGCGCGCATCACCGGCCTGGGGGCGTTCATGCGGCACGCCGCGCCGACGGCGCGCGAGAGCGTGTTCTTGGGCAAGAGGCGCAAAAGCGTGTACGACAGCTCCGGCATCGGGCTGCGTTGTCTAGCAGGGAGCGCCGCGGAACGCTATTGCGGTTGTCCCTCGGCGGGAGGAGGCGCGGCGCCCGGCTGGGGCGCACCGGGGATGCGGAGCCGGTATTGCGGCTCGCCTGCATCCTGGCTCTCTGCGGGGGCCGCCGGGCGCGGGCGGGCGGCAGGTGCCGGCGCTCCTGCATCCGGCGCTGCGGCGGGCCGCTGCGGCTCCGGCGGCCGCGGATCGGGAATGCGCCGGTAGATCTTCCCCTCGGAGACCAGGACCGCCTGCCCGGCGAAGCCCGGCAGCTTGCTCCTGCAACCCTCCGACGGCGCCACGCGGTAGACGGTGCCCGTCTTGCCCGTTCCCTGCTCGTTGAACGGCTCGTTGTCCACCAGGCATCCACCGGTTTGCGTGTTCAGGTCGGCGATGGAGGCTCCCGGTCCGAATGGATCCTGCTCGGAGGTGCCGGCGTCCGCGGCGCCGGCGGCCAACACCTGCTCCGGGTCGATGCTGCCCTGGGTTGGAGTCGCCGCCGTTGCGGAGAGCTTCTCGCGCTCGGCCCGCTCTTTGGCGAGCGCCTCGCGCCCGCGCTGGATGGTCCCGAGCATCTTCTCCGCCGGCTGCGCGTCCACCGAACGGCCGTCCACCTTCCGCAGGAGCGCCACCACCTCGTCCATCCTCGGATCGCCGTAGGCGTCGTCGAGCTGGGTTGCATAGAGCTGCTGATAGAGCGCGGAGGCGCGCTGGTAGTTCTCGTCCGGCCCGGTGGTCCGATGACAGCCAGCCAGGGCGAGGGAGACGAGGCAGAGGGCGGCGCGCCGGGGCAAGGCTGCTCCTGTGGAAAGGGACCGACCGCGAAACGCTAGCACGGCGGCGCGGGCGCGGCAGGTTTCCGGACGCGGTTCAGAAACGCGTCTGCACGCCGAGCGAGTCGGTGTGCAGGTCCCACCACAGGAGCCCACCTCCGGCCGCTGCCAGCACCGCCGCGGCCACGTAGAACCCGCGCGCGAGGTTGGCGTCGCCATCGGCGCCGGCGATTGCGCGCCGGGTCGGGTCCGATGCGGTGGAATCGGCGCGGGCCTGCAACGCGATGCCCACCACCGCGCTCGCGACGCCAGCCCCCAGCGCGGCGATGGCGGCGGGCCTCACCCAGGCCGGCTTGCGCGGCGCCTCCAGCGCCACGGCCACGGGAAGGGCTGCAGCAGGCACGGCGACGACCGGCGCCGCGCCCAGCTCGAGCCTCGCCTCGGTGGTGCGGCCGAAGCGAACCTCGACGAAGGAGCTGGTCTCCGACTGCTTGTCCTTCACCCGCACCACGTGCTGGCCGGGAACCAGGCCGGAGAGCGGCTGCGACAGCGGCAGCGTGCCGGCTGGCCGGCCGTCGATGAACAGCGCCGCTCCGCCCGCGCCCGGCACCTCCACCCGCAGCGACCCGACGAAACGCGACGGCGCCAGCAGCTTGACGGCGGCCTCGCGCATGGTCTCGACCAGCGCGCTCTCCGATCCGCTGACCGGCAAGGTCGCGCGCCGCAGCTCCTGCCCGCTCTTCGCGTCGAGGAGCTTGAGGTCGATCATGAACGAGTCGCCGAGCTGGCTGGTGGTGCCCACGATGAGCTGGCGCGCGCCGGCGTGCAGCGCGGCGGCGGCGGAGCAGGAGATCCGCGCCGCGCAGCCGGGCTCGCGCCGCAGCGCCGCCGCCACCTCCGACTCCTTCGCCAGCCGCGCCTCGCCGAGCTGCGACAGCTCGTTGCGCAGCGTCACCTCCAGCGCCTTCACCATGTCCGGCGGCGCGCCCAGAGGATGCAGCGGCAACAGCGCCACCACCGGGGGAGGCGCCGTGGCGAGAACGGCCGCTGCGAGCGCTGCCCACATGGAGCCAATCCTCCCATCCCGGTGCCGCGCGCCCAAGAAAATTACGGAGTCCCCACCCACCATCCTGCACTACACTTCCGGGTTGCAATGTGCCGCCTGTTCGGGTGCCGCTCCCGCGAGCCCGGCGCCGTCTCCCACGAGCTGTTCCACGGGGCCAACGCCCTGCGGGTGCAGAGCCGCGAGCACCCCGATGGCTGGGGCCTGGCCTGGTACGAGAGCAGCGCGCCGCGGGTCGTGCGCAGTCTCACTCCCGCTCACGGCGACGCCGATTTCGAGCGCCTGTCGCAGTACCTGAGCGCGCATACGGTGCTCGCCCACGTGCGCAAGGCCAGCGTGGGCAAGGTGGCCGCGGAGAACACGCATCCGTTCCAGCGCGGCCGCTGGCTCTTCGCGCACAACGGCACGCTGCCCGACTGGGAGCGCAGGCAGAAGGCGCTGGAGGAGCTGATCCAGCCCTCGCTGCGCGCCGAGCTGCGCGGCGACACCGACAGCGAGCGCTGCTTCCTGCTCTTCCTCTCGCGGCTGCGCCGCCGCTGCGACGTGGACCGCGCCGACGTGGCCTCTGCGACCGCGGCGCTGGCGGAGACGGTGGCGCTCCTGCGGGAGATCTTCGAGCAGGACGGGGTCAAGGCCAGCACCACCTTCCTCGCCACCGACGGGCGCCTCTTGCTCGCCTGCAGGCGCGGGCGCACGCTCTTTCTCTCCTCGCCTGCGCCCGACCGCGACGGGCGCTGCGCCTACGTGGCGGTGGCGAGCGAGGATCCCGGCGAGCCGCCTCCGGGCGGAAGACGCGCCTGGCGGCTGTTGCCCGACGAGTCGCTGGTCGCGGTGGACCACGAGCTGCGCCTCAAGGTGATGTCGCTCTCGCCCCGGTAGCCCGCGCCGCTTAGTCGAGAAGGACGCGAAGGAGCCGCTCTCCGCGCGGGCCGGTGGCGCGCAGGCGAACCATCCGGGCGGTCGGGCCGGCATGGTCGAGCGCGACCTCGAGGCGATCGGGGGGAAGCGCCGCGCCGGCGCGGTCGGCCCACTCGCAGAGGGTAGCGGCGGGCTCCGCGAGCAGGTCGTCGAAGCCGAGGGCGAACAGCTCGGCGGGTCCGGACAGCCGGTACAGGTCGACGTGCTGCAGCGGCACCGGGCCGCGGTAGAGATTCACCAGCGCGAAGCTGGGAGAGCTCGCGGGTTCCGCGCAGGCTCCCTCCGCCGCCGCCTTCACCAACAGAGTCTTCCCCGCGCCCAGATCGCCGATCAGGGCGACGAAGTCTCCCGGTTGCAGCGCCGCGCCGAGCTTGCGCCCGAGCGCGCGGGTGGCGGCGGGATCCTCGAGGAGCAGCTCGCGGGTCATCTTTGCCAGCGCCGGAACAGCCGCGGCAGCCCGGTGCGGACGATGTCGGTGGCGATCAGCGGCGTCTCGCCGAGCTCCGCGGCGGCGAGATCGCCCGCCATGGCATGCAGGAAGACGGCGAGCCGGGCGCGCTCCGCGGTGCCGCCCACCCCGCCGCGCCGGGCGAAGAGCGCGGCCGCGATGCCGGTGAGGACGTCGCCTGCCCCGGCGGTGGCCATCCCCGGATTTCCGGCGGCGCACACCGCGGTCGCGCCTTCCGGATCGGCGACCACGCTGTGCGCGCCCTTGAGCACGAACGAGGC
>DATDMU010000065.1:0-15789 GCA_036518615.1 Myxococcales bacterium
GGGCGCCGCGCCGACGAGCTGCTCTCGGCCATGGAGCTCGCCGGCGATGCCCGCAAGCTGATCGCCGACTACTCCTTCGGCATGCGCAAGAAGCTCGCGCTCGCGGCCGCGCTGATCCACGGCCCGGAGCTGCTCTTTCTCGACGAGCCGTTCGAGGGAGTGGACGCGGTGGCCAAGGCGTCGCTCACGGCGCTGCTCTCGGATCTCGTGAAGCGCGGGCGCCTCACAGTGTTCCTGACCTCCCATGTGCTGGAGGTGGTGGAGCGCCTCTGCGACCACGTGGGCGTCATCCACCGCGGCAGGCTGGTGGCGCAGGGCACGCTCGCCGGAGTGGTGCAGGCGGTGCCCGGGGCGGCGTCGCTGACCGACGCGTTCGTGAAGCTCGTGGGCGAGGGCCGCGGCGCCACCCGCGCGCTCTCCTTCCTGCCGTGACCGCCTCTTCGATCGAGCAGGCGCGCGCTCTGGTAGGACTGCGCGCGAAGCTTTCTTTGCGGCGATTCGTGCGCGAGCGGCAGTGGGGCCGCGCGGTCATCGGCCTGATCGCGGCGGCAATGGCGGGGTTCTTCAGCCTTTCGCTCTGCGCGCTGGTGTTCGCCTCGGCGGAGGAGCTTCGGCGTGTCCCGCACCGCCTGGAGGAGCGCGGAGGGCCGCTCGTCGTCTTCGCCGCCTGGACGTCGCTCGCGCTCGCGGGCCGGCTCTGGTTCGGGGTGCTCGCGCTGGCGCAGCCGCAGGGCTTTCTCGATCCCCGCCGCCTGCGCAGCCTTCCGGTGAGCGCGCGGCTGGTGAGCGCCATGAATCTGGTGGTGCTCTTCTTCGACCCGCTCTGGCTGGTCCTCTACCCGCCGCTCGCCTGTATCGCGGTGGCGCTGGCGCGGCTGCCGTCGGCGCCCGCCGCGCCGGCCATGCTGGTCGCGCAGGCGCTCGCGGTCTGGGCCACCGTCGGCGCGCTACACCTCGGTTCCGCGGTGGCAGCCTTCTTCGATGCGCGTCCGATCTTGCGCCGGACATTCTCCATCGCCATCGTGCTCGGAGGAGTGGTTGCCTTCCAGGCCTCGCTGGCGCTGCCCGGGCAGCACGGTCTGATCGCGCTGTTCTCCCGCGAGAACTGGCATCGCATCGCCTGGACGCCGCCGGGCTGGATGGCGGCGACCGCGCAGGAGCTCTCGCTCTCCCGACCACTCCGGGCGTTCGGCCCCGCGCTCCTGCTCGCGCTGCTCGGGCTTTTCTGCAGCGTCGCAGCGCACGCGCTCTCGCAGCGCGAGCTGTCGGCGCCGCCGGAGAGCGGACAGGGGCCTCGGCGCGCGGCGCGCTCCTGGCGGCTGCCGCTCCTCTCTTCGCGCTTCTCCGCCCTTCTGGAGAAGGAAGCGAAGACGGTGATCCGGGTGGGCTGGCTCCAGCTCGTGGTGGTGCCCGTCGCGTATCTGTTGCTGGTGCGCGCGGTGCTCCCCGGCCCGGAGCCGCTCCTCATCGCCGCCGTCTACGCGCACCTGGGTGTCCTGGAGATCGCCACCAACGCCTTCGGCCGCGATGCCTCGGCGGTGCGTGGATATTTCCTCTGGCCGGTGTCGCTGCGCGCAGTGCTCGCCGCCAAGAACGCCGTCGCGTATGCGTTCTCGCTCGCCATCTTCCTCTTGCTCGCGGTGGTCGCTGCATACAGCGGGCGGATCGGGGCGGGCCAGTTTGCCATCGGCCTCTGCGCTCACGCCGCCACCTTTCCGCTCCTCGCCACCTTCGGCAACCTGGTCAGCGCCTGGTTCCCGGTGCCGGTGCGGGGAGCGAGGCTGCGGCGCGTGCGCGGCGCCGGTCCCATCGGCTCGCGCCTCGTGGCCATGGCGCTGCTCGCGGGCGCAGCCTGGGCGCCGTGGGCGCTGTCGAGGCTCACCGGGATGCAGCTCTACGCGGCCTATACCGGTGAGCTGATCGCCATCGGCATCGCCTATCCGGCGCTCCTGGGCCTGGCCGCGCACCTCTGCGATACCCGCCGCGAGCCGCTGCTGGGGGCGCTGGCGCGCGACGAATGAACGCGCGCCCCTTCCCGGGCTCAGGAGTCAGCGGGGGCAGGTGTTCACGTCTTGCGCCTGAAGACTGCCCTGCACCGCGTACACCTCGGTCAACTTCCCGGTGCACAAGTCGAGCTGGCGCAAGAAGCTGTCCTGTCCGGCAAAGAGCACCTTCGTGTCGCTGAGGAAGCGGAAGCCCATGAATGCCGTCTGCCTGGAACGGTAGACGAGCTGTGGAACGCCATCGACGACCAGGTAGAGCCTCGACGGGATCTGGTTGCTCGAGCTCAACCAGAGCCGGTCTTCGCGGTCGAAACCGAAGTCGCCCCAGAAGCCGCCCACGGTGGCCAGATTGACCCTGTAGAAGACTTCCGCAGCGCCGTTGACGAGCCTGTAGATGGTTCCGTCCGCTCCGGCGCCGGAGCTTTCGTTGAAATAGACCTGTCCCTTCGAATCGATTCGAACCATGCGCACGTACGTGGAGTGCTGATAGACGATGGACTCGCCGGTTCCGTCGATCTTGTAGAGGGCGGTTCCGTTCACCGCATTGGTGAAGTAGACGGTGCCGTCCGGCGCCTGCGCATAGGAGGTCAAAGAATCGGCCGCGCGCTGATACAGCGTCGCCACGGTGCCGTCCGATCGGACCTGAAAGATGGCGCCGGGCGGAAAATGCAGATAGTCCACGCCGGCAAAGCAGGTTCCCGAAGACGCCGCGGGCTGTGCGCTGCCGCACGCGGCCTTCAGCGCTTGTGGCAGGACAGGTAGATCCCCCGACCCGTCGAGAGAGCCACAGGCCATCAAGACGGCCGGAAGTGCGATGATCCAGCGACGCATGGGTGCCCTCCCCGAATGGCAAGATGACGCACGACCGCGCTATCCGGCCACATTCTACCGCTGCTGCTCGATCGGCGTGCCGTCGGCCTGCGGCTCGTCGCTGCCCGGGACGTAATGCGGATTCTTGCGCAAAATGCCCGGGCCGCCGTCCCAGCCGAAGAGCGCCAGCACGGTGTGGTACGCGCCGACCAGCGCCATGTACGCCGCCGCCAGCGCCATCACGCCGAAGCAGACGAGCAGCCCGTACATCCAGGGCCGCGCCGCCTCCGCCGGGCCTCCCGACACCCGCGCGTGGACGAACCCCACCAGGCAAATGAGGACGGCCAGCGTGAGGAGCGCCGCTCCCGTGCGGAGGATCTTCGGCATGGCTTACGTCTCGAAGCTGGCGCCGCAGGAGCAGCTCTTGCGGGCCCTGGGGTTCTTGAACTGGAAGAAGGGGCCCGAGGACAGATCGATGACGGTGCCGTCGAGCAGGGCCGCGCTGGCAGGATCGACCGCGACGCGAACCGGGCCGGCCTGGACGACGGTGTCCTCCGGCCCCGCCGCGTCGACGAAGTAGAGGTCGTAGGTGAGCCCGTTGCATCCGCCCGCCACCACCGCGACGCGCAGGAGCCAGTTGCCCAACTCGGCGGCGCTGGCGCGGGCCAGCACGGCCTCCGCCGCGCGCGGCGTGAGAGTCAGCTCCACTACTTCACCTTCTGGCGCAGCGTGTGCAGCTCGTCGTCGGTGATGGCGGCGAACGCCTCCACGCAGCACGGGTCGAACTGGGTGCCGGCGCAGCGCGCGATCTCCTTGCGCGCGTCGGCGAAGCTGGCGGCCTTGCGATAGGGGCGGTCGCTGGTCATCGCGTCCAGCGTGTCGGCGATCATGAACACGCGCGCGCCGAGCGGAATCTGCTCCGCCTTGAGCTTGCGCGGGTATCCGCCGCCGTCGTAGCGCTCCTGGTGCGCGAGGACGATCTCGGCCGCGGGGCGCAGGAAGTCGATGCGCTCGAGGATGTGGAAGCCCACGTCGGGGTGCCGCCGCATCTCCACCCACTCCGCCGGCGTGAGCGGCCCGGGCTTGAGCAGGATGCTGTCGGGCACGCCGATCTTGCCGATGTCGTGCAGGAGCGCGCCGCGGCCGATGTCCTCCAGCTCCCCTTCGGGAATGCCCATCTTGTGGGCGATGGCCACGGTGTAGCGCACCACGCGCTGCGAGTGATCGCTGGTCTCGTGCTCGCGCGCGTCCAGGGCGTGCACCAAGGCGTGCAGCGTGTTCGAGTAGGCGTGCGCGATGCCCTGCAGCGCCTGGGTCAGCTCGGCGGTCCGCTCGCACACGCGGCGCGCGAGGCCCTGGTGGTAGCGGGCGCGCGTGGAGGTGAGCCGGCTCTTGCTCCAGGCGCGCTCGATGGCGCGCACCAGCTCGGTCACCCGCGGCGGCTTGAGCAGGTAGTCGGCGGCGCCGCGCTTGAGGCACTCCACCGCGCTCTCGGTGTCGCCGTAGCCGGTGAGCATCACCACCGCCGCGTGGGGATGGCGCTGGAGGATCTGGTCGAGCAGCCAGAGGCCGTCGTGCTCGGGCATCTTCACGTCGCAGAGCACGAGCGGCAGATCCTCCCCGCGCAGCATCTGCAGCGCCGCGTCGGCGGAGGGCGCCTGCCGCACGGGATAGCCTTCCTCCTTGAGGACGGCCGCGAGCACTTCCCGCACCGAGCGATCGTCATCGACGACGAGCACCGTGGGCGGTTGCGCCGCGGCGTCTTTCTCGACGGGAGTGAGCTCGGCCGGGGTATCGAGCGGCTGGTTGCCCAGCCGCATCATGTCATCGATGCCCAGCATCCGGTTGGGCGCGAGTTTGTCCGGTCGAAGGTGCGCAAGTCAAATGAGAAATCAGGCAGGCGCCAGTCTGAATTGACACCGCGCATCAGCCGGCGTACGCCCCCATGTCGCGAACACGGAGCCGCCATGTCCGAAGCAATCCCCTTGTCCCAGAAGTCCGCACAGCCCCTCGCCCCCCAGGCGGAGACGCCGCCGCAGGGCACGCCGCAGGTCCAGGACAGCGCGCGCATCCAGGGCGCGGTGAGCCCGCACGGCACGCTCGCCGTCTTCGAGCCGGGCACCGGCAAGCTGCTGGGCGAGGTGCGGGTGGCCACCTCCCAGGACGTGCGCGAGACGGTGCGGCAGGCGCGGACCGCGCAGGCGGAGTGGGCGCGCAAGACCTTCGCGCAGCGGCGCGAGGTGCTCCTGCGCTTCAAGGACCTGCTCCTCGCGCGCGCCGCCGAGTTTTCCGAGCACCTGACGCGGGAGAACGGCAAGACGCGCAACGAGTCGCTCTTCATGGAGGTGCTGCCGGTGGCCGACGCGACCACCTGGTACGCCAACCGCGCACACAAGCTGCTCGCGGACGAGAAGATTCCGCTGCACATGTTTCCGCACAAGAAGTCGTACCTGCGCTTCTACCCGCGCGGGGTGGTCGCGATCATCTCGCCCTGGAACTATCCCTTCTCCATCCCCACCGGCGACGCGGTCGGCGCGCTGATGGCGGGCAACGCGGTGGTGGTGAAGCCGAGCGAGTTCACCCCCATCATCCTGGAAAAGACGAGGCTCCTCTTCGAGGAGGCGGGCCTGCCCCGCGGGCTCTTCGGCGTGGTGCAGGGCAAGGGCGACGTCGGCGCCGAGTTGATCCGCTCCGGCGTCGACATGGTGCTCTTCACCGGCAGCGTCGCCACCGGGCGCAAGGTGAACGTCGCCGCGGCGGAGCAGATGATTCCCTGCGTGCTGGAGCTGGGCGGCAAGGACCCCGCCATCGTGCTGCCCGACGCGGACCTGGACTCGGCGGCGAAGAAGATCGCCTGGGGCGCGTTCGCCAACTCAGGACAGACCTGCGCCTCGGTGGAGCGGGTCTACGTGCACGAGAGCGTGGCGAAGCCCTTCACCGACAAGGTGGTGGAGCTGGCGCAGAGCCTTCGCCAGGGCGAGCCCAACCAGCACGAGGTCGACGTGGGCGCCATGACCACGCAGGCGCAGGTGGAGATCGTCCGCCGCCACCTCGACGAGGCCAGGGCGCGCGGCGCCAAGGTCCTGGCCGGCGGCGAGGTCAGGGTCACCGCCGAGGGCGCGAGGTTCGTGCAGCCCACCGTGCTCACCGGGACCACGCCCGACATGGCCATCGTCCGCGACGAGACCTTCGGGCCCATGCTGCCGATCATGACCTACCGGACGGAGGAGGAGGCCATCCGGCTGGCGAACGATTCGGCGTACGGGCTCTCCGCCTACGTCTTCACCCGCAGCCGCGCGAAGGCGGAGCGCATCGCCAACCAGCTCATCGCCGGCACGGTGATGCACAACGACACGCTCTACACGCACGCGGCGCCGGAGACGCCGTGGGGCGGGGTGAAGTCGTCGGGGCTCGGACGGGTGCACGGCAAGCACGGCCTGCGCGACTTCTGCGAGGTCCGCCACGTGAACCTCGAGCGGCTGAACTTCCCCGCCTTCTGGTACTACCCGTACTCGCGCAAGGCCTGGAGCACCGGGCTCCGCGTCTACCGCACGCTGCTCGGGCGCGGAGTGGGCGGGCGCCTGCGGGCGCTGTTCGGCAAGCACTGACCGGGAACGGTCGGGCAGCACCTCGCATCACGAATCGTGTCGTCCCTGCAGGCGCGACAGCCGCTCGCGCCGCTGCTGCTCGGTCGTCTCCTCGATCCGGCTCGCGATCGTCCAGACGTGCCCCTGCGAGTCCATCACCCATGCCGTCCGATCGCCCCAGAACTGATCCTGCGCCGGCATGAGGATCTTGCCGCCCGCGCCGGCGGCGCGGCCGACCACCGCATCGACATCCGCCACGTAGACATAGAGCGCGACCGGCGTGCTTCCGTCGATCGCGGGAGCGCGGTTGGTGATTCCCGGCCACTCGCTCTCGATCATCACCATCGCCGGCCCGATCGTGATCAGCGCATGCGCGAGCCGGCCATCGGCGCCGGGGCGCCGGACTCGCTCCTCGGCGCCGAAGGTGATCTTGCAGAAGTCGAGCTCCGCGGCGGGGTCGCGGCAGAAGAGCCGCGGGATGACCGCGGACGCGCCTTCGGGGACGCTCCTTGCTTCGCTCATATGCCCTCCACCCGAGGGAAAGTCTCGTGCGGGAGTCGGCCCGCCAGGGTAGCGCGGCGAAGCTCCAGGGCGCTACCGGCGCTGCGCCGATCCGCTCACCGCGCGCGAGACCTCCAGCGTGAGCAGCGCGCTTCGAAAGTTGTCCGTCGGCGCGTCGGTTCCGGGTCTCTCCGCCGCATAGGAGGGACAAACCGATGAAATTACCTGAGGCTTTCGTCGCAATTCTCGCTCTCGCCGCCTGTGGCGGCACGGCTCTGCCGCAAGCTCGCGGCAGCGCCGACATCGTCGCTGCAGCCGGGCCGCTCGCGCTCTCGATGGGGCCGGCGGCGCCGCTCGTCGAAGGAACGTCCACCGCGTACGCGATGACCGTCACCAATACCACCGCCGCGGCGATGAATTCCGTTACATTCAGCGCCTCGTTTCCGCAATCGACCATCAACCAGATCCCCGCGAGCTGCGTGCGGATCGGCGGCGGACAGCCGGAGATCATCTGCTCGGTGGCGTCGATCGCTCCCGGCGCCAGCGTGAGCTTCGACACGCAGGTCAGGCCGAACGTCGCCGGTACGCTCACGTACACCTGTGGCGCGGCCGCGAGCGGCTCGCTGCTCAACCTGCTCGACGACGTCGAGGCCGTCTCGCCGGCGCCGACCGACGTGCAGGTGACGGGCTCGGCCAGCAGCGGCGCTCCGCCGCTCGGCAGCGCCTTCACCTACACCTTCCAGGTGAAGAACGACGGCCCGTACCCCAGCTTTGGCGGCGTCACCTTCAGCGACGTCCTGCCCTCGAGCCTCACCTTTCTTGCGGTCTCCACCAGCGCCGGCACCTGCGCGGGTGGCGCGTCGGTGAGCTGTGCGCTCGGCGATCTGGCGGTCGGCGGCCAGGCGACGATCCAGATCTCGGTGCGGGCGCCGGCGGTCGCGCAGAGCGTCGCCGACACGGCATCGGTTTCGATCGGCGCCCAGGCCGATCGAAACCCGGCGAACGATAGCGTGAGCATCACGGTCACGCCGAAGTAGGGTGTGGAAGTGGCGGGGGGCTGGGGCGCAGCTCGCCTCGGTCTCCTCCGCGCAGCTCCACACCACGTTCGTGTTCTGAGAGCGGCCGCGCGCGGGTGGATGAAGTACGTTCTCTCCCTGAAGGTCGTGGCGTGGGGTCGTCAATTCCCCTTGGTGAGCCACTCCGCGACGCCGCCGTGGCGCGAGCAGGTGCCGCTGCGGCTCTTGGAGTACGAGAGCGTGCCGTCCTTGCATTTCGCGGTGGCCGGCCCTTCCTTCTCGTCGTTGTCCGCCCGGGCCCGCGACCGCTCCTTGCTCGCCCCGCGGCCCTCGTCGTCCGCCTTGCTCCGCGAGCGCTGATCGGTCTTCGCCTCGGAGCGATCGCGATCGTCGTCATCGCCCTTGCGTTCCCTGGCCTCGGAACGATCGTCGTCCCTGTCCTTCCGGTCCCTGGCCTCGGAGCGATCGCGATCGTCGTCCTTGTCCTTCTTCGCGGTGTCGGCGCGGTCTTCGCCGGACCTCTCGCCTCGCGCAGCGCTCTTGTCCACGCCGCCGTGCCCGCGGCAGGCGCCGCGCCCGCCCTTGCTGGTCGTTCCATCCTTGCAGGTGACGGTGGCGGAGCGCTCGTCGTCGCCCTTCCGCTCCGCGCTCTTGTCGGCCGCATCGCTTCCCCTGGCGGCGGAGGCGGACTTGTCCACGCCGCCGTGCCCGCGGCAGGCGCCGCGCCCGCCCTTGCTCGTCGTGCCGTCCTTGCAGGTCACCTGGGTATCGGATGCCTTCTCCCTGGCGACAGCTCCGCCGGCCAGGACGAGCGAGAGGCTCAACGCAAAACTTGCGGCAGCGATCGATCGCGACGCGGTCATCGTGGTCTCCGGATCCGAGGGGGAAACGCCCTCGGCATCATCGTATACACCGGCGCATCGCGAAGGGGATGGTTATCAACCGATCCCCGCTCCGAGGGAGGACGAGATGGACCCGACCACGATGAACCAGGGTGGTTTCCTCGATCAGTTGAAGAACAAGGTGACGGAGACGCTGGGCGGCAGCGGCGCGGAGCACTCGGGGCTGATCGACAGCGTGCTCAAGCTCGTGAACGACTCCAAGGGCGGACTGGGCGGCTTGATCTCGACGTTCCAGGACAAGGGGATGGGCGGGATCATCTCCTCCTGGGTCGGGACGGGCGAGAACCAGCCGGTCAGCGGCGATCAGGTGGCGAGCGCGCTCGGCTCCGAGAAGATCGACGAGATCGCGGGCAAGCTCGGCATGTCCGCCGACAAGGTCAAGGCGGGCCTCGCCTCGGTGCTGCCGGTGGTGATCGACAAGCTCACGCCCGACGGCAAGGTTCCGGAGCTTCCCGGTGCGGGCTTGCTGGAAGGTCTCGCGGCCAAGGCGAAGTCGATGTTCAAGCAAACGTG
The DNA here is from genome assembly GCA_036518615.1 of Myxococcales bacterium. Taxonomy (GTDB): domain Bacteria; phylum Myxococcota; class Myxococcia; order Myxococcales; family 40CM-4-68-19; genus 40CM-4-68-19. The sequence goes on from DATDMU010000065.1 coordinate 9,333, forward strand.
ATCTGCTCTTCGCGGGCGCGGCGGTAGTCATTCGCAGGATGCGGCATAATCGGCAGCTCCCGGCTCCTTCAGGAGGTCCGCCGTGTCCTGCTCCCGTCGCACCCTGATGAAGCTGGCCGGCGCCGGCCTCGCGGCGGACGCATTGACCGCGCTCGCGCCGCGGTCCGCGCTCGCCAACGCCGCGCCCGGCAGGATCTGGAGCGCCGAGTACACCGCGAAGAAAGGCGACGTCTCCCTCTACATGTACCGCAAGCGCCTCGGCGCTCCGCGCAAGGGCGAGCCGGCAAGGCCGGTGCTCTTCATGGTCCACGGCTCCTCCATCTCCTCGCGACCGACCTTCGACCTCAGCGTTCCGGGCAAGGGCGAGTACTCGCTGATGAACGTCTTCGCCGGCGCGGGTTTCGATGTCTGGACCATGGACCACGAGAACTACGGGCGCTCCTCGCAGACGCAGGGCAACTCGGACATCGCCGCCGGCGCAAGAGACCTCGAGGCCGGCAGCGAGGTGGTGGTGCGCGAGACCGGGCAGCAGAAGATGCACTTCCTCGGAGAGTCGTCCGGCGCGCTGCGGGTGGGCGCGTTCGCCGTGGCGCGGCCCGAGCGCGTGGACCGGCTGGTGCTGATGGCCTTCACCTATACCGGCAAGGGCTCGCCCACGCTGCAGAAGCGCGCCGAGCAGGTCGAATATTATCGGACGCACAACCGCCGCAAGCGCGACCGCGAGATGCTGCGCAGCATCTTCACCCGCGACAAGCCGGGCACTTCCGATCCGGCCGTGGCCGAGGCGCTGGCCGACGCGGAGCTGGTCTACGGCGAGTCGATTCCGACCGGCACCTATCTGGACATGACCGCCCACCTGCCGGTGGTCGATCCCGAGAAGGTGCGGGCGCCCTGCCTGATCGTCCGCGGCGAGTACGACGGCATCGCCTCCGAGGACGACCTGCTCGACTTCTACCGCAAGCTGCCCAACCGCGACCGGCAGTTCAGCATCCTGCCCGGCCTGGCGCACAACCTGTCGCTCGGATTGAATCGCCAGCTCTTCTGGCATTGCGCGCGGGCGTTCCTCGAAATGCCGCGCCCTTTGCCCATCCATGCCTGAATCCCGGAGGAACCCATGCCCGCCTACGTCGTCGTCGACATCGAGGTGAAGGACCCCGCCGTGTACGAGCGCTACAAGGCGCTGGCGCCTCCCTCCATCGCGAAGTATGGCGGCAAGTACCTGGCGCGCGGCGGCGCAACCGAGGTGCTGGAGGGCTCGTGGAAGCCGAAGCGCTTCGTCGTCCTCGAGTTCCCCTCGATGGAGCGGGCGCGCGCGTGGTGGTCGTCGCCCGAGTACGCCGCCGCCAAGGCGCTGCGGCAGGCGTGTTCGAGCACCTCGATGGTGGCGGTGGAAGGCGCGCCGCCGGTCTAGTCCGAGACGACCGACTCGACCTTGTCAGGATAGAACGCGAGCAGCTCCCTGATGCCCATCATCTCGTCGTAGGGCTGCTCGTAGCTCCAGGCCGCGTTCGCAGGTCCGTCCTTGAGCGAGTAGTACGACGCCTGGCCCTTGAACGGGCAGTAGGTCTGGTGACTCGTGCGCTCCAGGCGATCCATCTTCACGTCCTTGCGGGGAAGGTAATAGACCACCGGAGCGACGGTGCTCCCTTCCATCGCCTCCTCGAGCGCCACGGCCTCGCGCGTGTCGGCGATGACCTCGCCCTTGAACTTGATCTGCACGTGCTTGCCGGCGGGCTTCGCCGTGATGCGGTGGCCCGGATACTTCCTGTAGCCGGGAGCAGGATTGGGCTGTGCCATCGGAGCCTCCTCGACCGGCGGTGAGGTGTCGCACTGCGCCATGCACGAGGAAATGGCGCGGCGCGCCTCCGCGCGCGAAGCGGGGGATACTCAACAGAACTGGCGGCCACTCTCTCGCATCCGCAATTTCCGCCAATGATCCGATCCCTGGGCGCGGCGCTGCTCCTGGTTTCGTGCGGCGGACGGATGCTTCCCGGTGCAGCCGGCGTCCCCGACGGAGGTGGGGCGCAGCTCGCGGGTGGCGCCGGAGCGGCGCAGGGGCCCGCCGGCGCGATGCTGCTCGACCAGGATGCGCTCGTGATCTCCGCCGTCTCGGCGGACGAGCAGCACGTGCTGGTGGCGCATCGCGACCCGCCCACGGACGTGGAGCTGGTCACCCCGGGCGCACCGGCGAGGACGCTCATTTCGAACTCGCCGAATGCCCACGCGTCCTTCTCGCCCGACGGCCAGTCGATCGCGTTCACGCAGTCGGACCAGGTGGGGCCGTACACGCTCAGCGTCGTGCGCAGCGACGGGAGCGGAGCGCGGGTTCTCGCCGCGAAGAGCAGCTTCTCTTCATTCGCCGGCCGGTGGCTCTATTACGACGACGAGACCAATCCAACCATCTCCTTGTATCGCCTTCTCCCTCCTGACGGAGCCCCGCAACTGCTGGCCTCGTTCGATCCGCCGCATGCCTCCGCCAGCGGTTCGTTGAGTGCGGCGCCCTCGCCGGATGGCGAGTCGATCGTCTACTGCCATACGCCCGCCGGCGCCGATTGCTTCCTGCTTTCGCCGAGGACGACGACTCCGCTGCGCCTGCCCGCGCCGCTGCAACTCTGGTCGCCTGACGGAAGCTGGGCTCTCTTGCAGAACTGCGCGCTCGTGGATCTCTCCGGCGCGTTGCGCGATCTCTGCGAGCTCCAGCCTTTCGCCTCGGTCACGGCCGTCTCGGCCGACGGCGCGATGCTCGCGACTCTCGCGACCGGCGGCGTGTGGCCGCCCACCCAGAGCGCGGTCGCGATTCGTCTGTATTCGGTGACCACAGCGACGACGACGCAGGTTCCCGCGCCGGGACCTTTCGACGGCAGCGTCTATCGCCCTTCCTTCTTCTTGAAGTTCAGCCCGGACGCTTCCCGCCTGGTCGCCTTCCTCGGCGAGTCGGGATTCAGCGTTCCCGTGGCGGGAGGCCAATGGACCCGGATCGTCAGCGACAGCCCGCCAACTCCGCATCGCGGCCTGGTCGAGTTCAGCGGCGATTCGCGCATCGTCGGCGCGCAATCGGCCTCGCAGGGGTTCGTCGTCTCCGTCGACGGCGCTCCCCCGCGTATCGTCGGCGCACAGGGCGAGTTCTTCCGCGCCTCGTTCGAACCCGCCGGCGGCCTTGGCAAGGCGATCTTCTTCGGCCCATACGACGACCGCGCGACACTGGCGAATGCCGACGGGAGCGGCGACCGGATGGAGCTCCCGCGCGTCGGGGCCTGCAACTGGGTCGAACGGACCGCGCTGTGCCTGCGCTGGGAGCCCGGCAAGCCGAACCAGGTCGTGGTCCTGAGCGATGAAGGACAGCAGTTCTCGGTGACGACGCACGACACCTCGCTCTGGCCCTCGACGGCGCAGCTCACGCGCCACCGGCTCTTCTACATCGCGCACGAAGGCGGCCTGTACGTGGCGGATCATCGAACGCCCTGAACGCCGGCCGCAGCCGCGTTCAGCGCAGCGGCAGCGATGATCCACGAGGCGAGGATCCCGCAAGGTTGCCCGCGCCCCGGGTTCCGGCGCGGTGCCTAGGCGCGAAGCGCCTCGGCCGGATCGATGCGGACGGCTCGCAGCGCGGCGAGAGCGCTGGCGGCTCCGGCGACCGCCCCAAGCAGGAGCGGCACCGCCACGAAGGTGGCTGCGTCGAGGGGCGCGACGCCGAAGAGGAAGCCGCGCAGCGCACGCGAGAGCGCGCCCGCGGCGACGACACCGATCAGGCAGCCGATGCCGACGCGGATCATCGTCTCCCGCGTCAACTCGCCCACCACCCGCCCGCCGGTCGCGCCCAGCGCCATGCGCACGCCGAGCTCCCGCGTTCGCTGCGCGACGAGGTAGCTGGTGACGCCATAGATCCCCGCCGCCGCCAGCAGCGCGGAGACCAGCGCCATCACCGAGAGCACCGTCAGCGTGAAGCGGCGGAGCGCGAGCGAGGCGCCGATCCGATCCTGGAACGGCTCGGGGCGGACGATGGGTTGATCCCGGTCGATCGCTGCGATCGCCTCGCGCAGCGGCGCCACCAGCCGCGCGGCGGGGACCTTCCCGCGCATCGCCAGCATGAGATTCGGCCATCCCACCGCGCCGAGAGTGCGCCAGGCCTCGGGACGCGGCTGCGCCTCCAGCCCGAGGTGGTGCACGTCGCCGACCACGCCCACCACCTCGCCGGGAACCGTCTCGCCCCAGACCAGCACGCGCTGTCCCACCGCGCTGCCCGAGGGAAAAGCGCGCCGCGCAGCGGCCTGGTTGAGGATCACCGCCGGCGGCCCCTCGCCGCGCAGGTCCGCTTCGGTGAAGGTGCGGCCTTCGCGCAAGGGGATGCGCAGCGCCTCGAAATACCCGTCGGAGGCGAGGCGCAGATCGCAGGGGAACGCCTCGCTTTCGCGGCCCGGCAGCGCCAGATCCCCGACCGTATTGCTGGGAGAAAAGGGCAGCCGCGAGACGAACCCCGCCTGCTCCACCAGCGGATCGGCGCGCAGGCGCCGCAGCGCCTCCTGGGCGAAGCGGAGCTGCGCGGCCTTGTTCGGGTACCGCGCTTGCGCCAGCGGCAGATCCGCGGCGAGGACGCCGGCCGGCTCGAATCCGGGGTCCACCGACTCGACGCGCGCGAAGCTGCGCAAGAGGAGCCCGGCGCAGACCAGCAGCACCAGGGAGAGCGCCGTCTCGAAGACGAGGAAGGCCGAACGCAACCGCGCCTGGCGAACGGTACCGGTCGCGCTGCGTCCGCCCTCGCGCAGCGCGTCCGCCACTTGCAGCGGCTGGAACGCCGCGAACAGGCCCAGCGAGGCGCCACACGCAAATGCGAGCGCGGCAGCGGCGACGATCACGCGCCCGCTCATCGCGGGCGGCGGCAGCGTGGCCGCCTGGGGACTCAGCCGTACCAGGGCCGGCGCGGCCCAGGCGGCGAGGCCGAGGCCTGCGGCAGCTGCGGTCAGCGAGAGCAGGAACGCCTCGGAGAAGAAGAGCGTCCAGAGCCGGCCGCGGGTAGCGCCGAGCGCGACGCGGACCGCCGACTCGTGCGCGCGTGCGACCGCCCGTGCGAGGAAGAGATGCGCGGCGTTGGCCCATGCCACCCCGAAGAGCAGCATCGCGACCCCGAGCAGCGCGAAGAGCAGGGGCTTCACGTTGCCGATCAGCTGCTCGCGCAACGGAACCAGTTGCGTGGAGATGCCGCGCTCGTCGTCGGGGTGGTCGGCGGCGATGCGCGACTGGACGGTCCGCAGCGCCGATTCCGCCTGCGGCAGCGAGGCGCCGCTCGCCAGCCGCCCGAGCACGGTGAGGTAGTGCCGCGCGCGGTCGTGTTCCGGATCGATCGGATAGGTGGGGTGCTCGGGCACGCGCGTGCGGGCCGACACCCAGATCTGCGCCAGCGGCGGATAGCGGAACCGCGCCGGCATCACGCCCGAAACCTGCACCGGCTCGCCGTCCAGCGTGAGCGTCCGGCCCACCACCTTCGGGTCGGCGCCGAAGCGCGAGCGCCAGAGTGGTTCGGAGAGCATCGCTGCCCGCGCCGGCCCCGCCACCGGCTGGCCGAGCAGCGGCGGCGTGCCGAGGAGCGCGAAGAAGTCGGCGCTGACGATGGCGCCCTCCACGCGCTCGGGAACCTCGGCACCCGTCAGGGTGAAGCCGCGCGCCGAGACGGCCGCCGTCCGCTCGAACACTCCCGCCTCGCTCCAGTCGAGAAAGTCGGCGCCGTCGACGGTGATGCGCGTGCCGCCCGACACCTGCCAGGCCGTCACCAGCCGGTCCGGCGCGGCGAACGGCAGCGGCCGCAGCAGCAAGGTGTCGGCGACTTCGACGACGGCCAGCGACGCGGCGAGCCCGAGGGCCAGCACGGCGGCGGCGAGGGCGGTGAATCCCGGGCTCCGCAGGAGCCTGCGCGCGGCGGTCACGGCACGGACTCTGGCATCGACACCTCAGCGCGGAGAGGCGGGCAGGATGGGCGCCGATCGGCTGCACCCGCGAATGATCAGCGCTCGGCGACGGCGGTTGGCTCGCGAGGCTCCTCGAGGAAGAGCTGCACCTCGCGGAAGAGCTGCATCCGGTTCTTCTCCATCATCACGGTGTGGGTGCCCTCGCCGATCTCGACGAACCGCTTGTACGGCGCGTGCACCAGCTTCTCGAACACCGCGCGCGCCAGCGGGGTGGGGAGGTCCTGGTCCCACTCGGCGTGGACGATGAGCGTGGGGACGGTGATCGCCGAAGGATCGTAGAGCGGCTTGCCGCTCGACCAGAACTCGCGGGTGTCGGCGAGGGTGCCGTTCGGCGCGCGCAGCAGCTTGGGCGTCTTCTGCGAGCCCACCGGGTCGGTCGCGAAAGTCGCCTCCGCCCAACGCTCGAACCAGCCCGGCGGAATCAGCGTCGCCTTCTTGTCGTCCGGAACGCCCTTGAGCCAGCGGTCCCGGGTCGCGTCGATGGAGACGGTGCGGTA
>DATDMU010000066.1:0-9672 GCA_036518615.1 Myxococcales bacterium
GGCCGCCGAAGGCGGTTTAGCGACTGCGAATGCGGGGCTTGCACAGCGAGTTGTGGGATGCGCTCCAGCCGCCCGATGTGGCGCAAGGTGTGCGGAAGTCGGCGGCCTCCGGACGCTTCGGCACGGTGTGGTTTTTTGGGAATTTTGCTTGCTCGCGGAGCGTCCTTCAGTCGCCGTCCATTCCCTTGACCGGACGGCGAAAATCCCGCTAGCTTGGGATGCTCCTCTCTCTTCGCCCAGGATCTCGCGACCGCGTCGACCCGATGGACAAAAACAAGGTCATCGAGTCGGCTGTGAAGCTGATCGCCAAGGGGTCTTTCGAGAAGGCGGTCAAGGAGTACCAGCGCGTTCTCGACGTCGATCCCGACGACGTCCGCGTCCTGCAGAAGCTGGCCGAGCTGTACCAGAAGATGGGACGCAAGTCGGACGCCGCCGACTGCTTCGAGAAGGTGGCGCGCACCTACGCGGCGCAGGGCTTCTATCTGAAGGCCGTCGCGCTCTACAAGCAGGTGCTCAAGGTCATCGACCGCGTCGAGGTGAACGTGCGCCTCGCCGAGCTGTACCAGCAGCTCGGCCTGGTGGGCGATGCCACCAAGGAATGGCAGGCGGTCGCCGCGTTCTACGAGAAGGCGGGCGACACCAAGGCGAGCCTCGACACGCTCAGGAAGCTGGTCGATCTCGATCCCGACAACGTGGCCGCGCGCATCCGCCTGGGCGAGCAGTACGCGCGCCAGGACAACGTGGCGGAGGCGGTGGCCGAGCTGCGCCGCGCCGGCCAGTACCTCCAGCGCAACGGCCGCGCCGAGGACTACCTGCGGGTGGCCGAGCGCATCAGCCACCTCGACCAGGCCGACGTGGCGCTGGCGCGCGAGCTGGCCGAGCAGTACCTGGGCCGCGGCGACTCCAAGCGCGCGCTGGCGAAGCTGCAGATCTGCTTCAAGGCCAACCCGCGCGACCTGGGCACGCTGCAGATGCTCGCGCGCGCCTTCCGCGAGCTGGGCCAGACCTCCAAGACCGTCTCCGTCCTCAAGGAGCTGGCGCACGTCCACGCCGACGCCGGCCGCAGCGAGGAGGCGCGCAAGACCTATCTCGAGGCGCAGGCGCTCGCGCCCGACGACGCCGAGCTGAGGGCCTCGATCGAGGCGCTGGGCAGCACGCCGCAGAAGCAGAAGCCTGAGCCTGCGCCGGCGCACGAGCCTCGCGCGCCGAAGCCGGTGGCGCAGCCGCCCGCCCCGCCCGCGGCACGCCCTCCTCCCGTGCCCGCGCCAGCGCCTGCGCAGACGTTCGCGCGGCCGCCCACCTCGCCGATCATGGGACCGCGGCCTTCCACCGCGCCGATCCGGGGCGCGGGCTCGGCGCCGCCCACCCTGGCGCAGGTGCCGAAGCTCCTCAAGGAGACCGAGGTCTACGTCAAGTACGGGCTGCACGAGAAGGCGCTCGAGCACCTGCGGAAGATCTTCTCGGCCGATCCGGACAACCTCGACGCGCACGAGAAGGCGAAGACGGTGGCGCTGGCGCTGGGGCGCAGCGAAGACGCGGTCGCCTCGCTCGCGACCTTCCTGCGGCTGTGCGAGGAGCGCGGCGATCCTCGCGCGGCGGCCGCGCGACAAGAGCTGCGCGCGCTCGATTCCGGCAATGCCGCGCTGGGCAGCGCGCCCCCCGCCGAGGAGGAGCTGGAGGTTGCGGTCGAGGCGCCGGAGGAGCTGGCAGTCGCCTCCGAGGAAGGCGAGCTGGTCGAGGAGGAGGTGGGGGAGGAGACCGTCGCGGAAGAGCTGGCCGCGGCCGAGCCGCGTGCGCCGGAGCCGGAGGCGGTCCCGGTCCAGGCGGCAGGCGACGGCGACGAGTTCGCAAGCGAGCTGGCCGAGGCAGACTTCTATCTCCAGACCGGGCTCGCGGAGGAGGCGCGAGCCATCCTCGAGGGGATCACCCTCGCGTCGCCGCAGCATGCCGGCGCCGCGGAGCGGCTGGCGCGGCTGCGGGAGGCGTCCCCGCCGGCGGTTTCCGGCCACGAGCACGAGGACCTCGCGGCCGAGTTGGCGGCGGAGCTCGCCGCCGAAGTGGGCCCCGAGGCAGACGAGGAGAGCAGGCCGCTCGACGACGTGCTCGACAGCTTCCAGGTGCCGGCCCACGAGGTGCTGGGCGAGTTCCGCGCCAAGGTGCAGGAGATCGTGCGGCCCGAGGACGTGCAGACGCACTACGACCTCGGCATCGCCTACAAGGAGATGGGGCTGCTCGACGAGGCGGTGGGCGAGTTCGAGCTGGCGCTGCGCCACGGCTCCGGTGCCCGCGGCGCCGACTGCCTCACCATGCTGGGGCTCTGCGAGATGGAGCGTGGCCAGCCCGCGGCCGCCATCAAGCGCCTTCTCGAAGGCCTCGGCATGCACGGGCTGACCGCCACCGCGCGCCACGCGCTGCAGTTCGAGCTGGGAGCCGCGTACGAGTCGCAGGGACAGGCCGCCGAGGCGCTCGACCAGTACCAGGCCGTCGCCGCGCAAGACCCGCACTTCCGCGACGTCACCGCGCGGATCCGCGCCCTGGGAGGGACGGCGAGCGCCACCGCAAGGCCGGTGGTGAAGGCAGCGGCGGCCGCGGGGCAGGTGACCGCGGCGAGGGGTTCGCAGGCCGCCAGCGCGGCGAAGCCCAGGCCTGCCCCCGCGCCTTCCCAAACCCCCACCGTAGCGGCGGGCGGCGCGGAGCCCGAGCCGGGCGACTCCGCGCGCAAGAACCGCAAGATCGGCTTCGTCTGATGAACCCGATCGGGATCGCGCCCGCCTGCGGGTCCGCGGCGAGCGGAGCGAGAGCGTGAACTACCTCGACTACTACGAGCTCGCGCAGGAGCCGTTCTCCAACGCGCCGGTCTCGCGCTTCTACTTCAATTCGCCCCAGCACTCGCAAGCGCTGGTGCGGCTGACGCACCTGTGCGCGCAGATGAAGGGGCTGGGAATCCTGGTCGGCGACATCGGCGCCGGCAAGACCACGCTGGCGCGGCGCCTGCTCGACTCGCTGCCGGAGTCCGAGTACGAGGCGGCGCTGCTGGTGATCATCCACAGCGGCGTGACGGCGTCCTGGCTGCTCAAGCGCATCGCGCTGCAGCTCGGGGTGGAGGCGCCCAGCGAGGACAAGCTGGCGCTGCTCGGGCAGCTCTACCAGCGGCTGACGAAGATCCACGACGCCGGCAAGAAGGCGGTGGTGCTGATCGACGAGGCGCAGATGCTGGCGACGCGCGAGCTGATGGAGGAGTTCCGCGGGCTGCTCAACCTCGAGGTGCCGGACCGCAAGCTGATCTCGCTGATCTTCTTCGGCCTGCCGGAGATCGAGCAGAACCTCAAGCTCGACCCGCCGCTGGCGCAGCGGGTGGCGATCAAGTACCGGCTCGACCATCTCAACGCGGAGAGCACCGAGGCGTACATCAAGCACCGCCTGCGCCTCGCCGGCGCGGCGCGGATGCCCTTCACTCCCGGCGCGGTCAAGTCGGTGCACCAGTTCTCCAGCGGGACGCCGCGGGTCATCAACACGCTCTGCGACAACGCGCTCTTCGAAGGCTACGTGGCGAGGGCGCCGATGATCGACGAGCAGATGATCGAGAGGGTGGCGGTGGATCTCGGGCTCGACGGCGGGAAGACCGCGGCGGAGGGCGCGCCGGCGAAGAAGCCGCAGGGAGGGCCGGCAGCGGCGGAGAAGGGAAAGCCCATCGACCTGGGGGAGATCGACCGCTACCTCGCGGGTCTTGCCAAGCCGAGCTAGCGTGCTGAGCCGCATCCTCGTCGCCGTCGCGCTCGCCGCCGCCGCCGTCTCCGGGGCCGCGGTGGCGTTCCTGCGCACCGACTTCGTGGCCAACAACCTCTGCGCCTACGCCGTGGCCACCATCGAGGAGGCCACCGCCGCGCAGGTGCAGGTGGCGCGCTGCTCGGTGTTGCCGGAGCAGGGGATGGTCACCATCGAAGGCCTGCACGTCGGCGCTCCCGGCGGCCGCCTCGACCTGAAGGTGGCGCGCGTGTTCGCGCAGGTGACGGTGCGGCCCCTGCTGCAGAAACTGAAGCTGGCGCGGCTGGAGATCGACCACCCCGAGCTGCACCTGGCCCTCGACCAGGCGGGAGGATCTCCGGCGCAGGGCGGCCGCTGCCTGCCCGACGTGCTCGACCGATTCGAGTTCGGCCGGGTCCAGGTGCGCAAGGCGGCCATCGAGGTGAAGACGTCGGGGATGCGGCTGTCCGTCCCGCGGCTGGCGCTGCTGGTCAAGGGGCAGGGGGGTCCGCTCTCGGTCGACCTCGCCACCCGCGGCGGAACCGTCGAGCTCCCCGGCCGCAGCGCGGGGCTGGTCTCCACGCGGGTGGCCGCCTCGGTGGACCTGCGCGGCCAGGGCAGCGTCGATCTCAAGCGCGCCGACCTGGTCGGCGAGGAGGCCTCGGCGTTCCTCAAGGGAAGCCTGAAGGATCTCTGCGACCCGCAGGTCGATCTCTTCGCGAAATTGCGGGTGGACGATCTGGAGTCCGCTTCCGCGCGGCTGCTGCCGGGGGCCTTGCGCAACGTCAAGGGAGGGCTCTCCGCCGACGTCGCCTTCACCCTGGAAAAGGGCGCGCCGCGGGTGAAGGGCGGCCTTCAGGTCAGCTCGCTGGCCCTGGAATCGTTCTCGCCGGGCGACGCGCGCATGCGCTTCGACGTCACGCCGGCGCGGATCCGCGTGGATCACCTGAACGTGCCGGTCGGGCGCGGGCAGGTGACCGGGTCGGTGGAGGTCTCGCTCGCCGGCGCGGCGCTCCCGGTGACGGCCGATCTGGGGCTGCGCGACATGGAGCTGCAGGAGCTCTTGCGCAAGCTGGGGCTCGCCCACGCCTGGGTGGTGATGCGCGCGAGCGGACGGGTGCAGGCGAGGGGCACGCTGGTCCCCTTCCAGCTCGCGGCCGAGCCCGTCCTCGACCTGGCCGAGTTCGCCGTCCTCGACGGCAGCTACGACGAGCGGCCGCGCAAGGGCGCCGCCGCGACCGCGAGGCGCATGTTCGAGTTCGGCGCCGGCCGGCTGACCGGGGCGGTGGACATCGACAAGAGCAGGATCGTGCTGCGCAACGGCAGCATCGACGCGGGCAAGTCGCACATGGCGGTGGAGAGCACCTTCTTCACCGACCTCGAGGCGGGGATGCGCATCGCCGCCCGCTCCGAACGGCTGGAGCTCGACGACTTCCGCGCGCACATCGGCCCCATCCCGGCGCAAGGATCGATCGCCCTGACCGCGCGCGTGGAAGGGCCGTACAAGGAGCTGTCCATCGAGAGCAGCGTCAGCGCGCGGGACTTCCGCTTCCTCGACCTCGCGCTGGGCGACGTCTCGACCCAGGCCGCCTTCGATGCCAGGTCCCTGCGGCTCTCGCTCGCGCAGATCCGCGGGCGCAAGGACCGCAGCATCTACCAGGGCAGGCTCGCGCTGGACTTCGCCGGCGCGGGAACGCCGATCGACGCACACGTGGAGCTCCCCGACGCGTATCTGCACGATCTGGTCGAGCTGGCCATCGGGCTGGTCCCCTCGCTGTCGCCGCTGCGCGATCCCGAGGACGTGGATGGCCGCCTCTCCGGCGTCATCGACGTGAACGGCCCGGTGGGCGGCCCCGAGGGCAACGCCTCGCTGCGGCTGGGCGCGACGCGGCTGTGGGGCGAGTCGTTCGAGGGTGGCAGCGCTGCCGTCTCGCTGCACGGCGCCGAGCCCCGGCTGCAACTCAACGAGCTCTCGCTGCGGCACGGCGTGGGCCGGGTGCGCGCGGCGGGGAGCTTCGGCCCCGCCTGGAAGCTCGATTTCGACGCTGCCACGGAGGGCTTCACGCTCGCCGATCTGGACATGGCGCGGGCGGCGCGGCTGGAAGGTCCGCTGCGCGCCTCGGCGCACGTGGGCGGCGTCGCGGCGCATCCGCTGGTCGCTGCCACCGCCCGGTTCTCCCAAGGAAAGGCGGGGAAGGCGGAGCTGGGCGAAGGCGATCTCTCGCTCCGCATCGACGGCAAGAAGATGACCTGGAAGGGCGCGGTGGGCACCCACGCGCTCTCCGGAGAAGCGCGCCTGGAGGACGACGTCCCCTACACCTGCACCGCGAGCCTGCGCGTGCCCGATCTGGCGCAGGTGCTCGAGCTGCTCGCCCCCGACGCGCAGATCCAGCGCGGGACGCTGGCCGCGGGCGTGGAGCTGCGCGGGTCGCTCCTGCGCTGGCGCGAGAGCGAGGGGACCATGACCGTCTCGCAGCTGCAGATCGTCCGCAGCGAGATGGAGTTCGAGAGCGACGGCGTCGCCGAGGTCGCTTTCGGACCGTCCGGCGTGCACATCGAGCGGCTGGCGCTGCGCGCGCCTTGGACCACCGCGCAGCTCTCCGGAGGAAGCTCCGGCGGACGGCTCGACCTGCGGCTGACCGCGAGCGTGGACGGGCGCGTGCTGCAGGGCCTGATCCCCGACGTGGAGCACGCCTCCGGCACCTACCTCGTGCAGGCTTCGGTGGGCGGCACGCTCAAGGAGCCCACCGTCCTCGGCAACGCGCGCATCGAGGACGGCGCGGTGACCCTGCGCGGGCTGCCCATCGCCGCCCGGGCCATGAACGGCAGCATCTCCTTCTCGCAGGACGCCCTGGTCATCGACGCGATGGCCGGCAAGCTCAACAACGGCGAGGCGCGCGTCTCCGGCGGCATGGAGCTGGCGCGGATGGTGCCGAAGAAGATCGACGTCGCGGCGCACGTGAGCGAGGTCAACGTCCGCCTCGACAACGTGGGCGCCACCGTGGACGGCGACCTGACCCTCTTCGGTCCGCCCGGCGAGCCGGTGCTGGGCGGCAGCGTCACCGTCTCGCAGCTCAAGTACGCCGAGGACCTGGACCTCGAGCGATCGCTGCTCGACTTCTCGCGGCGGCCTCCCGCGCCGCGCGTCCTGACCAAGAGCGCCATGCTGGTGCACTTCGATCTCGACGTGCACCTCGGCCGCGGCGTGCGGGTGGAGAACAACCTGGCCCGCGCCGATCTCAAGGGCGACCTCAAGCTGACCGGCACCTCCCGCGCCATCGGGCTGCTCGGCAGCGTCAACACCGTGCACGGCACCGCCAGCTTCCGCGGGAACGAGTTCCAGATCGAGCAGGGCGTGCTCAGCTTCAGCGACCGCCAGCGCATCCGGCCCAGCTTCGACTTCCAGGCCAGCACGCAGGTGAAGAGCTCGAACGTCGAGTACAAGATCCACCTGCACGCCTTCGGCACGCCGGGCGAGCCGCACCTCGCGCTCAATTGCGACCCGGCGCTGTCGGAGTCGGACCTGAGCTTCCTGCTCACGTTCGGGTTCGTCTCCACCAGCCTGCAGGGCTCGGCGTCCGCGGCAGACTCGGGGCTCGCCATCGGCATCGAGGCCCTCAACAAGGCCACCGGCTTCTCCGAGGAGGTGCGGAGGTTCATCCCCAAGAACGCCATCCTCCGCGATCCGAACATCGACTTCGCCAGCGATTTCTCGGCGGCCACCAACCGGCTGGAGCCGATGGCGCGGTTCCAGTCGCACCTGCTCACCGATCGCCTCGACCTCAAGGTGCTGGAAGGGCTCACCACGCGCAGGTATCGCGGGGTGGTCAGCTACCAGCTCTCCGACGCGCTCTCCACCCGGCTGCAGCTCGACAACGAGCACGTGACCAGCGGCGTCGGCACCGACTTCGGCATCGACCTGCACCTCAAGTGGGAGGGCGAGTAGGTGATTGCGCTGCTCCTCGCCCTCTTGCTTGCGCAGGCGCCTGCGCAGGACGCGGCCCGTGTGGGCGAGATCGTGTTCGAGGGCGCCCCGGCGGAGTCGGTGCGCGCGCTGGTGGACATCCAGCCCGGCCAGCCGCTCGACCCGCGCGACGTGCGCGATGCCGTGCGCGCGCTGCACGCGAGCGCGCGGTTCTCGCGGGTCGCGGCCTACCAGGAGGCGATGGACGACGGCAGGGTGCGGCTGGTCTTCGTCCTCACCACCGTGGAGAAGCTGGTGGAGGTGAGCTTCAGCGGAAACCAAGCGCTGCCGGAGGGGCAGCTCCACCAGGCCGCCAACCTCCAGGTCAACGCGGAGTTCCAGGCGGAGCAGGTGCCGGCGGCGGCGGAAGCGGTGCAGGCCGCGTACTTCCGCATCGGCTACCGCCACGCGAAGGTGACCCCGGTGCGCAAGGCCGCGCCCGGAGGGGTTGCCCTGGAGCTGCGCATCGAGGAGGGACCGCCCACGCGCATTTCCGCGGTGCGGTTCGAGGGCGATCCGGGGCTGGGCGCGGACGAGCTGCGCGCGGCCTTCCGCCTTGGGGCGGGCGACGTCCTCGACCTCTCGCTCCTCGACGAAGGCGTGCGCGGCGTGCGCGAGCGCTACCGCAAGGCGGGCCGGCTGCGCGCGCGCGTGGACCAGCCGCGGGTGGAGGAGCTCTCCGCGGTGCAGGCCCAGGTGATCGTCCCGGTCGCCGCAGGTCCGCTGGTGCGGTTCCACCTGCGCGGCAACCGCGCCTTCTCCGACGTGGTGCTCGCGTCCCGCCTGGGCCTCGAGTCCGACGAGCCGCTCGACGCCCAGGCCGCGCAGGAGATGGCCGCGCGCCTGCGCCGCTTCTACGTCTCTGCGGGCTTCCTCCGCGCCAGGGTGGCCGAGCGCGGGATGGTGGCGCGCGACGGGGCGGAAGAGGTGGTGTTCAGCATCGAGGAAGGTCGTCAAGTGCGGGTCGAGCGCGTGGTCTTCGCCGGCAACCACGCCATCCCCGCCCCGCAGCTCCGCGAGCGTCTGATGGTCCTGCTCGGCGACGCCATCTCGCGCGACCCGGCCTCCGGCGCCGATCCGGCGGCGGTCGAGCGGATGGGCATCATGGGAAACCTGCGCGACGCGCACGCCCCGCGGACGAAGGTGGACCCGCAGACGGTCTTCGATCCGGCGGTCTACGCGCGGGCGATCCGGCAGTTCGAGGACCTCTACAAGTCGCAGGGCTACCTCTCCGCCCGCGCCGGCTCGCCCAGGCTCGCGCCCATCGGCGGCGATTCCGACCGGCTCGAGGTGACCATTCCCATCAGCGAGGGGGAGCAGACGCGGGTCGGCCGCATCGTCGTCGAGGGCGGCGCCGAAGTGCCCGCGCGCGAGCTGGATGCCGCCGTGGTGCTGCGCACCGGCGAGCCCTTCAGCTACCTGCAGGCCGAGGAGGGCCGCGCTGCGCTGACGCAGATCTTCACCAGCCGCGGTCACCTCTACGCACGCGTCGAGGACGACGAGTCGTTCGAGGACACGCCCGAGGGGACCTCGCGGGTCGACGTGCGCTATCGCATCCAGCCCGGCCCGGTGGTGAAGGTGGGCTTCGTCGAGGTGGTGGGGCAGCGGCGAACCGTGGAAGGGCTGGTGCTCGACCTGGTGGGCCTGAAGGCGGGCGACGTGCTCACGCCGGAGGTGATGGACCGCGGGCAGCAGGCGCTCTTGCGGACGGGTCTCTTCTTCTCCGCCACCCTGACGCCGCGCAACCCGGAGGTGCCGGAGAGCGAGAAGACGCTCCAGGTGACGCTGCGGGAACGGCCCACGCGCGGCTTCCAGACCAGTCTCGGGTTCTCGCTCGCCGACGGTCCACGGGCCACCGCGCAATGGACCCAGGGCAACCTCCTCGGCCGCAACCTGACCTTCAGCGCGGTGGCGAAGGCCGACTTCCCCTTCACCCGCTTCCCGGTCATCCCGGAGTGCCCGCC
>DATDMU010000067.1:0-5627 GCA_036518615.1 Myxococcales bacterium
CGTCAAGATCATGGGCGGGCTCAACATCGCCGAGAAGCGCCTGCCGCAGGACGGCCGCATCCGCGTCAAGCTGGCAGGGCGCGACATCGACATCCGCCTCTCCACCACCCCCACCGTCTACGGCGAGCGGGTGGTGATGCGTCTGCTCGACAAGAGCGCGGTGCTCCTCGACCTGGTGGAGATCGGCATGGACGAAGAGCAGCTCCGCATCATGGAGTCGCTCATCCACCGCTCGCACGGCATCATCCTCGTCACCGGCCCTACCGGCTCGGGCAAGACGACGACGCTCTACGCGGCGCTCTCCAAGATCAACCGGCCCGACCTCAACATCATGACCATCGAGGATCCGGTCGAATACCAGCTCCAGGGCATCTCGCAGACCGCGGTGAACCCCAAGATCGAGCTCACCTTCGCCAACGGCCTGCGCAGCTTCCTGCGCCAGGACCCGGACGTGATCATGGTGGGCGAGATCCGCGACCTGGAGACGGCGGAGATCGCCATCCAGGCCTCGCTCACCGGCCACCTGGTCCTCTCCACGGTCCACACCAACGACGCCGCCGGCGCGATCACCCGCCTCGTCGACATGGGCGTCGAGCCGTTCCTCGTCGCCTCCTCCCTGATGGGCGTGCTGGCCCAGCGCCTCGTGCGCGTGCTCTGCAAGGACTGCCGCGTGCCCTACGTCCCGGAGCCCGAGGAGCTCAAGGAGATTGGCCTCACCCTCGAGCAGGTCCGGGAGGCCACCGGCGGGATGATCTACAAGCCCGAAGGCTGCGAGCAGTGCAACAAGACCGGCTACCGCGGCCGCAGCGGCATCTACGAGGTCATGCTGGTCGACGACGACATCCGCCAGCTGGTCCTCAAGAACGTGGACAGCGGCACCATCAAGCGCCAGGCGGTCGCCTCCAAGGGCATGCGCACCCTGATGGACGATGGCGCGGTCAAGGTGCTCAAGGGCGTCACCTCCATCGCCGAGGTGCTCTCGGTGACCCAGGAGGACATCAACTAGTGCCGGTGTTCGAGTTCACGGGCCTCACCGAGGCCGGCAAGAACGTCCGCGGCATGCGCGACGCGGAGAGCAGCAAGGTGCTCCGCCAGATGCTGCGCAAGGACGGCGTCTACCTCACCGAGGCCCGCGCCGCGGAGGCCGGGGCAGTCCCTGGCGAGCAGAAGACGGGGCTCGGCCGCGAGGTGGACATCGGCGCCTTCTTCGGCTTCACCGGCGTCTCCGCGCAGGACCTCGCCATCGCCACCCGCCAGCTCGCCACCCTGATCGCCGCCGGCATCCCGCTGGTGGAGGCGCTCACCGCCCTGGTGGACCAGGTGGAGCAGCCGCGCCTCAAGCGCATCCTCGGCTCGGTGAAGCAGAAGGTGAACGAGGGCTCCTCGCTCGCCGACGCCCTGGCGGAGCACAAGAAGGTCTTCACCGACCTCTACGTGAACATGATCCGCGCCGGCGAGAGCTCCGGCGCCCTCGACGTGGTCCTGGTGCGGCTCGCCGACTTCACCGAGGGACAGGCGCTGCTGCGCAACAAGATCATCGGCGCCATGCTCTACCCCGCCATCATGATGGTGGTGGGCATCGCCATCGTCGGCATCCTCTTCGTGGTGGTGATCCCCAAGGTCACCAAGATCTTCGAGGACATGAACGTCACGCTGCCGTGGACGACGCGCACGCTGATCGCGCTCTCGGCGTTCGCGCGCGACTACTGGTACGTGCTGCTGGTGGGGCTGCCCGCCCTGGCGTACGGCGCCCGCCGCTGGGTGCGCACCACCCGCGGGCGCGGCTGGTGGGACCGGACGCAGCTGCGCGCGCCGGTGTTCGGGGACCTCTTGCGCATGCTGGCCATCTCCCGCTTCGCCAAGACGCTGGCCACGCTGCTCGCCAGCGGGGTGCCGCTGCTCACCGCCATGGACATCGTCCGCAACATCGTCAGCAACACGCTGCTCTCGGACACCATCGAGAAGGCGCGCGACGCCATCCGCGAGGGAGAGTCGATCGCCGCGCCGCTCAAGCGCAGCGGCCAGTTCCCGCCGCTCGTCTACCACATGATCGCCATCGGGGAGAAAAGCGGCCAGCTCGAGGAGATGCTGCGCAACGTGGCCAAGAGCTACGAGTCGCAGGTGGAGATGCGGGTGGCCGCCCTCACCTCGCTGCTGGAGCCGGTGATGATCGTGGCCATGGGCGGCGGCGTCGCCTTCATCGTCTTCTCCATCCTCATGCCGATCATGCAGCTCAACACCTTCGTCCCCAAGTAGAGGTATCCGCAGATGCGTCCACAGAGTATTGGCAACGTCGGCAAGGCAGCGGCCCGCGGCATGACGCTGATCGAGATCATGGTGGTGCTGGTGATCCTCGGGCTCATCGCCGGCGCCATCGGCTACAACGTCTTCAACCAGCTCAAGGACGCGCAGGTGCGCGCCGCCACGCTGGACCTGCGCGCCATCTCCAACGGCGTGGACCTGTACCACGTGGAGACCGGGCAGTGGCCCGACTCGCTGCAGCAGCTGGTGCCCAGGTTCGTCAAGGACCTGCACAAGGATCCCTGGGGCAACGACTACTCCTACGTCCGCACCGGCGAGGGATACGACGTGTACTCCTACGGTCCGGACAAGGTGCAGGGCGGCAGCGACGACATCACCGTGCACGGCGGCGAGGCCGGGCCTTCCACAGCGGGCAAGTGAGCGCGGATGCGGGAGAGGCGGCACAGCGGCATGACGCTGATCGAGATCGGCGTCGCCCTCTGCGTGGCGGGGCTCATGCTCGCCGTCGCCATCCCCGCCTTGTCCGCGATCACCCGCGCGCAGATGCGGCAGAAGGCCGGCCAGCTCGCGGGCGGCATCCGCTCGCTCTACAGCGCCGCGGCCATCGCCGGGCACACCTGCCGGCTGGTGATGGATCTCGACCAGGACGCGTACTGGTCGGAATGCGCCAAGGGCAACGTGCGCCTCTCCAGCGAAGGCGAGCGCGCGCAGAACGGCGTGCGGCTGCAGTCCCAGGACGAGGAGCTGCAGCAGACCGCGCAGCGCGACAACATGTCGGACGAGGAACGCGAGAGGATCACGCTCGCGGCGAAGAGCGCCTTCGCGCCGTCCAGC
Organism: Myxococcales bacterium; assembly: GCA_036518615.1. Taxonomy (GTDB): domain Bacteria; phylum Myxococcota; class Myxococcia; order Myxococcales; family 40CM-4-68-19; genus 40CM-4-68-19. Next base: position 3,097 of record DATDMU010000067.1, read on the forward strand.
GACGTCCCCCGCACCGAGCTCGGGAACAAGGTGAAGTTCGCCGACGTCTGGGTGCAGCACCAGCCGGAGAGCTACACCGCCGGCAGGGCGTTCATCTATTTCTGGTCGAGCGGCCTCACCGAGGAGGCCGCCATCCACCTCGAGCAGGGCGGCGACATGTACTCGCTGCTCGTCTCGCCGCTCACCGGGCGCGTCAAGGTGGTCGGCGCCCGCGTGGACGCTCCGGGGCAGAGGCGATGAGGCGCGGCCTCGCTGCGGGCTTCACCCTGCTGGAGGTGATGATCGCGCTCGCGATCCTGGCGGTGGCGCTGGTGGCCATCTCCAACCTGAACGGCGGCGCCGTCGCCATGCACGCCTACTCGCGCAGGGCCACCGAGGCCACGCTGCTCTTGCGCGGCAAGATGCTGGACGTCGAGGACGACCTGCAGAAGAACGGCTTCTCCGACTTCAACGACGAGAAGCACGGCGATTTCTCCGCCGAGAATGCGGCGGGCTATGCCTGGAGCGCGGAGATCCTCAAGCCGGACGTGGAGCTCGACCCCGCGCAACTGCTCACGCTGCTCGGCGCGACCGGCAACAAGGGCGGCCAGACCTCCAACGTGGCCAGCGCCGCCTCGACGCTTGCCGGCTCGCTGATGGGCACGCCCGGGGCCACGCAGGGGCTGTCGGGCGCGGGCGGGGCGTCGATGCTGGCCGGCCCCATGGCCGGGTTGTTCATGAACGAGGCGAAGACGTTCGTCGAGACGCTGAAGAAGAGCGTGCGCGAGATCCGCCTCACCGTGAGCTGGCAGGACGGCAGGAGCCGGCGCGACGTCTCCGCCTCGCAGATCGTCGTCATCCTTCCCGAGAGCGTGGGGCAGACGCCGGGCGCGCCGCCGCCTCCGGGAGCGGCGGCCGCCGCGGCGGCGCCGGGCCAGCCGGGAGGGAATCCCGCCACGCCCATCCCCGCGGGCGGAGGCCGGCAATGAGCCGCCGCGGTTTTACTTTGCTGGAGGTGATGATCGCCATCGCGGTGCTGAGCATGATCGGCGCCATCACCTTCAAGGCCTTCGACGGCGCCTACGATCTCAAGCACCGCGTGGAGAACGCGGAGGACCGCGACCAGGCGGTGCGCGGCGCGCTCGACCGCATCGGACGCGAAGTGTCGATGACCTTCCTCTCCGAGCACTACGACCACAAGCGCTTCCGCGACCGCCCCACCTTCTTCAAGCTGAAGGACGGCCGCAGCGAGGCGGACCTCACCGTCACCTCCTTCGCCCACGAGCGGCTGCACGTGGACGCGAAGGAGTCCGACCAGGCGGTGTTCCAGTACCACGTCGCGCGCGGCGAGGACGGGCAGCCCTGCCTCTACCGCCGCGTCAAGCCGCAGATCGACGAGGAATGGGAGCGCGGGGGGGAGGAGGCGCCGCTCGCGGAGGACGTGACCCGCTTCACCGTGCAGGCCTGGGACCCCAAGGACCGCGAATGGCGCGACGAGTGGGACTCCAACTCGCCGCAGCGCACCGGAGGCGTGCTGATCCCGCCGCGCGTGCGCATCGCTCTGACCATCAAGGACGAGCAGGGCAAGGAGAAGACCTGGACCACCCAGGCCCGTCTCATGCTCGGCTCGCCGCTGGACTTCTGATGCCCAGGTCCGCTCCCGTCCAGCAGCGCGGCGTCGCGCTCATCCTGGTGCTCACCACCATCGCCATCCTCACCTCCATCGGCGTGGACTTCAGCTACAGCTCGCGCGTGTCGCTCAAGCTGGCGGAGAACCTGCGCGACGAGACGCGCGCGCAGTACATGGCGCAGTCGGCGCTCAACCTCTCGCGGCTGCTGCTGCACTTCCAGCGGCAGATCGATCAGGCGAGCGGCCAGGTGGCGACGGCGCTGGGGGGCCTCACCGGGCCGGCCACGCCGCAGCAGCGGCTCGGGACGCAGGCTGCGGTGAACCCGCTTCCCAACACTCCCGCCGCGGCTCCCGCGGCCGCCGCCAAGCCGAGCCTGGGCATCCGCCTGTGGGAGCTGCTGCCCATCGACTCCAACGCCTTCACCGCGCTGCTCGGCGGCGACGTGACCGCCGCCTCGGCGGAGAGCGCGGGAGTTCCCATTCCCCTGGAGCGGCCGGGCGCGACCCGCCACGAATTCGGCGCCTTCGACGGCAGCTTCCGGGCCAAGGTGGTGGACGAGAACAGCCGCATCAACGTGCTCGGCCTCGACGGCCTGGGCGGCGCGCCGCTCTCCACCCTGATCCAGCTGCGCGCGATGATGAGCGATCCCAAGTACGACTTCATCTTCGACGAGGAGGACGCCAACCGCGACCGGGTCTCCCGCGACGACGTGGTCCTGGCGATGAAGGACTGGATCGATCTGGACGAGACCGGCTCCGCCATCGATCCCACCAACACCACCAACCCCTTCGTCAACGGCTTCTCCGACGAGAACTCCGCCTACTCGCGCTACGAGCCGCGCTACCAGGCGAAGAACGCGCACTTCGACAGCCTGGAAGAGCTGTACATGGTGCGCGGGGTCAACGACCGCTTCATGGCCGC
>DATDMU010000068.1:0-3583 GCA_036518615.1 Myxococcales bacterium
CCCACCCGCAGGCAGAGCCGCATCACGGTGGAGGCGTGGGCGGGCGTGTTCGAGAAGGACGCCGAGCTGCGGCGGTCGTTGGCGCGCCGCGCGGAAGGTTGATGCGCGCAGTCGTCACCGGCGCTTCCCGCGGCATTGGCCGGGCCATCGCGGAGGCGCTGATCGCCGACGGCGTGGAGGTCGCGGTCTGCGCCGTGCGCGCTGCTCCGGAGATCCGCGGCTCCGCCTTCTCCTGCCGCTGCGACGTCTCGCAGGAGGAGCAGGTCCGCTCGCTCTTCACGCAGTTTTCCCGGCCCGACTGGGTGATCCTCAATGCGGGCGTCCTGGAGCGCGGGCCCGTGGAGGAGTTCACCGCGGCCCAGTTCGACCGCGTGCTCGGCGTCAACCTGCGCGGCGCGTTCCTCTGCGCGCGCGAGGCCTTCCGGCAGGGCGCGCGGCGCATCGTGGCCATCGGCTCGATCAGCGGGACGCTGGGCACCGCCAACGCCGCCGCCTACAACGCGAGCAAGTGGGGCCTCACCGGCCTCGTCAAGTCGCTGGCGGAAGAGGGGCGCGAGCGGGGAATCTTCTGCGCCGCCGTCCTGCCTTCCGGCGTGGAGACCGACATGATCCGGCAGACTCCGTTTCCCCCGCAGATGCAGCCGGCGGAGGTGGCGAAGGTCGTCCGCTTCCTCTGCAGCGAGGCGCCCTTCGCCATGACCGGCAGCGCCGTCGAGGTGTTCGGATGAGCGCGCTCGAGAGCGACCTTCGCGAGCTGGGCCTTCTGGTGGTGGGCATCGATCCCTACGCGCACGACGAGAGCGGGTCCGGCGAGTTTCCCCCGCAGGCCGCGGTGCAGGCGCGCGACGCCGCCGACGTGCAGAAGGTCCTCGCCTATTCGCGCAAGAAGCGCATTCCGGTGGTGCCGCGCGGCGCCGGGTCGGGAAAGAGCGGCGGCGCCCTGGCCGACCGCGGCGGCATCGTGCTCTCGCTGGAGAAGCTGGACCGCATCGTCGAGGTGTCGCGGGCCGACATGGTCTGCGTGGTCGAGCCCGGCGTCATCCTGGAGAAGCTCCAGGCCGCGGTGGAGGCGGAAGGCCTCTTCTATCCGCCCGATCCCACCTCGCAGGCGATGTGCTCCATCGGCGGCAATCTCGCCCACAACGCCGGCGGGCCGCGCGCCCTCAAGTACGGAGTCACCCGCGATTACGTCCTCGGGCTCCAGGCGGTCCTGCCCACCGGCGAGCTGATCCGCACCGGGCACCGGAGCTGGAAGGGCGTGGCCGGATACGATCTCACGCAGCTCCTGGTGGGCAGCGAAGGCACGCTCGCGGTGATCGTGCAGGCGACGCTCAAGCTCATCCCGCTGCCGCGGTCGGTGGCCACGCTGCTGGCCTTCTTTCCCGACGAGGACAAGGCGGCGCTCGCGGTGCAGAAGATCTTCGGCGCGGGCCTCTTGCCCCGCGCCTGCGAGCTGCTCGACGGTCCGACGATGGTGGCGGTGAGCCCCCGCGCGCCGTTCAAGTTTCCCGAGGGCGTGGGCGGCGCGCTGATCGTCGAGCACGACGGCCACGGCGACGCGGTCTTCGAGGAGCTGGCGCGCAGCGGCGAGATGTGCACGGAGGCGGGCGCCGGCGAGGTGGTGGCTGCGCAGGACGAGGCGCAGCGGCGCAAGATCTGGGAGACGCGGCGGATGATCTCGGTGGCTCTCACCACCATCCGCCCGCACAAGATCAGCGAGGACGTGGCGGTGCCGCGCGGCGAGCTGGTGCGGATGATCGGGCGCGTGCGCGAGATCGGAGCGCGCTACGGCTTGCACACCGCCTGCTACGGCCACGCCGGCGACGGGAACCTGCACGTGAACCTGCTCTTCGGCTCGGCGGAGGAGCGCGCGAAAGGTCACGCCGCCGTGGGCGAGGTGCTGCAGGCTGCCATCGACCTCGGCGGCACCATCACCGGCGAGCACGGCGTCGGGCTTGCCAAGCGCGACTTCCTCGGCAGGGAACAGAAGCCCGAGGTGATCGCCCTGCAGCGCAGGGTCAAGCGGGCGTTCGACCCCGACGACCTGCTCAATCCGGGCAAGATCTTTCCGCCTTGATCGCTGGCCTGCGGGGCCGGAGATCTGGCCGCAATCCAAGGGTCTTGACCATCGTTGGCCGCTGCTTTACGGTCCCCGCCCCTTGGCCGACACCCCTCAGAATCACGCGCCTGCGCCCGAGGAGCCGCGCGCGGACGGACAGCCCGGCGACTCCGAGCTGGTGGAGCGCGCGCAGCGGGGCGACGGCGCGGCCTTCGCCATCCTGGTGGAGCGCCACCGCCGCCAGCTCTACCGGCTGGCGCTGCGCATGACCGGCTCCGAGGCGGACGCGCAGGAGGTGCTGCAGGAGGCGTTCCTCAACGCGTACCAGAAACTGCCGCTTTTCCGCGGCGAGGCGCAGTTCTCCAGCTGGCTCTACCGCATCGCGGCAAACAGCGCGCTGATGCGGCTGCGGCGAAAGCGCCGCGCTCCCGATGCCCTCGCCGAGCAGCCGCTCGAGCTGGCGGGCCCCCGCTTCTCCGCCGAGGGATACCTCGAGCCCACCTCCAACAGCGACTGGTCGCAGCGCGCGGACGAAAAGATGATGTCCGGCGAGCTGGGCTCGGCCATCAACGAGGCGGTGGACCAGCTTCCCGAGGACTATCGCACCGTGTTCCTGCTCAAGGACGTGGACGGCCTCTCCAACGAGGACATCGCCAACGCGCTGGAGCTGACGGTGCCCGCGGTGAAGAGCCGGCTGCACCGCGCCCGCCTCGCGCTGCGCGAGAAGCTCGGCGAGTTCTTCGACGGCTCCGTCAAGTGACCGGATTTCCCGAATCCCCGCACGTGCGCGTGCATCTTTTCATGCGGGTCGGCTAGGATATCGAGCGGCCTTTTCCACACCCTTCCATGCCACGGACCGCCGTTTGAACAGCCCGCTTCATCACTGCAAGGATTGCGTCGACCTCCTCGGAGACTACGTCGACGGGTCGCTTCCGGCGGATCGGGCCAAGGCCCTCGAAGAGCACCTCAGCCTCTGCCCTCCCTGCATCACCTTCGTGCGCACCTACAAGGCCACGCGCAGACTTTGCCGCCACGCGCTGGAGAAGGAGATGCCCGAGGAGCTGGTCGATTCGCTCTCGGCGTTCCTGGGCAAGCACGTGCCCGGATTCACCTGCTCGAAGTCCGACAGCGCGGAGGCGCCGCAACGGGCTGCCGCCGACGCCGGACCCAAGAAAGTCTAGAAGACCGTTCATGAACATCGATCGTGAGGATCTCCTCTCGGCGCTGCAGAAGGCGCGCGGGAAGGGGCTGTCCTTGAAGCAGCTCGCCGGCCAGCTCCACGTCGGCCAGGCCGGGCGAAACCCCTTGCGCCGCGCCGTCTCCGAACTGCTCCGGGAAGGTCGCGTCCGGTTCGACGGGCGCATCTACCGGCTGGCGCCGCGCGCGGAGGAGCCGGCTACGCCGGCGACGGGCGGAGCGCGGCAGCGCGCAGCATTGGCGGACCCGCCGCCGCCCGCCGAGCGGCACAAGGAGCCGCGGCAGGCCGCGAACGCCCAGCATCGCCGCGCGCCGGCCGTGCTGCTC
>DATDMU010000069.1:0-21422 GCA_036518615.1 Myxococcales bacterium
TCCCAGGCCTTGTCCGCGAGCATGAGGTTGACGTCGTAGTCGAGGTTGCCCCACGACTTGGCGGTGCCGCTGGGCAGGCGCAGGTTCACGCCGTCGTTGACCGCCTCGTTGCCGCGGTCGAGGGCGCTGTAGATGTTGAACATCGCGGCCATGCCCTTGTACACGTTCTGCGAGGTGAAGCTGAACATGTGGTCATGGAACCAGTGCGTGCTCATGGTCTCGTGCCAGTCGCCCGCCACGTTGGTCTTGCCCAGGTCGTTGTCGTTCGGCGTGGCGGCCCGGGGATCGGTCGCGCCGGTGTTGATGCTGCGCAGGCCGGCCAGCACGATGGGCCAGTGGTAGTCGTAGAACTCGTTGGGGAAGAAGTACGCGCCGGTGAAGCCGTCGTTCTCCGCGCCGTGGTGGCCGTTGTGCTCGTGCGTGGAGATGGAGTTGCGCCCGAAGCCGCCGTTCTGCGAGGCGTCCACGGGCAGCTCGTTGTGCTCGCGGAAGAGGATCGGCTGGCCGTAGCGGCCCTGGACGAGCTTGGGCGGGATGGTGCCGTTGAAGGTCCACACGTGGAACTGGTCCTGCGTGGGCAGGCCGGGGTGGAATTTGAGCGGGATGGGCTGGCTGGGATCGATGTTGGAGTTCAGCGAGGACGCCACGCCCGGGTTGTAGGTGAGGTTGGCGCGCGCGCCTGCCATGCTGACCTCATAGGCCACCTGGGGCGGGAACTCGTTCCAGCCCTGGTGCGCCCAGAGCGGCCCCGGGGGCCGGCCTTCGATGGGGCCGAACCCGCCGCCGAGCGCCGGATCCACGGCCTGCTGCGTGGTGTTGGCCTGCTCGGTCGGCGCCGGAACCAGCGACGAGACCGGCCTGGGCTGCAGCACGTCGAAGCGCGGCATGGGTTGAGTGAAGTTCTGCACGCCGAACATCGGGCTCGGCTGCGCTGCGCCGGTCGGGATGTTCACGCCAGACGCGAGCGCGCTCGTTGCCACCAGCGCGCCTGCTGCGAAGATGACTCCTGTTCCAAACAGCCGCGTCGTGACAGACCTCGACTGTCGCTTTCGTGCGAAATGCATGTTGTAGCCTCCAGGACTGCGTTCAGAGGACCGGACTGCCCGGTCCTTTGTGAACGTCCCCCCCGAGTGCCCGAAGGCACGCCTGGGACGTGTGGCGCGCAAAGATTGCAGCCCATGTGCCACAGTCAAATAATGGGAATATTTGATATTTTTCGGAGCGCTCGGGTTCAGGAATTGAACCGGCGCTCCGTCAATTACAGAAGTGAAATGACCTAGCTGGCTGAAATTTCACGGGAATCGTCTGTACACTGCAGGACTGAAACGTTGCAGGCTGGATTTCTTCGCGACCAACGTCTGTACAGCACACTTCCGCCTACAGCGTCACTTCGCATACGTCCAGCGCTTCGCCAGGCCGCAGAAGCCGCCGGTCTGGCCGTCCAGGACCCACTGGCCGGGCCAGCGCAGGTCGAGCAGATACGCGCCCGCCGAGGTGACGGTGACCGGCACGGTGACGTCGAGCGGGCCGGGAGCGATGGTGACCGCCGCGCCGGCAGGCGCCAGCGCCCGCGTAGCGCGGTCGTAGCCGAAGAGCTGCGCCTGCGGGAAGATGCTCGACAGCTCGGGGATCCCGACGTTGAGCGTGATGTCGGACGGCGAGGTGATGTGCAGCGACGGCCCGCCGGTGATCACGCTGCCGATCGCCGGCGTGGAGGCGACCTGGATGTCCTTCGGGCACGGCAGCACCAGCGTGCGCTGGATGTGCTTGCCGTCCTTCGGATCGGTGCCCGTCGCGACCAGCACCATCTGGCCGCCCCAGCCGATGCTCGGCTTCGGACCTGCCGGGTCGAGGCGGAAGAAGTTGCCGTTGAGCTTCGGATCGCGCAGCAGCGCGACGCCGTTCATCGTCACCACCGTGTCCTGGGGCGCATCGCCCGGCAGGCCGCCACCGGAAGCGCCGAGGTTCACCACCACGAACCCGGAGACCATCGGCTCGCCGGCGGCCGGATCCTGAAGATAGAGCCCCTGCGCCGCGCCCATCTCGAAGCGGTTGCTGCCGTTGCCGCCGACCGGGAGCGGCGTCTGATTCGGATCCGCCGGCGGCGGCGTGCCCGGCGGCGCCGCAAAGTTCGTCCCCTGCGGGTTCACGGTGACGATGACGGAAGCCGGAGTCGAGGCGGCGTGCGCATCGGTGACCACCAGCGAGAAGATCAACGTCGCGGGCGAGGCGCCAACCACGATGGGCGCGGTGAACGTCGGGTGGGCCGTCGTGGCGCCGGCAAGCGCGACCCCGTTCGCCGGCGCCGACGTCCATGCGAAAGTGAGCGTCTCGCCGTCGGGATCGAAGCTGCCTGTGCCGTCGAGCGTCACCGCAGCACCGGAGGCGGCCGACTGGTCGGCGCCGGCGTTCGCCACCGGATCGGCATTGGTCGGCCGCGCAGGGCTCACGGTGACGGTCACCCGCGCCGGCGCCGAAGTGACGGTCCCGGCGGTCGCCACCAGCGAGAAGACGAGCGCGGAGGGCTGCTGCCCGGATGCGACGGTCGGCGCGGTGAAGGTCGGGTTCGGCGCGGTCGCGGCGGAGAGGGTCACCGCCGTGCCGGAGACCTGCGACCAGGCATAGGTCACCGAACGGCCGGCGGGATTGGTGGTGGCGCTGCCGTTCAGGGTGACCAGGGCTCCGGAGGAGACCGCCTGATCGGCGCCCGCTTCCGCCTGGACCGTGGTCGGGGACTGCGTCGAGCCCCCGCAGGCAAGCGCACTCGCGATCAAGCAGGCGGCGATCTGAACGCGTCGTTCCCGTACGAGCCGGTGCATCGATGTCTCCTTGCGCCCCTGACCGGTGTAACGGTTTGGAATGAGCTCCTGACCGGGCATGCGCCCGCAGATCGACGTGACCCCCTCGGTATTTCATAACACCTGACGCCGCCGGCGCGCGACAGACGGATGGTCGGACTGGCGCACGACCGCCGCGCATTCCACACAGAAGAAGACCCCCGGCGGCGAGCTGCCACCGAGGGTCTTCGTGGTCCGCCGTCGAAGGCGGGCATTACGGGAATGCGATGTTACTTCGCGTACGTCCAGCGCTTCGCCAGGCCGCAGAAGCCTCCCGTCTGTCCGTCGAGGACGAAGACTCCCGGCCAGCGCAGATCGAGCAGGTACGCGTCACCCGTCGTCGGGGTCACCGGCACCGTGACGTTGAGCGGTCCGGGGGCGATGTTGACGGCCGCGCCCGAGGGCAACAGACCGCGCGTCGCGCGGTCGTAGCCGAAGAGCTGCGCCTGCGGGAAGATCGATGCCATCAACGGAATGCCGACGTTGAAGGTGATGTCCGCGGGCGAGGTGATGTTCACCGAAGCCACTCCGGTGATCAGGCTGCCGATGGGAGGCACGGAGTTCACCGGGATGTCCACCGGGCAATTCATCACCAGTTGCCGCTGGATGGGCTTCCCGGTGCTCGGATCGGTGCCCGTCGCCACCAGCACGATCTGGCCGCCCCAGCCGACGCTCGGCTTCGGGCCCGCCGGGTCGAGGCGGAAGAAGTTGCCGTTGAGGTTCGGATCGCGCAGCAGCGCGACGCCGTTCAGCGTCACCACCGTGTCGGGGGGCGCATTGCCCGGCAAGCCGCCGCCGGAAGCGGCGAGATTCACCACCACGAACCCGGAGACCGTCGGTTCGCCGGTGGCCGGATCCTGCAGGTAGAGGCCCTGCGCCGCGCCCATTTCGAAGCGGTGGCTGCCGTTGCCGCCCACCGGGAGCGGCGTCGGATTCGCGCTCGCCGGCGGAGGCGTGCCCGGCGGCGGCGGGAAGTTCGCCGCCTCGGGGTTGACGGTGATGGTCACGGTGGCGGGCGTCGAGCTCGCGTGCGGGTCGGTCACCACCAGCGAGAAGACCAGCACCGCGGCGGGCGAGCCCGCCGGCACGGTCGGAGCGGTGAAGGTCGGGTTGGCGGTACTGGCGCCGGTGAGCGCGACCGCCGGACCCGAGGTCTGGGTCCAGGCGAAGGTGATGGGCTCGCCGTCAGGGTCGGCGCTGGCGGTGCCGTCGAGCGCGACCGCTGCGCCGGAGGCGACGGCCTGGTTCGGTCCGGCGTTCGCCACGGGCGGCGGGTTCGGAGGGAGCTGCGGGCTGACGGTCACGTTCACCACCGCGGGAGCGGAGCTGAAGTTGGCGTCGGTGACCACCAGCGAGAAGGTGAGGAGCGCCTGCGGCGACCCGAACGGCACCACCGGCGCCGTGAAGGTCGGGTTGGATACCGCCGGGTTGGAGAGCGTCACGATGGGTCCGGCCGTCTGCGTCCAGGCGAAGGAGAGCGGCAGGCCGGCAGGATCCGTGCTGCCGCTGCCGTCGAGGGTGACGAAGGCGCCGGAGGGGACGGCCTGGTCGGGACCCGCGTTTGCCACCGGCGGAGGCGGCGGGGCGGGGTTGACGGTGATGGTGACGCTGGAGGGCGCCGAGGTGCCGTTCGCGTCGCTGACCACCAGCGTGAACACCAGCGTCGCGGGCGGCGAGTTGAAGGGCACGATGGGCGCCGTGAAGGTGGGGTTCGCCGTCGCTGCGCCCGTCAGCGTGACGAGGGGGCCCCCGGTCTGCGACCAGGCGAACGTGAGCGGAAGCGCCGAGGTGCTGGCGCTGCCGTCCAGCGTCACTAGCGCGCCGGAGGCGACCGTCTGGTTGGGGCCGGCGTTGGCCACCGGCAGCGGCGGCAGCGGGTTCACGGTGATGGTCACCGTGGAGGGCGCCGAGCTGAGGTTCGCGTCGGTGACCACCAGCGCGAAGACGAGAGCGGCGGCGGGCTGTCCGGCGGGGATGGTCGGAGCGGTGAAGCTGGGGTTCACCGTGTTGGCCCCGAGCAGCGTCACGGCAGGGCCGGAGACCTGGCTCCAGGCGAAGGAGAGGGGCAGGCCCGCCGGGTCGCTGCTGCCGCTGCCGTCGAGCGTGACCAGCGCGCCCGACGCCACCGTCTGGTTGGGACCGGCATTGGCGATGGGCGCCTGCGGCGGCGTCGGCTGCGGGTCCACCGTGATCGTGACGCTGGAGGGCGCCGAGCTGGCGTTCGCGTCGCTGACCACCAGCGTGAAGGTGAGGCTCGCCGCGGGCTGGCCGGGCGGGATGGTGGGGGCGGTGAACGTCGGTTGCGCCGCCGCCGGGTTGGAGAGCGTGACTGCCGGACCGGACACCTGGCTCCAGGAGAACGTCAGGGGCAGGCCGGCGGGGTCGGTGCTGGCGGTTCCGTCGAGCGTGACCAGCGCGCCGGATGCGACGCGTTGATCCGGGCCGGCGTTGGCGACGGGCGGCGGCACGATGGCGTTCACCGTGATCGCCACCGTGTCGGCTGCCGAGGACGCGTTCGCGTCGCTCACCACCAGCGAGAAGACCAGCACTGCCGGCGGATTCCCGAAGGGGACGACGGGAGCCGTGAAAGTGGGGTGCGCGGTCGTGGCGCCTGCCAGCGTCACCGCGGGGCCGGAGGCCTGGGTCCAGGCGAAGGTGAGCGGAAGGCCGGCCGGGTCGGTGCTGGCGCTGCCGTCCAGGGTCACCGCCGCTCCGGAGGTCACGGTCTGGTCCGGCCCGGCGTTGGCCACCGGCGGAGGCGGGGGACTCAAGATGTCGATGAACTTCGCGAGCACGCTGTGATCCCGCTGCAGCTCGCCGCGCACGTGGACCTTCTCTCCGACCTTCAAGGCGGAGAACGAAGCCTTCTTCCCGCCCACGGTGATGTGCGTCCTCGAGTCCACCACCACGGTCTTGCCGTCCACGATCAGGTGATCTCGCCTGACGATCGTCTGGATGGTGCCGGTGAACTCGACCTTGATCTTCCTGTCCTGATGGAACCTGGCGTGGATGATTCGCGCCAGGATGCAGCCGTCCTTGTCGAGCAGGCCCTGCACGTCGGCGACCTCGCCGATCATGTCCTGGTCGATGTCGCCGCTATCGCCGTCGACGATGTCGGTGTCCTCGTCGGTGTGGATGACGGTGTCGCCGATGCGGAAGTCGCTTCCGTCGACGTCGGTGATGGTGCCGCGCAGCATGACCTCCGGCTGGCCCTGGAGGACGGCGCTGCCGTCGGCGAGGAACTGCACCAGCAGGTTCAGCACCATTCCGTTCCCGGCGGCGGGGAGCGCGAACGAAGCATTGCCGCGCCCGAACTGCAGCACGGACGGGCCGGACGGCGCTCCGCTCAGCGAGAAGCGGCCCCCCGCGTCGGTGACGGCGACCAGCGCCGTGCCGGCCAATCGTGCGTCGAGGCCGGCGGCGGGCTGGCCGTCAGCTCGTGTGACTTGTCCCTGGATGGTGGGCGCGCGCGGCGCGACCTGGCTGCTGCAAGCAAGCGCAGTCGCGAGAAGACAGACCACCGCCGGAACGCGCACTTCGAGAACGAGTCGCTGCATTGGAACCTCCATCCCGCCGCGCAGGGAATGAGCGCGCCGGCTCGAGACATCACTTCAGAAGCGAACACCCACACCCATTCACCGCCCGCCGCGGGAGCTGCCCGCGGCGATTCGTCCGGCTTGAGATGCCTCCGATTCCACTGTCGCCGTGAGCTGCGCCAGTGCCTTTTCCAGGCTCGCTCCCGCAGGACCGCCCTTTGCTCTCGCGGTGAGTCGCGTACGGGCGCCATCCGCGGCGACCGCGAAATGCAGGTCGGTCAGCGAGGGAGAGGGCTTCACCGTCTCCACTTCCACGTCGAGGTGCGACGCGCCGATTTCGACGACGGTGATCCGCCCCCTGACGTCGTCGTTCCACCAGTAGCAGCTCGCGCCCGCGCCGGAAGGCGGGCCGCCGTATGCGCGCTGGACCGCCGGGTCCGCATCGCCCCAGGGCGACCAGGATTGCCAGCGGCGGAGATCGGCGAGCTGCTCGAGGACCTTGTCCGGCGGCGCGGCGATGATGGCCGACCGTTCGACTGCGGAGCTCTCCAGCTTCGCATCCTGCTCGGCAGCTTCCTGGATGGCCGCCAGGATGGCTGCGAGGGCAGGGCCCATCCTCTTCTCGGCGCTGGAGAACAGACCCAGCCGCCGTCCCTCCAGATCGCGGTCTCCCGCCACCGACACCGAGACGCGGCTGCCGCCGCCTTCCGCCGCCACCCTGAACTCCAGGTCGCTCTCCGCGGGGCGGGGGCCGGTCAGCTCCAGCTCCACCATGATCTTGCCGTCGCTCGCGTCGGTGATGGTCATCCGGCCGCGCCCCACCGCGTCGCCGGCGGACCAGTAGGAGCTTGCGCCCACGCCGGTGGCGGGACCGCCGTACGAGCGCTGCACCTGTCCCTCCAGCCGCTCGCGCGGCCACCATTCCGGCCAGCGCCGCAGATCGGAGATGACGGCGAGCACCACCGCGGGCGGCGCGGCCACGCTGACCGCGCGCTCGGCGCGATTGTTCCCGGTGTGCCGGAACACCATCGCGCCGGCGAAACCGATGGCCGCCAGCGCGATGGCGAAGACGACTTTCTTCATCGAAGAACTCCACTTCTTCCTGCGATCCCGGCGGCCGAAGGGAGCGCGCCCCCCTTCGACCGCCGGACTACGTCCTCATTGCCTTCGACGCCGCGCTACTGGCGCACGGTGATCGAGACGGCCGGGCTCACCCCGTTGAGGTTGGACCTCACCACGATGGGCTTGGCGGGCGCGATCGCCGGCTCCGGGCACCCGACCAGGGTCAGCGTGTAGATGCCGCCGCCCGTGTTGGTGAAGGTGTTGCCCAGGGTCGAAGGATCGAACGTCGTGCCGGTGGTGGTGAGGTACGGCTGCAGCTTGAGGATGACGTTCGGGCTCACCACCGTCGAAGTGGCGGTCACGTCGAGCCGCTGCTTGCTGAGGCGGTACTGCGCAGCGGTGACGGCGACGGCGTCCGGCAGCGGGTTCACCGTGACGGTGGTGAACTCAGGCGCGGAGACCGCTCCGCCGGTGTTCGTCGCCGTGATCGTCAGGTTGATGATGACGGACGTGACCTGGCCGAGCGGCAGCGTGGGAGCCGTGAACGTGAGGTTCGCGGTGCTCGCGCCGGTCGAGGTGACGAGCAGGTTGAGCAGCGCCGGAGCGCCGGCCTGCGTCACCGCGAAGGTGAGCGCCTGTGCCGGCACGTTCGGATCGGTGCCGCTGAGAGCAACCGTCGTGGCCGCACCCGAGAATACCGAGATGGGCGTGACGTGATTGACGGTGGGCGCGCCTGCCGGGTTGAGGGTGATGGTCGTGCTGGCCGAAGCCGACCCGCACGAGTTGGTCGCCGAGATCGTCGCCGTCACTGGAGACGTCGCTCCGATGGCGCTGAAGATCGGGTTCCCGATCGTCGGGTCGGAGAGCGAGCCGCTGCTCACCGTCCACAGGATCGTGACCGGAGCCGTCCCGGTGACGCTCCCGGCGAGCTGCACGGTTCCGCCCGCAGCGCCCGTGTACGGCCCGCCCGCGTTCGCGGTCGGGACGACGCATGCCGGCGTGGGGATGACGATGTCGGGCCACGGGTTGAGCTGGCCGACGATGGTTCCGCCGCTGGTGGTGTACCCGCCCTGCGTCAGGAAGGGAATCGTATTGAAGTTGTTGGGGACGATGGGCGTGCCGGGGATGTTCTCCGGGAAGATGTACTCGAAGATCGGCGCGTGGTACTGGCCCCAGACGAGGCCGTTCGCAGCAGTGGGCGACAACGGCGTGATCGGAGCCGTGAACGCGCCCTCGATGACTGCGCGCACCTCACGCGTCGGCGGCAGGAAGGTGCCGGTCACGTTCATCACGCACTGCTTGTCGGGCTTGGTGGGAACGGTGCCGTTGGTGAGGCACGGCGGGCGGAAGCGCCAGCGGCCCTTCACCGCGCCGGTCGGCGGGCCGGGGTCGACGCCGATGGTGCCGTAGTCGCGGTCGGTGGTCGCGCCGGTCAGCGGGTCGGTGTCGATCGCGTAGAGATGGACGAGGCGGCCGGTGTCGGTCGTCGCTCCCTCGAACCGCGTGCGGATCACGGCCTCGCCCGCGCCGAGGACCGAGAGTCCGCCGGTGCCGATCAGCGCCGTGTCGATCATGATGTACGCCGGGTTGGTGCCCGGAGCGGTGAAGACGGCGATGTTGCTCACGATGGTGTGGGCGGACACGTAGGTGGTCGCGGAGCCGCCGGCTGCCGCCAGGGGCCACGGACCGACCGTTGGCGTCGCCACGGTGTCGGTGACCACGGTTCCCGCGAAGGTCACGTAGTCGCCGACTTCGAAGGGCGCCTGGATGGTCGCATCCGGCGGAACGCCGACGAGGCCAGGGTTGGTCGGGTCATTCATGTTGACGGTGCCGGCGAAGCCTCCCGTCACCGGATCGATTGTCCGCTGCGTCTGCGGGCAGAGCGGGTCGACCGCCACCGCGGGATCGGTCCGCGGCAGGCACATCGGGAAGCCCGTGCCCGACATGATGGTGGGGTTGTCCGCATCGACGGTGAAGCGCACGTCGGGCGAGTTGATCCTGCCGTAGCGGCCGACCGGGTCGTTGATGCGCACGCGGGCGCCGGAGCAGAGCGGATTGGTCAGCGCGGTGCCGCCCTGGGCGCAGTTCGGGTCGTTGAGGACGCCGCCGACCCGCATCTCGCCGAGGGTGTAGTCGATGAAGTTGATGAATCCCGCGCCGGCGTTGAGCGACTGCTGGGAAACGAAGATCAAGGCCGCGATGTAGAGGTCGGCGCCGGCCGGTCCGCCGATGACGCGGTTGCCGACGACGTGGGCCTCGTAGGTGGTGATCGGCACCGGAAGGTCAGCCAGCGCCATGCCGCTCATCGGGCCGCCCACCGCGAGCATGCCGTAGGGAGCCGGGGCCTGCGCGAACATCTCCTGCCAGGTGAGCGCGTTGGCAGGGAACATCACCACGATTTCCTTCGGAACGACGATGACGTGGCCGTTCACCTTGATGGTGCCACCGCAGTGCGCGTTCGCCGCGCAGGTTGGGTCGAGGGTGGCCTCCTGGATGAAGCCGACCACGTCGAACTGTGTACTCGCGCCGATGGGAAGCTGCGCGCGGGCCGCTCCGGCGATGAACGCCGTTAGCGCCGCTGCGAGAGCGATCATTCTTCCGACCGCTATCGCGCCTGGATTCCGGACATGTGTCTGAGCACGCATTCGCGCCTCCAGCCTTGCTGGTCTCGTGAGATCAGTGACGACTGCCCCCCCGGGGCATCCGCAGCGCGGAGCCTTGGGCGCGTTGAACCGTTGCATTGGCGGTGCCATTGCCAAGTGATTGAAATCACAGGGGTTGTGTAATTCTACGCATCGGCGCCGCAGGGTGAGGCAGGGTGGACGGGCCCGCCGCCGTCAATCCGCTTTCAATGGATTGAGTTCCCGCATCAATTCAGCGGAAGTGTGGTTCCAGCATCTATAAAATATTGCACCCACCGGTCCCGTCCCGCAAATTCGTCGCGGCAGCCCCTGGAACGCGAAATGATTGCGCGCGCGCGGATGGGCCTTCAGTCGGAGACCATACGGACAACTACGCAGCCCAATTGCCAAATCCGTTTGCGCGACGGCTGGCGAACCCCGACTTCCGCACCAGCGCATTTCGGCAAGAGGAGCGGATCGGACGCGAAAAAAAGAAGGCCCCCGGTGGCGATTTGCCGCCGGGGGCCTCCGCGCTCACCCGAAGGGGGCGGGCAAGCGTTTCTGATGACCGATTACTTCGCGTACGTCCAGCGCTTCGCCAGGCCGCAGAAGCCGCCGGTCTGACCGTCCAGGATCCACGTGCCGGGCCAGCGCAGGTCGAGGAGGTAGGCGTCCGCGGCGGTCGCCGTCACCGGCACGGTCACGTCGAGCGGGCCCGGGGCGATGTTGTGGGCAATGCCCGAAGGCGCGAGCGTGCGGGTGGCGCGGTCGTAACCGAAGAGCTGCGCTTGCGGGAAGATGCTCGACAGCGCGATGATCCCGACGTTGAGGGTGATGTTGGAGGGCGAGGTGATGTGCAGCGACGGCGTGCCGGTGATCACGCTGCCGATGTCCGGCGCCGAGGTCACCTGGATGTCCGTCGGGCACGGAAGCACGAGCTGGCGCTGGATCGGCTTGCCGCTCTTGGGATCGGTACCCGTGGCGACGAGCACCATCTGGCCGCCCGAACCGATGACGGGCTGCGGGCCCGCGGGATCCACGCGGAAGAAGTTCCCGTTGAGCGCCGGATCGCGCAAGAGCGGAACGCCGTTCATGGTCACCACCGTGTCGGCGGGCGCATTGCCTGGCAGGCCGCCGCCCAGGGCGCCGAGATTCACCACCACGAACCCGGACACGCTCGGTTCGCCGGCGGCCGGATCCTGGAGGTAGAGGCCCAGCGCCGCGCCCATCTCGAACCGGTTGCTGCCGTTGCCGCCGACAGGGAGCGGCGTCGGATTCGGGCTCGCCGGCGGCGGCGTGCCCGGCGGCGGCGGGAAGGCGGTGGCCTCCGGGTTGACGGTGACGGTCACGCTTGCGGGCGCGGAGCTGGCGTGCGCGTCGCTGACGGTGAGCGAGAAGACCAGGGTGGCCGCGGGCGAGCCTGCCGGCACCGCCGGTGCGCTGAAGCTGGGCTGGGCGGTGTTGGCGCCGGTGAGGATGACCGCGGCGCCCGACGACTGCGTCCAGGCGAAGCTGATCGCCTCGCCGTCGGGATCGAAGCTCCCGCGCCCGTCGAGGGTCACGGCGGCGGCCGAGGCGACCGACTGGTCAAGGCCGGCATTGGCCACCGGCGCAGGATTCGGCGGCGCCGCGGGGTTGACGGTGACGTTCACCAGCGAGGGCGCCGAGCTGAAGTTGGCGTCGCTGACGGTGAGCGAGAAGGTGAGCACCATCGGAGGCGCGTCGAAGGCCACCGCGGGCGCGGTGAAGCTCGGGTTGGACGCCGTCGCGCTGGAGAGGATCACGGTCGCGCCGGCGGTCTGCGTCCAGGCGAAGGTGAAGGGAAGGCCGGCGGGGTCGCTGCTGGCGCTGCCGTCGAGCGTCACGAAGGCGCCGGAAGCCACCGCCTGGTCCGGCCCGGCGTTCGCCACCGGAGGCGGGATCACCGGGTTCACCGTGATGGTCACGCTGGCCGGCGCCGAGCTGCCGTTGGCGTCGCTGACCACCAGCGAGAAGACCAGCGCGGAGGCGGGCGAGCCGAAGGGCACGGTCGGCGCGGTGAAGGTGGGATTGGCGGTCGCGGCGCCCGAGAGCGTCACCGCGGTCCCCGACGACTGCGACCAGGCGAAGCTGAGCGGAAGCGCCGAGCTGCTGGCGCTGCCGTCCAGGGTCACCAGCGCCCCCGACGCGACGGTCTGGTTGGGGCCGGCGTTGGCCACCGGCAGCGGCTTGAGCGGGTTCACGGTGATGGTGACGGTCGCGGGCGCCGAGCTGAGATTCGCGTCGGTGACCACGAGGGCGAAGACCAGGGCGCCCGCGGGCTGCCCCGCCGGAATCGACGGCGCGGTGAAGCTGGGGCTCGCGGTGTTGGCCCCGAGCAGCGTCACGGGGAGGCCGGAGATCTGGCTCCAGGCAAAGGAGATGGGCAGGCCGGCCGGGTCGCTGCTGGCGCTGCCGTCGAGCGTGACCTGCGCGCCCGAGTCGACGGTCTGATTGGGGCCGGCGTTGGCGATGGGAGCCTTGGGCGGCGCCGGCTGCGGGGCCACGGTGATGGTCACGCTCGCGGCCGCCGAGCTGGCGTTCGCGTCGCTGACCACCAGCGTGAAGGTGAGGCTGGCCGCGGGCAGGCCGGGCGCGATGCTGGGGGCGGTGAAGCTGGGGTTCGCCGTGGCGGCGCCGGAGAGCGCGACCGCCGGACCGGACGCCTGGCTCCAGGCGAAGGTCAGGGGAAGGCCCGCCGGATCGCTGCTGGCGCTGCCGTCGAGGGTGACCAGCGCGCCGGAGGCCACGCTCTGATCCGGACCCGCGTTGGCGATGGGCGGCGGGACGATGGCGTTCACGGTGATCGTCACCGTGGCGGGCGTCGAGGCGCCGTTCGCGTCGCTCACCACCAGCGAGAACACCAGCGACGCGGCCGGCGACCCGAACGCCACCGTGGGAGCGGTGAAGCTGGGACGCGCGGTGTTGGCGTTCGCCAGGGTGACCGCGAGGCCGGAAGCCTGCGTCCACTGGAAGCTCAACGGCAGCCCGGAGGGGTCGGTGCTGGCGCTGCCGTCCAGGGTCACCAGCGCGCCTGAGGTCACGCTCTGGGCCGGACCGGCATTGGCCACGGGGCGCGGAGCAGGCGGCGGCGCCACCGCGGCCTGGGCTTCGATCTCGCTCGCAAGCACGCTCTGGTCAGCCTGCAGCAGGCCCTTGACTTCGACCTTCTGGCCGACGGAAAGGGCGGAGAAGTAGGCATCCCGTTCCGCGATCTCGATCTTGGTGCTCGAGTTGGCGAACACGGGCCGGCCCGCCACGACCAGCTGGTTGGGCGGGGTGATGCTCTCGATCGTGCCGTAGAATTGGAAGATGCTGTTGCTGCTGCCCTTGAGCGCGGTGTTGATCCGCCGCGCCAGGACGCTGCCGTCCTGCTGCAGCGAGCCGTCGACGTCCGCCGCCTCGCCGACGATGCGATCGTCGACGCCCGCGCCCATGCCGTTGGCGCGGATCTGCGTGTTGTCGTCCGTCCGGATCATGGTGCCGCCGACATGGAAGTCGCGGCCGGTGATCGAGGCCACCTTCCCGCGCAGCATCGCCTGCGGCGCTCCGTCCAGCCGCGCGGCGCCGTCCGCGGCAAGGCGAACGGAAACGCGCGCCACCATGCCGTCGGCCAGCGGCGGCAGCCCGAGCGTCGAGCCGGCGACCTGGAGCGTCGCAGGTCCGGTGGGCGCGCCGTTCAGCGAGAACTGTCCCGCCGAGTCGGTCTGGGTGAGCAGCGCGGTTCCAGCCAGCCCGGCCTGGAGCCCGGCAGCAGGGCGGCCATCGGCCGCCAGAACCTGTCCCTGGACCGTCGCGCGCGGCGCGCTGCCCTGATTGCAGGCGAGCGCGGCGGCGACGCACAGGAACGCCAGGATACGCACTTCTTGAATCATCCGTTGCATGGAACGAGTCCTCCCCGGGGGTCTACGGCGCGCACGAGCGAAAAGAGCGCCGTTGAATGACCTGACCCCACACGCAAACGGGAGAGGACTTTTTATTTTCGCGGCCAGCGCAGAGTGAAAATCGGCGCCGGGCCAATGCTCCCGAGCATTACGGATATAGACAGTTGCGGTTCAGGAATTGAACTGCTGGCCCGCGGCGCTGGAGCGCCTGGAGGCCCGGAATTACGAGAGAAAATTCTGCGGGCGCCGCCCGCGGCAGTCATTTTGCCTGATTATACTACCGACCAACGTCCTGCTCGCGCGACGCGGTTCCCGAAGCCTGCGCGGCCGCGCTCTCCATGGCCGCGGTCAGCCGGACCATCGCCTTCTCCACGCTCGCGCCTGCCGTGCCGCCCGTCACGCCGAGCGTGACCCTGGTGCCGGCGCCTTCCGCGGCGAGGGTGAACTGCAGGTCGCTGAGCGACTTCTCGGGCTTGTCGATCTCCAACTCGGCATCGACGCGCGCGGGCGTGTTGGAGATGATGGTGACGCGCCCCTTGGCATCGCCGCCCTGCCAGTAGCAGCTCGACCCTGCTCCGGAGGCGGCACCGCCGCAGCGGATGTCCAGCCCGGAGTCGGCGCCCGCCCAAGGCGACCAGGCCGACCAGCGGCGAGCGTCCGAGAGCTGCGCAGCCACGATCGCCGGCGGCGCCGCGACGGTGACGGAGCGTTCGACCCGCGCCGCCTCCACCTGCGCCTGCTTCTCCGCGAGGTCCTTGATGCCCGCGAGCGCCGCCGCGAGCTCCGGCCCGATGGTCTTGTCCGCGCTGGTGAAGAACCCGAGCGGGCGGCCGCCGAGATCCGACTGGCCCACCACCGCGAGCGACAGGCGCGTTCCCCCCTTGTCTTCGGAGATGCGGAACTCCAGATCGCTGTCCGCGGGGCGCGGCTTCTTCAGCTCGAGCTCGACGCCGACCATGGCGGCGCTCAGATCGGTGATCGTCAGGCGCCCCTCGCCCACGCGGTCATCGCCGGACCAGTAGTAGCTGGAGCCGAGCCCCACGGCCGGGCCCCCGTACGTTCGCCGCACCGCCGGATCCAGCCGTTCGCGGGGCGACCACTCCGGCCAGCGCCGCAGATCGGAGATCAGCGCCAGCACCACCGAGGGCGAGGCGGCGATGGTCGCCGCGCGCTCGGCTTTCTGCGGCTGCGCGGAGCGGCGAAACCAGAGCGCCGCGGCGAACGCGAGCGCTGCGAGTGCGACTCCGGCGACTGCGACCTTCTTCCACATCGGCAGCTCCCTGATGAGACGGCGGCCGGAGGGCAGGTGTTCTGCCCTTCGGCCGCCGGGTGACGCCATTCTACTTCAACCTTCGCCTACTGCCGTACGGTGATTCCGATCGGCTGGCTCACGCCGCCCAGGTTCGAGTGCGCCACGATGGGCGTGGCCGGGGGCAGCGCGGGCTCCGGAGCGCCCACCAGCGTGAGCGTGTAGGCGCCGGCGCCGGTGTTGGTGAAGGTCGCACCGAGCGCGGTGGGATCGAAGGTCGTGCCCTGGGTGGTGAGGTACGGGTTCAGGGTCAGGACCACGTTCGGGCTGACCACCGACGAGCTCGCGGTCAGGTCCAGCCGCTGCTTGCTGATGCGGTACTGGGCCGTCTGCACCGTGACTGCGTCGGGGAGCGGCTTGATGGTGACGACGGTGGTCGCCGGCGCCGAGGTGGCGTTGCCGGTGTTGGTCGCGGTGACGCTGACGGTGACGGTGGTGGGGTTCACCTGGCCGAGCGGCAGCGTCGGCGCGGTGAAGGTCACGGTGCCCGAGTTGTTCGGGTTGTTGGTCACCGCCAGGTTCAGGAGCGCCGGAGACCCCGTCTGCGTGACGGCGAAGGTCACCGTCTCGTTGTTGGGATCGGTCGCGCTCACGCCGAAGCTCCCGTTCGCGCCGGAGAAGACGCTCAGCGGCGGGATGGTGTTGACCGTGGGCGCGCCCGCGGCGTTGATGGTGATGGTGGTGCTCAACGTCGAGGTCCCGCAGGCGTTGGTCGCCGTGAGCGTCGCGGTCACCGGCGAGGCAGCGCCGATGGCGTTGAACACCGGGTTCGGGATGTTGGTGGCCGACAGCGAGCCGCTGCTCACCGACCAGAGGAAGGTGATCGGCGTCGTGCCCGTGGAGCTGCCCGCGAGCGTGACCGTGCCGCCGGCCGGCGCGGTGTACGGCCCGCCCGTATTCACGCTGGGCGCCGTGCAGCCGCTCGGCGGGATGTTGATGTCCGGCCACGGGTTGAGCTGGTGGACCAGCGTTCCGCCGGCGGTCGTGTACCCGCCGTCGGTGAGGAAGGGAATGGTGTTGAAGTTGTTCGGGACGATGGCCGTGCCCGGGATGTTCTCCGGGAAGATGTACTCGAAGATCGGCGCGTGGTACTGGCCGTAGATGATGCCGTTCGCCGCGGTCGTCGTCTGTCCCGGCACCCAGGCGCCCTCGATCACCGAGCGCATCTCACGCGTGACCGGCAGGAAGGTGCCCGCCTGGTTCATCACGCACTGCTTGTCCGGCTTGGTGGGAACGGTGCCGAAGGCGAGGCAGGGCGGGCGGAAGCGCCAGCGGCCCTTGACGGCGCCGGTGGGCGCGCCGGGGTCGACGCCGATGGTGCCGTAGTCGCGGTCGGTGGTGGCGCCGGTCAGCGCGTTGGTGTCGATGCCGTAGAGGTGAACGAGCCGGCTCGGGTCGGTCGACATGCCTTCGAAGCGCGTGCGGATGACCGCCTCGCCCGCTCCCAGGACCGTGAGGCCGCCGGTGCCGATCAGCGCCGTGTCGGTCATGATGTAGGCCGGGTCGGTGCCGGGATAGGTGTAGACGGCGATGTTGCTGACGATGGTGTGCGCCGCGATGTACGTGCCGGCGGTGCCGTTGGCCGGCAGCGGGCCCGCCGTCGGCTGCGACGCGTTGTCGGTCACCAGGGTGCCGGCGAAGGTGATGTAGTCGCCCACTTCGAAGGGCACCTGCTTGAGCGCATCGGGCGGAACGCCGACGAGGCCCGGGTTGGTCGGGTCATTGGTGTTGACGGTGCCCGCGAACTGCACCGGCGGTCCGGGCGAGACGACCGGCCGCTGCGCCTGCGGGCAGAGCGGGTCGTCGGAGACGGCCGGGTCGGTGCGGGGGAAGCACATCGGGTAGCCGGTGCCGGACATGATCGTAGGGTTGTCCGCGTCGACGGTGAAGCGGACGTCGGGCGACATGACCCTGCCATAGCGGCCCACCGGATCGTTGATCCGCACCCGGGCGCCCGAGCAGAGCGGATTGGTGGCGGGGGTCCCGCCCTGGGCGCAGTTCAGATCGTTGAGGACGCCGCCCACGCGCATCTCGCCGAGCGCATAGTCGATGAAGCTGATGAACCCGGCGCCGCTGTTCAGCGACTGCTGGGACACGAAGATCAGCGCGGCGATGTAGAGGTCCGCGCCCGCGGGACCGCCGACGACCCGGTTTCCGACCACGTGCGCCTCGTACTGCGAGAGCGGCGTGGGCAGGTCGGCCATCGCCATGCCGCTGGAGGGCCCGCCCGCGGCGGCCAGGCCGTACGGAGCCGGCGCCTGCGCGAACGTCTCCTGCCAGGTGAGGGCGTTGGCGGGGAACATGACCACGATCTCCTTCGGGACCGTGATCAGGTGGCCGTTGACCGTGATGGTACCGCCACAATGCGGATCCGCCTGGCACGTGGAATCCAGCGTGGCTGCCTGGATGAAGCCGGTGACGTCGAACTGCGACGATCCGGGAAGCGGCAGCTGCGCGTTGGCCGCACCCGCCGCGAACATCGCAGCCAGCGCGGCGCCGAGCGCGAACGCGCGGCGAGGTGCTGCTGTCGATCCGATTGGACTTCTCGAGCACGTTCCGATCCGCATGTACTGCCTCCAGTCCTTCTGGGTCCGCGTGGGGGACCCACGATTTTTTGACTGCCCCCCCGGGCCGTCCGCCAAAGCGGAAGCTTGGGCGACGATTGTGCGTTGCATCCCCGATGCCACAGCGAACCAATTGAAATAATGGCTGTTTTCGACAGCGGGTCAGTTCAGGAACTAAACTCGCCGCTGGAGCCGCAACCACCGGCCGAGGCGATTACGGTCGCATCAGACGAAAATCCCTGCGGAAAAAGCGCTCGCGCGGGAATTTCGATGGGGGTGTTTAAATATGAGTCCGGCCATCGTCCCCCACCGGCCGCAGAGAAAAACAACATTTGGATAAAATGGGAAAACCGAAAAAGACAAATGCCTCCCGCGGCGCGCGCTGGCGCGCCGGGAAGGGTCTCGTCTGCAGCTGCGCACCTCTACTCGGCCGCGGAATCCGTCTTCCGCGCGGGCGCGCCGCCCGAGCCGCGGAAGGGAATGCCGTAGAGGCGCATCTTGCTATAGAGCGTTGCCTTGGCGACGCCGAGCATGCGCGCGGCGCGGGCCACGTTGCCGTCGGTCTTCTGCAGCGCCCGCAGGCAGGCCTCGCGCTCCGCGTCGGCGAGGGTGATCGCCTCGTCGGACAGGCGCGGCGCCGGGCGGCGCGAAGCCGACTGGATGGCCTCCGGGATCGCGTCGAGGATGTCCTGGTTGGGCGGCAAGAGGCCCACCTCGCCCTCGAGCACGTTGATCAGCTCGCGGACGTTTCCGGGCCACTCGTACGACTCCAGCGCCTCCATCACGGCGGGCGCCACCCGGATCGGCTTGCGGTGCGAGGCCAGGGAAAGCGCGCGAAGGTGGTGCTCGACCAGCAGGCGCACGTCGCCTCCGCGTTGCCGGAGCGGGGGCAGGCGCAGGTGCACCACGCGCAAGCGGTGGAAGAGGTCGAGGCGGAAGCGGCCCTCGCGCACGGCCTGCTCGAGGTCCATGTTGGTGCTGGCGATGACTCTGGCGCAGAACGGACGCGTCCGGGTGCCGCCCAGCCGCTGCACGACCCTTTCCTGCAGCACGCGCAACAGCTTGGCCTGCATCTCCAGCGGCATGTCGCCGATCTCGTCGAGCAGCAGCGTTCCGTTTTCCGCCAGCTCGAACTTGCCCGGGCTGCCCTGGGCGGAAGCGCCGGTGAACGCGCCGGCGTCGTAGCCGAACAGCTCGGACTCCAGCAATTCGCGAGGGATGGCGGAGACGTTCACGCCCACGAACGGCTCGTCCCCGCGGGACGAGGTGCTGTGGATGGCCTGGGCGAGGATCTCCTTGCCGGTGCCGGTTTCGCCGGTGATGAGGATGGGCAGCTGCGAGTCCGCCACTCGCCGCGCCGACTCGCGGATGCGGACGATCTCGGGCGACTCGCCGCGCAGATCGTCGAGCTCGAAGCGGGTGACGGGATGGCGGGTGCCGTCGCGCAGCGCGCCGCGCGCAGCGAGCAGCGTCACCGCGACGCCGCCTTCGTACCTGCGCAGCCGCAGCCTGACCTCGCCGGTGGCGAGTTTCACGGTCTCCGGCCCGCGGTCGCCCGCGGCGAGCGCGAGGGCCAGCGGCGCCATCCCGGGCAGGTCGCGAAGCTTCTGCCCGACGATCTCCTTGCTCCTCTTGCCGATCATCGTGGCCGCGGATCCGCTCAGCGCCCGGACCACGCCGTTGGCGTCGAGAGCGATGACCGCGTCGCGGACCGCTCCGACCAGCGCCGATTCGATGGCGAAGGAGGCCTGGAGCGCCGCGTCCGACCGCGTCCGCGACAGCGCGCTGGAGGCGAGAAATCCGAAGATCTCCAGCTCGCGGATCTCCTGACGCCAGAAGATCGAGGCGGGGCCGCGCTCCAGCACCAGCAACAGCCGCGACCCTTCGCCGGCGCGGATGGAGATGGCGAGCAGCGGCTGGCTGCCCGCCGCGACGTGGTCCGTTGCCGCCTCGTTGGCGACGGAGAACAGGTACGCCTCGAGCGTCAGATAGACATTGAGGGTGGACTGGGCGTGGCGGCTCACCTGCGAGGGCGGGGTCACGAACGGCAGGCCCGTCGCAGCCAGGACGGTGGACGTTCCCGCGGAGGTGATCTCCAGGAGCTGCGCGCCGCGCGCGGGGCAGAGGAGCAGCGCAAGCCGCGGAATGGCGGCGAGAACGCTCGCGGTATCGGCGAGGGTGGAGAGTTCGAGGCACGCCGCGGTCAGGGCCCGCTTGTCCCGGGTATCGCCCTCGCTCGGAACGCACGGCCGCGTTCCGCCGCAGGCGGAATCGTCGTCGCAGGCCAGATAAGGAGGCTCGGCGCGCCCGTGCTTGTCGGCACAAGCGGAATCCGGCTCGCGCAAGGTCAAGTTCGTCAAAATGGCCCCCCCGGGCAGTGACGAAAGCAGAACAGCGGTCAACATTTGAGGCAGCGTACGAGGGTGTGTCAAGCAAGGTGGGTTCGCGGCGGGCCTTGGACCCCGCAAAGTCCGACTCCCGGGCTGGTAATCCTTGCGAAATTGGCCGCAGAACCTGCGCCGGCGCATCTATGCAACCGGAATTGCTCGGTTGAAGCGACGCTGTAATCCGTCTGAGACGTTCGTCGGGGGAAATCGCTCCCGTGGCTGGAAACTGGCCTCTCGGGGTCCAATTTCTGGCCCCGCCCCGCGCGCGGCAGGTCGCGCCGCCGGAGCGGATTGTCCACTGCCGGCCAGAGGCGACGCGTACAATGGCGCGGCGATGAAGACAAGCGATCTCCATGTCGAGAGCAACCGCCCGCTCATCCCGCCAGCCATCCTTCTCGACGAGCTGCCTCTGGGCGAGGCGGGCTCGCAGGCGGTGGCCCGCGCCCGCGAGGAGATCATCGCCATCCTCCGCGGCGAGGACGACCGCCTGATCGCGGTGGTGGGTCCCTGCTCGGTTCACGACACCGGGGCAGCCCTCGACTACGCGCGCAGGCTGAAGGGACTCGCCGCCGAGCTGCAGGACGATCTCTGCGTGGTGATGCGCGTCTACTTCGAGAAGCCGCGCACCACCGTCGGCTGGAAGGGCCTGATCAACGATCCCCACCTCGACGGGTCGTACGTCATCAACGAAGGGCTGCGGCGGGCGCGGCGGCTCTTGCTCGACCTGGTGGAGATGGACCTGCCGTCGGGGTGCGAGTTCCTCGACCCGATCACGCCGCAGTTCATCTCCGACCTGGTGGCCTGGGGCGCCATCGGCGCGCGCACGGTGGAGAGCCAGGTCCACCGGGAGCTGGCGTCGGGGCTCTCCATGCCGGTGGGGTTCAAGAACGGGACCGAGGGCGGGATCCAGATCGCCATCGACGCGGTGCGCGCGGCCGGGCACCCGCACCGCTTCCTCGGCGTGACCGAGCAGGGCCTCGCCGGCATCGTGGCCACCCGCGGCAACCCGGACTGCCACATCATTTTGCGCGGCGGCGCGGGCGGTCCCAACTGCGACGCGGCCAGCGTGCAGAAGGCGCTCACCGCCCTGCGCGACGCGGGAGCGTTGCCGCGGCTGATCATCGATACGAGCCACGGAAACAGCCGCAAGGACTACCGGCGCCAGCCCGCCGTGGCCCGGGACGTCGCGGCCCAGATCGCCGGG
>DATDMU010000070.1:0-2206 GCA_036518615.1 Myxococcales bacterium
CAGCTCTTCGCCGCGGCCATGCTCGCCATCCTGGCGGGCGCGGTCTACCGCTTCGACGTGTTCCTGGTCGCCTTCGATCCCGGCGCCAACTGGCACTACTTCCCCAGCGTCCCGGAGATGCTGGTCACCATCGGATTCGTCGCGCTGGAGATCGCAGCGTACACGCTGGCCGTGAAGCTGTTCCCGATCCTGCGCCCTGCGAGGAGCAACCCATGACGCGCGTTACCATCGACCCCGTCACCCGCATCGAAGGCCACCTCCGCATCGACGTCGAGGTGGAGAACGGCAAGGTCCGGGATGCGTGGTCCTCCGGCCAGATGTGGCGGGGCATCGAGCTGATCCTCAAGGGCCGCGACCCGCGCGAGGCCTGGTTCTTCACCCAGCGCATCTGCGGCGTCTGCACCACCGTCCACGCCATCACCTCGGTGCGCGCGGTCGAGAACGCGCTCAAGCTCGAGGTGCCGCTCAACGCCCAGTACATCCGCAACCTGATCATCACCGCGCACGCGCTGCACGACCACGTGGTTCACTTCTACCACCTGAGCGCGCTCGACTGGGTGGACGTCACCTCGGCGCTCAAGGCCGATCCCGCCAAGGCCTCGGCGCTGGGCGAGAGCCTCTCCGCCTGGCCGGGCAACTCGCGCCGCGAGATGGAGCGGGTGAAGAAGAAGCTGGAGACGCTGGTGGCGGGCGGACAGCTCGGCATCTTCACCAACGGCTACTGGGGGCACCCGGCGATGAAGCTGCCGCCGGAAGTGAACCTGCTCGCGGTCGCGCATTACCTGCAGGCGCTCGACTACCAGCGCAAGGCCAACCAGGTGGTGGCGATCCTCGGCGGCAAGACGCCCAACATCCAGAACCTGGCGGTGGGCGGCGTGGCCAACGCCATCAACCTCGACAACCAGGCCACGCTGAACATGGAGAAGCTGGTCCACGCCCGCGACCTGCTCCGCGACGTGCAGCAGTTCGTCGAGCAGGTCTACGTGCCCGACGTGTGCGCCATCGCCGCGATGTATCCCGACTGGCTGGGTTACGGCGCCGGCGTGCGCAACTACCTGGCGGTGCCCGATCTTCCCCTCGACACCCGCGGCGAGAAGTTCGACATGCCGGGCGGAACCATCTTCGCCGGCGACATCAAGGGCGTGAAGCCGATCGCGAGCTTCAACGACGCGTACTTCCGCGACAACGTGGCGGAGAGCGTGGCGCACGCCTGGTACGAGGGCAACGCTTCCCTGCACCCCTGGGAGGGGGAGACGAAGCCGCAGTACACGGACTTCGATCCGCGGGGCAAGTACAGCTGGTCGAAGGCCCCGCGCTTCCAGGGCAAGCCCATGCAGGTGGGGCCCACCGCGGAGGTGCTGGTCGCGTTCGCGCAGGGACACGAGCCCACCGTCCGCTGGGCGACCAAGGTGCTGGAGACCGCCGGCAGCATCGCCAAGGTGAAGCTGACGCCGGCGGTGCTGGAGAGCACGCTCGGACGCCATGGCGCCCGCGCGGTGCGCTGCGCGGTGCTGGCGGAGCTGGCGCTGAAGCACTGGCAGCTCCTGGTGGACAACATCGGCAAGGGCGACGTCTCCATCTTCAACAAGCCGGTGTTCCCCAAGGGCGAGATCAAGGGCTTCGGCTTCCACGAGGCGCCGCGCGGAACGCTGTCGCACTGGGTGGTGATCGAGGACGGCAAGATCAAGAACTACCAGGCCGTGGTGCCATCTACATGGAATGCGGGTCCGCGCGACGCGAATGGACAGCTCGGCCCGTACGAAGCTTCCCTGGTCGGCAACCCCGTCGCCGATCCGCAGAGGCCGCTCGAGGCGCTGCGGACCATCCACTCCTTCGACCCCTGTCTGGCCTGCGCCGTGCACACGGTTGACCCGGAGGGCCGCGAGATCGCGCGGGTCAAGGTCCTCTGACGGAGGATGCCGTGAAGATCTGCCTGATGGGGGTGGGCAACGTCCTGATGGGGGACGATGCCATCGGGCCGTACGTGCTCAAGTCGCTGGAGGCCGCCTTCGACTTCGGCCCCGACGTCACCGTGCTCGACGCGGGGACGCCGGGCCTGGACCTGACGCTGTTCCTCGACGGGTTCGACGCGCTGGTGGTGGTGGACGCGGTCAAGGCCGCCGGCAAGCCGGGCGAGGTGCGCGCCTGGCGCCGCGCCGAGCTGCTCGACAAGCCGGTTCCCATCGTGCTCAGCCCCCACGAGCCG
>DATDMU010000071.1:0-6987 GCA_036518615.1 Myxococcales bacterium
GAGTCGCCGTTGCAGGTCTCCTCCTCGCCGAGGATGCAGAAGGACACGCCCGCCGCCCTGAGGATCTTCACCAGCGCGCGGGAGACCTTCTTCTGCCGGTCGTCGAAGCTGCCGGCGCAGCCCACGAAGAAGAGGTACTCCACGTTTGCGAGCGCCTGCGGATCCATGGTCGCGGCCACGGGCACGTCGAGGTCGGCGCACCATTCGGCGCGGCGGTTCGAGCCCATGCCCCAGGGGTTGCCCTGCGTCTCCATTCCCTTGAAGACGCGGGCGGCCTCCTCGGGGAAGCGGCTCTCCATCAAGACGAGATTCCGCCGCATGTCGACGATGCGCGGGAGCTGCTCGATGAAGACGGGGCAGGCCTGCTCGCACCAGCCGCAGGTGGTGCATGCCCAGATGGTCTCGTCGGGCAGCACGCCGCCTTCGCCGACCAGCGGCGGCAGCTTCTCCACCATCTCGGCGGGAAGCTGCAGCCCGCTCGCGAAGGCGCCTTCCGAGCCGGTGGCGGGATCGGCGTGCGCCTCTCCATGGCCGTCGGCGTGGCCGCCGCCGGTGACGGGCGGAATGCGGTTCATCCCCCGCAGGACCTGCCGCAGCGGCAGCGGCATCTGCTCCGCCATCTGCTGGGCGTGGTGGCGGATGGCGCGGTTCACTTCCTTGTGGGTGAGCGGCTTGCCGGTGTCGTAGGTGGGGCAGTAGGTCTGGCAGCGTCCGCACTCGGTGCAGGAGTAGGTGTCGAGGATCTCCTTCCAGGAGAGATCGGTGAGCCGCGCCACGCCGAACTTCTCGCTGTTCTCCAGGTCGAGCTTGGAGAGCTGCCCCTGCGGCGTGAGGCGCTGGAAGAAGACGGTGGGGAGGCCGGTGATGATGTGGAAGTGCTTGCCCAGCGGCAGGAAGTTGAGGAAGGCGAGGACGATGGCGATGTGGAGCAACACGCCCACGGTCATGATGTTGGTCGCGGCCACCGGCGTCATGCCGGTCAAAAACCACTGCGCCACCTTGCCGGAGACGGGAAGGTACCAGGGCGATTCCCCGGCGCTCCGCGCGAGGATGGCGGCGTCGATGAGCACGTCGCTCCAGAGGACGCCGAGGATCATGCAGAGGATGAACACGCCCTCCCACGAGAGCGTCATCCGCTCCTTCTTCTGCACCAGCCGGAAGTAGAGGAAGACCGCGCAGCCCGCCGTGCCGAGCAGGTCGATGAGGTCCTTGACGAAGAGGTAGCCCTGCCCGAGCGCCGTCTCGTGGGTGAGGAAGGGCAGGTGGAAGTCCGGGTCGTAGGCGAGGCCGAAGCTGGTCAGCGTCCCGAGCTGCGCCACCAGAAAGGCGATGAAGATCCAGACGTGCGCCGCTCCCGCTGGCCGCTCCGGCTTGCTGGGCATGCGCCGCTGGCCGAAGCCGAAGAGGAGCAGCTTCTCGGTGCGCGTGCCGGGGTCGTCCCAGCGCACGTCCTTGCGCGCGAAGAGGAGCGGCCGCACGCGAAAGGAAATGATCCAGGCGAAGAGCGACAGGCCGGCAAGGATGATCAGCGACGCAAGCACGGGTGCCATGGGCCGCGCAGCATAGTCACCTGCCACCGATGTTGGAAGCGCCGCATCAATTCGCCGCGCGCGGCGGCTAGAACGCGTCTCACAACGTCCCGGTCCAACACCACAGGCGTAGTCCCTAAGCCGCCTTCGGCGGCCGGGACTAATGCATCAGGCGGACTTGTGAGGACGTCGTGCGCTCGTTCAGGTACTTGTCGATGACCTGGCGGTATTCGGACAGCTCGCGGCAGCCCTGCATCAGCCACTCGCCGCCGATCACCAGCGCCGGCACGCCCTTGATGCCCAGCGCCTCCGCCTGCTCGGCGGCGTCGTTCACGTCCTGCTCCAGCGACGGATCGTCGAGCCGCTCGAGAAAGCGGCCCACGTCGAGGCCGATCCGCGAGGCGAGCTCCACCTGCACGTCGCGGCGCGCGACGTTGATGCCTTCGAGGAAGGCCGCCCTGCGCATGGCCTTGAGCAGCGCGCGCTGCTGCTCGCGCCCCTGCCCCAGCGCCGCCTCCAGCGCGAGCAGCGGCGGCACCGAGCTCGCCGGCGGGTCCTGACCCGTCCACAGGTCTGCCTTGACGCCCTTGCCCTCGTGCTCGCGCGCGACGCGGCGGAAATGGCGCGCCAGCACCGCGCGCTGCTTCTTGTCGGGAATCTGGTTCTCGGGACGCAGCGGGTAGGGCCGCAGGCTCCAGCGGATCATCGGACCGTACTCGTCGCGCAGGTAGTCGAGCCGCGCGTCCGCGACGTAGCACCAGGAGCAGAGCACATCGTGATGCAGCACCACCTCCAGCGCGGCAGGAGCGTCGCGGCGGGAGGAGTGGAGGCGCTGGAAAACGGCGCCCGGGCCGGGTCGGATCGCCATGCAGACATCCTGACCCGTAGTCGCGGGGCGGAGCAAGGACCATTTCTCCTCCCACTTCTCGGCCTGCTCGCCTGCCTGCGCAACTCACCGGATTCTGAACACGAAGGCCTGGCGCACCCGCGCTGCAGTGCGGCGGCCGCCCTGCACGGCGGGGTCGAAGAGACAGCCGCGCAACCACGCGCGCACCGATCGCGCGAGCAGGTGCGGCGCCGGCCCCTCGAATTCGATGTCGCCAACCACGCCGTTCCGGTCCACCTCGTAGACCACCTCGACGCGGCCTTCGAGCGCATCGTCGGGCATGACGGGCCGCGCCGGCGCACAGTAGCGCGAGGGATGCGGGGCGCTCGGGGGAGCGCCCACCCACACGTCCATCCGCAGCCAGCGCTCGTCTGCCGGGCGGGGGGGCGGCGGCGAGGGCTGTTCGATCGCGGGCGAGCCGGGGCTGCCGCTGGTCGCGGGCGCGTCCGCGCCGCCCTCGATGGTCATGGCCAGCCCGTTGCGGTGCTGGATGAACTCGCGCTCCGCCACCCGCACCGGCGTCGGCGGAACCGGAACGGCGCGGGGAGCGGCTCCGCGCGGCACGGCCGACGGCGCGTGCCCTGCGGCCGCCTGCGCGAGCCGGACGATGCGCACCGGAATCCACGCCGGCCGCGGCGCGGCACCGGCGGGGCTGCCGGCGTGCGCGGTGGAGTTTCCCGCGAGGAGCAGCGCCGCCAGGTGCAGCGCCACCGCCACCGCGATGCCCGCGGCGCGATCGGGAGCGGAGGGACCCAGGCGGCTCATGCAGAGAGCTCCGGCGCGCCGTGCAAGGGCGGCGTCCCAGAGCGTACGTCACAGCGCCATGGCGCGGCGAGCCCCCTCCGCGAGCTGGGCCGCGAAGCCGATGATCTCGCCCGCGATGTCGAGGCCGGTGGCGCTCTCCAACCCCTCGAATCCCGGGCTGGAATTCAGCTCCATCACCTTGGGGCCGTCGCGCGCCTCGAGCAGGTCCACGCCGGCGACCGAGAGGCCCAATACGCGCGCAGCCCGCACCGCCGCGTCGGCGTACTCGTCGGGAAGCTGCAGCGCCGTCCCGAACCCGCCGCGGTGGAGGTTGCTGCGGAACTCGCCCCTGCGCGCCTCGCGGCGCATGGCTCCCACCACGCGGTCGCCCACCACCAGCGCGCGGATGTCGCGGCCGCGCGACTCCGCCACGAACTCCTGGAGCAACAGCTCCTGCCCGATGCCGCGCAGCGTGCTGACGATGCTCTCCACCTCCGCCTCGCTGTGCGCGATCATCACCCCCACGCCCTGGGTGCCCTGGATGAGCTTGAGGATGGCGGGAAGCCCGCCCACCTGCGCGACGAGCTGCTGCACTTCGCCTCCGGCGCGCGCGAGCACCGTGCGCGGGATCGGCACGCCCGCCGCCGCCAGCTGCTGCAGCGCCGCGAGCTTGTCGCGGCTCCGCGCGATGGCGGAGGCGCCGTTGACCACCGGCACGCCCATCGCCTCGAGCTGGCGCACCACCGAGAGCCCCACCTGCGTCACCGAGGCGCCGATGCGGGGGAGCGCCACGCCCACGCCGCGCACCTCCTTGCCCTTGTGGTAGAGGCGCAGGTTGCCCGCCTCCAGCGCGAGATTGCAGCGCAGCACGTCGATGATCCGGGTGCGGAAGCCGCGCGCCTTCGCCGCTTCCAGCAGCCGGCGCGTCGAGTAGAGGGACTTCTTGCGCGAGAGGACGGCGAGCGCAGGGCGGGCGCGCGGCCGCGCCATCTTCTTCACCCGCCTCGCCATCGGTGCAATCAGGCCGCGGGCTCGCGGGAGATGAGCCGCTCCATCACGCCCTGCAGCTCGTCCAGCTCGAACGGCTTGCGCAGCGTCGCGTCGGGATCGAGCTGCTTCGCCTTCTCGCGCAGCTCGCGGTGCGCCGAGAACACCACCACCGGCACGCCGTGGAGCAGGTTCTCCTCGCGCAGCTTGTGGATCAGCGCCCAGCCGTCCATCACCGGCATCATGAGATCCACCAGCACGAGGTCGTGCCGCGTGCCGCGGGCGAGCGACAGCGCGGTCACGCCGTCGGCCGCCGCGTCCACCTCGTATCCCCAGTCGCGCAGCACGCGGCCGGTGGCGTCGAGGATCTCCGCGTCGTCGTCCACCAGGAGCACCCTGGGGCGCGCGGGAGCGGCCTCCTCGTGCGCTCCGCCCAGAAGCGGAAGGTAGAAGGTGAAGGTGGACCCCGCCCCGACCTGGCTCTGCACCTCGAAGCGCCCGCCGTGTCGCTGCACGATCTCGTTGGAGATGAAGAGCCCGATGCCGAGGCCGCTGTAGTTGCGGGTGGTCGCGTTGGCTGCGCGGAAGAACCGCTGGAAGAGGCGCGGCTGCTCGTCGCCGGGGATGCCGATGCCGGGGTCAGAGATGGAGAGGCGCGCCTCGGCGCCCCGGGTTTCCACCCGCACCACGATCTGCCCTCCCAGCGGGCTGTACTTGACCGCGTTCTGGATCAGGTTGATGAGCACCTGCTCCAGCCGCTCGCGGTCGCCCAGCACCATGACTTTTGGGGTTCCGCAGTGCACGCCGATATGGTGGTTCTGCGCCGGGACCCGGAAGTCGGCCACCACCTGCTGCGCCAGCTCGCAGACGTCCACCGGCTCCTTGGCGAGCTGGAGGCGGTGCGACTCGAGCCGGGAGATGTCGAGCAGGTCCTCCACCAGCCGGCTCATCCGCTCCACCTGCCGGCGCGCCTTGGTGATCAGCTCCGGCTCGATCCCGTCGCCGCGCAGGAGCCTTCGCTGGATGTTCTGCAGGTACATCGAGAGCGGCGTGAGCGGCGTGCGCAGCTCGTGCGCGGCCACGGTGAGGAAGTCCGAGCGCTGCCGATCCAGCTCGCGCTGCTCGGTGACGTCGATGTACACCATCAGCCGGCCCACGTATTCGCCGGCCGCGCCGCGCACGGGAACGCTCAGGCGCCGCAGCCAGCGGTGGCGCGGGCGCTCCAGCTCGATCTCGTCCGCCGCGCGGGCGTCCTGATCCGCGAAGATGTCGCGGACGCGCCTGAACATCGCGTCGTACTCCTTCGAGGCCGCCTGCCGCAGCTTGCGGGAGTAGATCTCCTCGTAGTTCCCGCCGTACATGGAGCGCAGCGGGATGCCGAAGATCTCCTCGATCTTCCGCGACGCCATCCGCAGCGCGCCCTCGGCGTCGAAGAGCGCGATGCCGTTCGGGTCGGAGTCGAAGACCGCGCGCATCTCCGCCACGCGGCGGTCGGCGTCCTGCCGCTCCCGGCGCTGCCGGTCCCGCTCCTGCGCCAGCTCGCGCACGAGGCGCGCGTTGCGCACCGCCTGCGCTGCGCGGCCTGCCAGCGCGAAGGCATAGTCGGCGTCGTCCTTCGTGTACCTGCGGCTCGAGCCGGTGGTCGCGAGCAGGAGCGTGCCCATCGGCTCGGTGCCGTCGAACATGGGAGCCACCACCGCCGAGGTGAGGCCGACCTCCTTGATGGCGAGGAACGCCTCCTCGCCCGGCACCGCCGCCCGGAGCATCTCGTCGGTGATGTTCTCGGTGACGATGGTGCGCCGCTGCACGAGCGCGTTCATCTCCGCCGGCCCCTTGTCCCAGCGCGAGGGCGGGATCAGCGCGTTGAGCTTCTGCTCGAGCTGCCGCTGGCGCGGGTCGGGGTGGTAGGTGGCGACGTTCCTGAGCGTGCCGTCGGGCTGGACCAGGGCGAAGGCGCACCAGTCGTTGCCCATGGCGGCGGTGACCTGGTCCACCACGCGGCGCAGGGGTTCGATCTCGTCCGGCCCGACGTAGTCGAGCAGAACGCGCGACACCTCGGAGAGGATGCGCTGCCTGCGCTCCGCCTCGGCAAGGCCCCTCCGTCCCTGCTCGACCTCGTCTTCCACCACCGCCCGATCCGACCTCCTGTCGCGACAATTTGCAAGTATCCCGTCGTCGCGGTGTCTGCGCCCGGCGCCTTCCGGTCTGCTATGGTGCGCGCCCCATGGCGGCCATCACCCCCGAAACCGTGGCGGCGCACGGCCTCTCGCCCGACGAGTATGCGCGCATCTGCGCGCTGCTCTCCAGGCAGCCGAACCTGGTCGAGCTGGGCATTTTTTCCGCGATGTGGAGCGAGCACTGCTCCTACAAGTCCAGCCGCCGGTTCCTCCGCCACCTTCCGACCAAAGGCGCGCGGGTGCTGCAGGGGCCCGGCGAGAACGCCGGCGTGGTGGACGTCGGCGGGGGGCTCGCGGTGGCCTTCAAGATGGAGAGCCACAACCATCCCAGCTACATCGAGCCGTACCAGGGCGCCGCCACCGGAGTGGGGGGGATCCTGCGCGACGTCTTCACCATGGGCGCGCGCCCCATCGCCTCGATGAACGCGCTTCGCTTCGGCGACCCTTCGCACCCGAAGACCGCCCGGCTGCTCGAAGGCGTGGTCGCGGGCATCGGCGGGTACGGCAACTGCATGGGGGTGCCGACGGTGGCCGGCGAGGTGGCCTTCGACGCCTCGTACAACGGCAATTGCCTCGTCAACGCCTTCACCCTGGGCGTGCTCAAGAAGGAGCGCATCTTCCGCGGCACCGCCAGCGGCGTGGGCAACCCCGTCATCTACATCGG
>DATDMU010000072.1:0-18458 GCA_036518615.1 Myxococcales bacterium
GCTGGGCGGTGCTGAGCTGGGGAATCATCGTCGCCACCTTCATGGTGCCGTTCGTGGCGCTCCTGCCCGAGGCGGCCAAGCGCAACCGCATCGCCGTCGGCCTCGGCGCGACCAGCGTGCTGGTGGGCCTCTACGGCGAGCGCTTCCTGCTCGTGGTGCGTCCGGCGCATCCGGGCGGCGGCCTTCGCGCGCTGCTCTTCGGCGGGCTGGTCGCGGCGGGCGTCGCGGGGGCGTTCACGCTCATCGTCGGCGCGCGCATCGCCCGTCTTCATTCGGCGGCGGGCGAGGGCGATCTCGCCACCTGACCCGCCGCGGCCGGTGCGCGACATTTGCGCCCGCGCCGGCCCCTCGCAACCTCGCCAAAATTTCGTAGACTGCCGCGGCACCCCTGCAGGGAGGCCGCCCTGAACGACGCCGACAAGCGCAACCTCGTGGCACAGTGGGCGTTCGACACGCGCCCCGTCTTGCTCCGCTTCCATCTCTGGCTGGAGGACGTGGAGGTCGAGCGCGCGCAGGCAGAGCCGGTGTCGGCCCATTCCTTCGCCCCCCGCGGCATCGCGCGCTGCCTCGCCATGACCTCCGCCGCCACGGCGCTGGGGACGCGGCTGTTCGGCGGGTTCGGCGGCGGCGCCGGCAAGGACAAGCAGGCCTACAACCAGGTGAAGAAGTCCGCCGACGCGATCAGCGCCTACGTGATGAGCGAGGGTCTCTGGCACCTCACCCGCACGCTGCCGGAGAACCACGGCATCATGGTCTCGCTGGGCGAAGGGCTGATGCCCAAGGCGGGGGAGACGCCGGAGATGGGCGCGAACCCGCTGCTCGGGTTCGGGCGCGTCTATGCGCGGCCCGAGGTGGCGCGCCTCGTCGATCGCCGCGTCGGCCGGCTGCTCAACGAGCGCGGCTACGGCTTCGACGACTTCTACGGCTCGCTCAAGGAGCACGGCATCACGCTCTGGGGCGCGGCGGTGGACACGCTCGAGAACACGTCGCGCTTCGCCGAAGGCAAGGCCACCGGGCCGATGGCGGTGTTCCACCTCTTCGACTCGCCGCTGCAAGTCGCGCGCCCCTACGAGTCCTACATGGGCACGCTGACCGTCCCCAGGCGCGTGGGCGAGGCCGCCGACGCCAAGGCCCTCTTGCTCGACTACCGCACGCCGCGCGCGCACGTGATGGAAGCCATCGAGGCGGCGTACCCCGGCATCCGCCGAGACAACGTGCACGTCTGGACGCTGCGGGGCAAGAGCCGCGTGGGCCGCCTCGGCGCGCTCTGGGACGAGTGGAAGGCCACCGGCGCGCACCTGGTCGAGGACGGCTGGAAGACCCCCGCTGGCGTGGAGGTCTTCACCGACTCGGGCACCTACGCGCCCACCTTCCTGGTGGGAAGCTGGAAGGACGCCGCCGGCGACACGCACGTCTTCCTCACCGACGGCTATGCCGCGACCGCCGAGGCGATGCAGGCGGCCAGCCTCTCCGAGGTGCTGGACGTCGAGGTCTCCATGTCGCTCTTCTCGCCCAGCTTCGAGCTGCCGTGCAGGAGCGAGGCGAAGCTGATGCGGCTGGACCCCCGCGCGCCCGACTTCGCCCGCCGCGTGTCCGAGCTGTACGGGGGCCGCGAGGTGGACGCAGGGAAGATCCGCAGCTACGCGGAGGCCATCGACGATGCCGTGGCCTCGAACATGCCCTGCGCAAAGAGGGTGCTGCGCGCCGACGACTTCCTGCCCACCAAGAACTGGAACGTGCTCGCCAGCGTGGGCTACATGTGCGACGACCCGTACACGGGGCTGCCCGGCGTGCGCAAGGTGGCGGAGGGCGTCTACAAGGTCACCACCCGCATCGCCACCCGCAGCGCCTCCTCGGTCATCACCTTCACCTTCCGCCTCTCCGAGCCGCTGGATCAGGCGCGCTACGTCTTCAGCCCGCTTCTCGTGCGCTTCCTCTCCGGGGTGGATCACACGAGGCGGCCGGTGAAGATCTCCGACTC
The DNA here is from genome assembly GCA_036518615.1 of Myxococcales bacterium. Taxonomy (GTDB): domain Bacteria; phylum Myxococcota; class Myxococcia; order Myxococcales; family 40CM-4-68-19; genus 40CM-4-68-19. Next base: position 1,982 of record DATDMU010000072.1, read on the forward strand.
CGGCCGAATCCGCAACGAGCTGCAGACCATGCTCTCGCAGGCGCTGGAGTTCGAGGGCGAGCGCATCCGCGTCCACTTCGATCGGGTGGACGACAAGGTGATGCCCAAGGACAAGCAGGCGGCCATCCGCAACGTCCTGCAGTGGTACAAGGCCGCGCACCCGGTCTGGTTCCAGTGGCTCGAGCTCGCCTGAGCGCGGGATGGACTGGGACGAGCACTTCGCCGCCGGGCAGGCGCCCCACGATCCTTCGCCGCCGCTGCCGGAGGCCGTCTCTGGCATCGCGCCGGGAGTCGCGCTCGATCTCGCCTGCGGCGCGGGCCGGCACGCGCTCTTCCTCGCAGAGCGCGGCTGGCGGGTGCTGGCGCTGGACGCCTCCCGCGCCGGCATTTCGCGGCTCGAGGAAGAGGCGGACCGCCGCGGCGTCGCGCACCTCGTCCGCACGGGCATCGCCGATCTCGAGTCTCCGACGTTCGAGGTGGAAGGCGAATTCGATCTGGTGTGCGACTTCTACTTCCTGCACCGGCCGCTCTTCGCGCAGGCGCGGCGCGCGCTGCGGCCGGGAGGGCTCTTCGTCGCGGCGCTCCACGTCCGCCGCGAGGACACCGGCCGTTTTCTCCTCGAGCCCGGCGAGCTGCGCTCGCTCTTCGGCGACTGGGAGATCCTCCTTCATCGCGAGGGTCAGTCCGTGCAGCCGGGCCATCGCCACGCGGTTGCAGAGCTGATCGCGCGCAAGCCCGCCTGAGCTCCGGCCTGGAGCCATTTCGACTGGCCGTCCGCGGCGGCGTGCCCATCTTCTCCCCGCCTCCAACCGGCGAGGAATCCATGAGCTCGATCCGTCGCTCGCTCACACTGGCTGCATTGGCTTGCGCGATGGTCGCGTGTGGAAACACCGGCGGCGGGTCCGGCGCCGGCGGCGGCGCCCCGCCCGGCGCGGGCGGCGGAGGGAATGGCGCGGATGCAGGTGGCGGCGCCGGCGCTCCCGACGCGGGCGGAATCGGCGGCGGCGCTCCCGATGCCGGCGCCGGCGCTCCGGATGCGGGTGGCGGCGGCACGGCTTCCGACTGCAACGGCCTTGCGCCCGGCGCGCTCCCCGCCATGGTCACCCACCAGACCACCGACTCGACCGCCAGCTCTCCCAACTTCTGCGCGCTGCCCATCGGCGACGGCCGCGGCGACGTCGCCTTCAATACCCGCAGCGGCGGCCACCCCTCCTGGACCATCCTCTCTCCGGCCGGCGACACCGAGGGCCGCTTCGGCTTCTTCCACGGCGACGCCTTCCCCACCCCCATCGGCTTCATCGGCTTCGGCGGCTCGTCCACGCAGCAGACCGACGTCGTCGCGGCCTTCGATCCGTCGGGCAAGCGCACCGGCGAGACGGGCGTGAACGGCACCGCGACCTATGCCGCGGATCCCCGCGGCGGTCTCCTGGCGGTGGGTCATTTCAACCCGGGCTCCGCCCCGAGCCAGCCGCCGGCGAACGCGGCGATCGAGATGTTCAACGTCGACGCCAGCATCCGCTGGGGTCCGGTGGCCCTGGGGAGCAACGCGCCCGTGTTCGGCGCGGGCATCGATCTGCTCGGCCACACGCTGGTGATCCTCTCCGGCGGCCCCGGCGTCGTGAACGGCATCTGGTTCGACGAGCACGGCGCTCCGATGACCGCCTTCTTCCCGCTGGTCGAAGGGTTCCAGCCCGGCCCGTCCACCTGGTTCGAGACCTCGCCGCTCATCGGCTCCGGCCTCGCGCTGCGGCGGATGGATGCCCCCTCCCCGAGCGCGACCGAAGAGCGCAGGACCAGCTCCTGGATGGGCGTGGTCCCCTCCGGCACGCCGCGCCTCGACCCGCCTCCCGCCTGGCTCGGGCAGCGCCCGAACACCAACATGCAGCTCGTCCGCGCCGGCGGCGCATATGCCTTCTTCCCCTGGGCCGCGGACGTGCCCTCGTGCGACCAGCAGGTCGAAGTGGTGTCTCCCGCGGGCAACTCGTGCGGCAAGCTGGACTTCCCCGTGGACGCGAACGCCTGCACCACGCGCGAGCTGCGCCTCGGGCTCGACGGCACGGTGGCGCAGATGCTGCCGCAGAGCCGCGAGCAGAACACGCCTCCCGGCAGTCCCGTCCGGACCTGCACGCTGCGCTTCTGGCCGGCCGCACTGCGCTGAGCTGCGCGCGTCCAGGCGGACGCCGGGGAGCACGCACCTCGCAGCTCCGTCGTCGCGCGCCCATCTTCGGCGCGGAGGCACCGCATGGAGAGCATCAAGCAGGCGCTGGGCGGGACGCAGGGCGAAGACGTGGTCAAGCTGCTGCGCGCGGTGGAGCGCGGCGACCACCACGCGATCGACGGCGGGCAGGCGCTGGCGCAGTTCGAGCGCCTCACCTCGGCGCTCGGACCGGTGGAGTTCCTCGAGATCGTGCGGGAGGCGCTCGGGTACCTCTCGCGCCCGCAGCGCCTCGCGCGCGGCGAGCTGCTCCAGGCGCGCGCCCGCTATTCGGACCTGACCGCGCCGGGGCTGATGAAGCAGGGCGTGCAGGACCCCGGCGAGATCGCGCTGGCGCTGCAGGCGCTGCACCGGGAGGATCCCGGACTCGTCGGACAGCTCCTCGGCTCCGAGTTCCGCGACCTGCCGGTGATGAAGCTCACGCTCGCGGCGCTGGCCGCGGTCGCCGCCACGCGCGCCGTGCGGCCGCCCCGAAGCGCCTGACGCTGAGGTAGCTTGCGCGGGCATGTTCCGCTCCTGGTACGCCACCTGCCCGCGCGGCGCCGAGGAGGCGCTCGAATCGGAGCTGCGATCCACAGGCGCCAAGGGCGTGCGCCCGGGTCACGGCGGGGTGCGCTTCACCGGCGAGCGCGAGACCGCGCTGCGCGCCTGCCTCGATCTCCGGACTGCCCTGCGCGTGCTCGAGCCCGTCTCGGAGTTTCCCGCCGCCTCCGCCGAAGAGCTCTACGAAGGCGCGGTGAAGCTTCCCTGGCAGGAGCTGATCGCCCGGGGCCAGACGCTCGCCGTCGCCGCGAGCGGCAGGGCGGAGAAGCTCACCCACACCCATTTCGTCGAGCAGAAGCTCAAGGACGCGGTGGTCGATGCGCTGCGAGAAAGCAAGGGGTTCCGTCCCGACGTGGACCCGCGCAATCCCGACGTCCTGATCGTCGCGCACCTGGCCGAGGGCTCCTGCAGCGTGTCGCTGGATCTGGCCGGGGAGCTGCTCTCGAACCGTGGCTACCGGGTGCGCACGGTGGAGGCCCCGCTGCGCGAGTCGCTGGCGGCGGCGGTGGTCATCTACTCCGGATGGCGGGGCGACACGCCGCTCTGCGATCCCGTGTGCGGCTCGGGAACCCTGGCCATCGAGGCGGCGCTGTTCGCCATGCGCCGCGCGCCGAACCTCATGCGCCGCCTCTCCTGCGAAGGATGGCCGCGCACGCGGGCGGAGGACGCCGCAGCGCTCGCGCGGCTGCGAGGGGAGCTGGCGGCGCGCGAGGTGGCCCCGCCTCCGATCTTCGCTTCCGATCGCGACGCGGCGGCGGTGGAGGCAACCCGCGCCAACGCCCGCGCCGCGAAGGTGCCCCTCCGCATCTCGCAGGCGGATGCGCGCGAGCTTGCGCCGCTGGACCCGCCCGGCCAGCTCCTGCTCAACGTTCCTTACGGAGAGCGGCTCGAGGCGGGTGGCCGCAAGCAGCTCAAGACCTTCTACCACCAGCTCGGCGCGTCGCTGCGCAGGCTGGAGCGCCACCGCGCCTCCGTGCTCAGCGCGAGCGAAGATTTCGAGAGCGCGTTCGGCGTGCGGCCGCGCGGGCCGCGCCGCGTGCTCTGGAACGGGCCCTTGCGCTGCACGCTCTACGGCTACGAGTTCTGACTCACTTCTTCTCGAAGCCCTCGCCGCTCAGGTCGGACTGGAGATCGCCCTTGCTGCGCGCGCGGCCCGCCTGCTCCGCCTTCTCCAATTCGCCCTTGCGCTGCTCCAGGTCGCGCTCCGCCTCCAGCCCCGCCTTGGCGGTGTCGGCGCGCCTGGCGAAATCGGTGGCCGCCTCGCGGTACTTCGCGTCCGCGCTCTTGCTGCCTTCGCCCTCGTTGCGGTTCTTGGTGTCGTCCATGCCGCAAAGGTGGGGACGAAGCGAATCGGCGCGCAACGAGCGCCCGCCCGGAAGCGAAACGGCCGGACGGGGAGCATCCGCGCCGCCGGACGGACGCGCTCCCGAACGAGGTGCGCGGCTGGCGTCTGTTGTGCGGAACGGCGCGACGCGACCCCATTCCGACCGGGTTTGTAGTCCAAGAATCGTTCGCTTTCGCACTGGACTGCAGCCCGAAGGATCGCGGTACCGTGCCCCCGTTGTCGATTGAAGTTCAACCATTGAAAAGGAGTTGCAACGAAATGCGCTCGTTCCTCAAGCTCTCCATGTTCGCGGCCGCGCTCTGCCTCTCCGCGTCCGCGTTCGCCCAGACGGCTCCTGCCAGTCCGCCGATGCTCCCCGGAGCGACGCCCGTGCTGCGGCAGAACACCATCAATCGCCACTTTGGCTTCTTCATCCGCCCCGACCTCGGGTTCGGATATCTCTCCAGCTCCGAGAGCACGTCGTCGGGCGACGTCACCATCTCCGGCTTCGCCGGCGTCGCAGGCGTCTCCATCGGCGGCGCGGTCGCGGAGAACGTGATCCTCAGCGCTCACATCTACGATGCAGTGAGCACGAATCCGAGCGTGTCTCTCGGAGGATCGACCGCGAACACCTCGAACTCGTCGCTCACGATGTTCGGAGTCGGTCCGGAGCTGACCTATTACTTCATGCCGAACAACGTCTACGTCTCGGGGACGCTCGCGCTCTCGAGGATGACCGTGAACTCGAACGGGACCGACGCCAACTCGGACTGGGGATTCGGCACGCGGCTGACGCTGGGCAAGGAGTGGTGGGTCTCCGACCACTGGGGCCTGGGCCTTTCCGGGCACATCTCCTATGCGAACAACAACGACCCGGACGCGAACGGCGGCAGCCACACGCTCTCGAGCTGGGCGTTCGGCGCCGCGTTCTCCGCGACGTACAACTGACGAACCGTCATCCGTGCAGGCGCGAACGGCTGTCGAAGAGACCCTTCGACAGCCGTTTCGCGTCTTGTCACGAAAAAAGGGCCGGGCCCCTTTCGAGGTCCGGCCTGAATCTGCGCTTCATGCGGGATTAGACGTGGTGCCCAGGGCGAGATTCGAACTCGCACGGTTTTACCCGCCAGCCCCTCAAGCTGGTGTGTCTGCCAGTTCCACCACCTGGGCGAGGGCAGGGAGCGGCCTTCTAGCACCGCTCCCGCGCGACTTCAAGGCTACTTCCTGGGCGCTGCGGGGGCCGGCGCGGGCGCGGTCGCCGGGGTCTTCTGCGTGTCCTGCGCGGGGACGGCGGCGCCGTCGCGGGCGGGCGCGGGAGCGGTCTGGCCGGTGGGCAGCAAGGGCTTCGTCGTGGTGTCGGTCTTCTTCGAGTCCTGCACGGCGAGGTTGCGGCGGGCGCGCAACACCGAATCGCTGTGCGACGACCGCCAGGCGAGCGTCAGCGAGGTGATCATGAAGATGATCGCGCAGACCGTCGTGACCTTGGAGAGGAAGGTCACCGATCCGCGGCCGCCGAACACGGTGTTGGACGACCCGCCGCCGCCCCCGGAGAACGCGGCCATGCCGTCGGCCTTCCCGGGCTGGAGCAGGATCACGAAGATGATGAAGACGCTGACGACGACGTGAAGCGTGGTGATGAAGACGAACATAGGGGCTGCGCGAATAACATGGGCGGTCCGCCCGGGCAAGCGGCGGACGCTCCGGGGCCTGCCCGCCTTCCCCCTGTGCTGCCGTGCAGCCGGCCGGCGCCAGCCGTCACGCTCCGGCCAGTTGCCGCAAGATCGGGGAGAGCGCGCGCGCCTTCTGCGTCAGCGCATACTCGGCGCGCGGCGGAAACCCGTCCAGCACGCGCCGCGAGAGAAGCCCCTGCGCGATCAGATCCTTGAGCGACATGGAGAGAGCCCGCGCGGTCGCCGCGGGCAGCGCCGCCCTGAGCTCGCCGAACCGCAGCGGTCCCTTCCCCAGCGCATGGACGATGGGCAGCGACCACTTGCGCGGCGGCTCCTTGCCGAGCCGCTCCAGCAAGGTTTCCGCCCGCGCGGCCACGCGCTCGCCGCGCCGGGTGAGGGCACCGCCCGTCACCAGCCCTTGTCGCGCAAGGGCGTCCAGCGTGCCGGCCAGCGTCTGCCGAGGCGCCCCGGGGCTGCGGCCGCGCCGCAGAGCGGCGAGCACGGCGAGCGACCACTGGCGATGGAAGAGGCGGGCGAGGTCTGCCATGCATATACGCAGTATCAAACCGGGCGCTCGAGCGCACGTGCCTTGCGGCCACCGGGGCTGCGCCGCACTTGAGGGCGGTGCGCACCACCCTCGCCATCGCGCTCGGCCTCGCTTCGGCCGCGGCCCTTGCCCAGGTCACCCAGCCCGGGGCTCCCGGAACGACGAGCAGCCCCGCAAGGACGCCCCCTGCAACTTCCGCGGATGCCGGCGCTCCGCAGACTTCGGCGCCGGCCGCCGACGCCGGTCCCGCGGCCCGCCAGGCGCGCACCGGAGACCAGGGCGCCACCCAGCCCGCGCAGAGGATCTACACCTTCGATCCGTCGCCGATCGGCAACTACAGCTTCGAGGCGCCGTCCCCGCCTACATCTCAATCAAGCCCTTCCTCAGCCCCTCGGTGACCGCCTCGACGCGGTTGGTGACCTCCAGCTTCTCGTAGATGTGCTCGAGGTGGGTGCGGACCGTGGCGCGCGACAGCCCCAGAACGCCCGCCGCCTCGTTGTTGGAGAGGCCCTTCGCGATCAGCCGGAGGATCTCGATCTCGCGCTCGGTCAACGGCCGGGTGGGAGGCTCCTCGCGGTTCCCCGGCGCCGGGGGCGGCCGCGCCGGTGGCTGCGCTCCGTCCTCCGGCACATGGAAATGCTTGAGCAACCGCCGCGCCAGGTTCGGCTGGATGACGCTGCCGCCGCTCTTCACCTCGCGGATGGCCTCCACCACCTTCTCCGCGGAGGCGCCCTTGAGCAGGTATCCGCTCGCGCCGGCCTTCACCGCCTCGATGACCTTCTCCTCCTCGTCGAAGATGGTGAAGATCAGCACTTCCACCGCCGGCCACTTCCGCTTCACCTCGCGGGTGACCTCGATGCCGCTCATCCGCGGCAGTCCCAGATCCTGGAGGAGCACGTCGGGCTGCTTCTTCTGCAGCAGCTCGAGCATCGCCTCGCCGGAGAGCGCGGTGCCGATCACCTCGATCTCGGGCGACTCCTGCAGGCTCTTGAGCTGGCTCTTGAGGATCTGCGGCTGGTCCTCGCAGATGGCGACCTTGATCTTCGGGGTAGGGGCGCTCATGGCTGTTGTTCCTCTCCGGCGTGGACGGTCAGCTCGATGGTCGTCCCCTGGCCGGGACCGGACGCCATGCGGATCTTTCCCCCCACCTTGTTTGCCCGCTCGCGCATGTTGGCGAGGCCGTAATGTCCCTCGGGGCTGAGAGCCCCGGAGTCTTCCGGCATCACGAATCCCTTGCCGTGATCGTGGATGCGCAGCGCGGCCTGGCCGGGCGCGAAGGTCAGCGTGACCTCCACCCCGGTGCCCTTGCCGCAATGTTTGGAGACGTTGGCGATGGCTTCCTGCAGGACGCGGAAGAGCGCAAGCTCGCTCTCCGGCGCGACCGCGCGGACGGCGCCCACGGTGGAAAAGCTTACCAGAAGGCGGTGCCGCGCCGCGGCCGTCCCGCAGAACTCGCCCAGCGTGGCCACCAGGTCGAAGTCCTCCTTCATCATCCGCAGCGAGCGGCGCAGCTCGTCGATGGAATCCTCCGCCGCCTGGTGCAGGTCGGAGATCTCCTTGCGGATGGCGGGGATGACTGCCGCGCGCGCCTCGGTGTCCCCGGAGAGCCGCGAGCGCACCTCGCTGCCCTCGATCAGGTTGAGCAGGTACTCGCTCTGGATGACCACCGAGGAGAGCACGCCGCCGAGCCCGTCGTGGATCTCGCGCGAGAGGCGGTTGCGCTCTTCCACCACCGCCATCTCGCGTACCGCTGCCGACAGCCTGGAGAGCTCGCGGTGCTTCCGCCGGTCGCGGTCGTTCAGGTACACCATCACGTAGACGAGGATGCAGTTGATGGCCGAGTACCAGAGGAGGATGAAGAGATCGACGTGCGCGCGGGCGCGGCCGCCGAGGATCTGATCGAGCCTGGCCACTGCGGGAAAGGTGAGCAGCGGCGGAATCACCGCAAGCGGGCTGGGGAAGAGCACCACGAAGAGGATGGTGAAGAGCAGCTGCGCGGCGAGGAGCGGGCTGCGCAGGCCGCCGGTGGCGCTGACCAGCCAGACGAGCACGCAGAGGTCCGCGCAGAGCGTGGCGAAGGTCACCGCCTTGCCCACCTTCCCGCGCGGCAGGAGCACGTAGTTGACGGCGCTGTAGGCGACCATCACCAGGTAGACGGCGAATGCGCTGGCGCTGCGGATGCCGAATGCTTCCGACCACGCAGGCACGCCGATGACGCCCAGCCCCAGCACCAGGAACGCGAGCCGCGCGTAGAAGAGCGCGCGGGCGCGGGTGAGGAACCGGTCCTCCTGGAAAGCGCGCGTCCTCCCGGTGCGTTCGGAGGGTGCCGAAACGAGCACTTCGGGCGCAGCCGCGCTGCCGGCCGTCGCCGTCACGTCGCTCACGGCGCGGGACGATAACAGCGGCCAAAGGCAGCGGGCAATCAACGACCCGCGTCGGACCGGCAGGCGCTCGCCAGCTCCGGGTGGTGGGAAAACACATATTGTTCCCGGCTGATGGACGCGCCGGTGCGCTCGTCGAAGAGCGGGGTGCCGCCCGCGTACATGGTCCCTTCCGGATCGCCGAACGCGTTGAGCTTCCGCGCCGCCAGCTCGCGATCGAGGCAGGACGCTTCCGGCACCACGCGAGGCGGCTCCCTGGGGCAGGCGCCGAGGACCAAGAGGAGGGTTGCCCAGCGCGTCACGGCTGCTATCCTGCCCGGCCGCCGCCAGGAACGCCACCCATGTCCGGACCGATCGCGCTGCTCGACAGGCCTACTCCGCTGCTCCGCTGGGGGCCGGCGCTGCTCAAGCTCGAGCTGCTGCGTCCGGCGGGCTCCACCTCGGGACGCGCGGCCCAGGCGTGGGACTGGCGGTCGGCCACGCAGGCAGCCATCGAGGCCACCGGCAACCAGGCGCTCTCGGCCGCGGGCTGGGCGCGATATCGCGGCGTGCCGCTCGCGGTCTCGCTGAGCGGCTGCGTCACCCACGAGATGCGCCAGGCGCTGGAGCTGTGGGGAGCGCACATCGACGCCTCGGTCGAGCCGACGCTGCCGCGGCTCGACTCGGACGCCGCGGCGCCGGTGTTCGCGCGCACGCTGGGAGCGGAGCTCTTGCGCGAGCTCACGGCACCGCCGCCGCTCCTCGTCGGCCCCGCCGGCGAACGCGCCGCGCTCCTCGGCGCGCTCTCGGCGCTGCGGCAGAAGTGGCCCTCGGTGCGCGGCATCGCGCTCCTCGCCGAGGACGACGAGCTGCCCGATCTGCCCCGCGAGGCCTCGCTCTCGGCCGACGTGGAGAAGCTGCGGGTCAGCAGGGCCCTGGCGGCGCGGGCGCGGGTCCAGGTCGCGCGCGAGCTGGGTCTGCTCGCCAACCACGCCGGCGCCGCGGCCGCGGCGTACGCGCACCAGCACGGCGGCGTGGCGCTGGTCACCGCCGTGGGAGAGCGCGAGTTCTCGCTCGAGGCCGGCTCGTGAGGACCGCCGTCATCCTCGGCGCGGGTGGACTGGGCTGTCCCGCCGCGCTGGCGCTCGCCGAGGAGCTGCCCGACCTGCGCCTGGTGATCGTCGATCCCGACTCCGTCGAGCGGTCGAACCTCTCCCGGCAGATCCTCTTCGGGGAAGACGACGTGGGCCTCCCCAAGGCGGAGGTCGCGGCGCGGCGGGTGGGCGGCGTCGCCAGGGTCGCCCGCTTCGATTCCGCAACCGCTGGAAAGCTGCTCGCCGGCGCCGACGTGCTCGTCGACGGCACCGACAACTTCGAGACCCGCTTCTGCGCCAACGACGAGGCGGTGCGCCGCGGCCTTCCGCTGGTCCACGGCGCCGCCCTGGGCTGGACGGGCCAGCTCGTCACCATCCTGCCGGGCCGCACCGGGTGCCTCCGCTGCCTGTTCGAGGGCCCGCCGCCTCCCGGAGCCATCCCCACCTGCGCCGAGGCGGGGGTGCTCTCCGCGCTCTGCGGCGTGGTCGGCGCCGCCATGGCCCACGCCGTCGTTCAACTGATGGCGGGACGGCCCGAGGGAGGAGTGTTGTACCGCTGGGACGCGCGGCGGGCGACCTGCCGTCCCCTCCCGCTGCGCCGCGACCCGTCCTGCGCCGTCTGCGCCGCAGCGGCATCGTTACGAGAGAAGGAGCCGATCCCATGCCCGTCACCGTGAAGATTCCCGCGCCCTTGCGCCCCCTCACCGCCAACCAGAGCGAAGTGGCGCTGGAGAACGCCGCCAGCGTGCAGGCCGCGATCGACGAGCTTTCGCGCAAGTATCCCGGCATCAAGGACAAGCTGCTCGACGACAAGGGCGGGCTGCGCCGGTACGTGAACGTCTTCCGCAACGACGAGGACGTCCGCCACGCGCAGGGCCTCGCCACCGCGCTCAAGGAGGGCGACCGGCTCACCATCGTGCCGGCCATCGCGGGCGGATGCTGACCCCGGAGCAGCAGGAGAGATTCGCGCGCCATCTCCTGCTCGACGAGCTCGACCAGGACAAGCTGATGGCGGCGTCGGTCCACGTCCGCGGCACCGGCCGTGCCGCGCTCTGGGCTGCCCGCTACCTTGCCGCCAGCGGCTGCGGGCGGGTGGTGGTGGACGAGCCCGCCTGGCACGACGAGTTGCGCCGGCTCGGGCCCTGGACCGACCTGTCCGGCGCCGTGGAGATGGAGATCGCCGTCGCCGCGTCTGCGGGGGCCGTGGAGGGCGCCCAGGCGGCGCTCGACGCCATCCGCGAGGTGCAGGCCCGTTGATCCTCGACTCCTTGACGCAGGCCGTGGGGAACACCCCTGTCGTGCGGCTCCGCTCGCTGGAGCCGCCGGGAGTCGAGATCTTCGCCAAGCTGGAGTGGTTCAACCCCGGCGGCTCGGTCAAGGATCGCGCGGCCTTGCGCATCGTGCAGGAGGCGCTGCCGGATCTGCGCGGCCGCACCCTGATCGACTCCACCAGCGGCAACACCGGCATCGCCTATTCGTGGATCGGCGCCGCCCTGCACGTTCCGGTGGCGCTGGTCATGCCCTCGAACGTGAGCGAGGCGCGCAAGCGCATCACCCGCCACTTCGGCGCGCAGATCATCTACAGCGACGCGCAGGAGCTCTCCGACGGAGCCATCCGCCTCGCGCGGGCCATGGTGGAGGCCGAGCCGTCGAAGTGGTTCTACGCCGACCAGTACTCCAATCCGGCGAACCCCCGCGCCCACGAGCTGGGCACCGCGCAGGAGATCTGGGAGCAGACCGGCGGCCGCGTCACCCACGTCGTCCTCGGCATCGGCACCGGCGGCACGGTGATGGGCACCGGGCGCGGCCTGCGCGCGCACAACCCGGCGGTGCAGGTGGTCGCGGTCGAGCCCGCCGAGCCGCTGCACGGGCTGGAAGGGCTCAAGCACATGCCCTCGAGCATCCGGCCCCCCATCTACGACGAGGCGCAGATCGACCGGAAGCTGAGCATCTCCACCGACGCCGGCTGGGACATGGCAGAGCGCCTCATCCGCGACGAGGGCCTGCTCGCCGGACACAGCGCCGGCGCCGCGGCGGCAGGAGCGGCCCGGATCGCGCGCGAGCTGTCCGACCGCGGCGAGACCGGCCTGGTGATGACGCTCTTTCCCGATCGCGCCGACCGCTACATTCCTCCGCCATGACGCCGATCCCGCCCTCGGTGCTGCGCGAGATGGCGGCGCATGCGCAGAAGACCTATCCCGCCGAATGCTGCGGCCTCTTGCTCGCCTGCGCCGACGGGTCGCTGCGCTTCCAGCCCATCTCCAACATCGCCGGCACCCGGGAGGGCGCCGGCACCAGCGCGCGGACCGCTCGCGACGGCTACGTCATGGACCCGAAGGAGCTCCTCTCCGCGCTGGAGGCGACCGAGAAGGAGGGCGGGGCGCTGTGGGCCATCGTCCATTCCCACCCCGAGGTGGGGGCGTACTTCTCCGCCGAGGACCAGCGCATGGCGTTGGGAGGCGGGCAGGAGCCCCTCTGGCCGGGTGTCCGGTATCTGGTCATCTCGGCCCGCAGCGCAGGCGTGGACGGCGCAAAGCTCTATACCTGGGACGGCGCCGCCCGGACCTTTCGTGAAGAGGAAGTGGCTGGAATCTCTACAGTTTCACGGCAGGAAAATCGGTAATTTCGCCTCGCAAATTGCTTGCCAATGTGGGGCGACATCGGTATTGTGCGCCGACTTTTCAAAGGAGAAGCCGTCTTCATGACCCTTGGCAACCCCTCGAGCGGCTTTACCGTCTGGTTGACCGGCATGACCTGCGCCGGCAAGTCGACGCTGGCTCAAGGGCTCGCCAACCGCCTGAGGCGACTCGGGAAAACGGTCGACGTTCTCGACGGCCAGGAAGTCGAGCAGATGCTCTCGGTCGGCAAGGCCACCACCAAGGAAGAGCGCAACGCCGAGGCCCGCAAGCTGGCGTGGGTCTGCAAGCTCGTCACGCGGGGCGGCGGCATCATCATCCAGTCCGCCATCGAGAGCCCCTACCGCGAGGCGCGGGACGAGGCGCGCCGGCAGATCGGGCGCTTCGCGGAGATCTTCGTCGAATGCCCGACGGAAACGCTGATTTCCCGCGACAAGTCAGGCAGGTACAAGCGCGCGCTCGCGGGCGAGCTGAAGAACCTTCCCGGCATCACCGAGCCGTACGAGCCCCCCACGCATCCCGAAGTGGTCATCGACACGAGCAAGCACGGCATCGACGAGTCGGTGGAGCATGTCCTGGGACAGCTCGTCGCGCAGCGGCTGCTCGACCCCACGGTCGCGGCCCTGAAGAGCCGGCCCAAGGTGCAGGCGCGCGCCGCGGCCAAGCCGGTGGCCGCGGCTGAAAAAGACAAGAAGGTCGTCAAGATGCCGCCGCAGAAGCAGCCGGCGCGGCAGGACAAGGCGAAGCGCGCGGCGCCCGCCCGCAAGCAGGCGGCAGGCCGCACGGCGCGCGCGGACCGTCCTCGCCTCGCTGCGGGCGGAAAGCGCAAGCGATAGGTTCAGCCGGGCATGGAACTGCTGGCGAAGCGGCAGGCGGCGGTCGCGCGCTTGCGCGGGCTGCAGAGTGCGCTCGTGGCGTATTCGGGAGGCGTCGACTCGGCGCTCCTGCTCGCGCTCGCGGTCGAGGCGCTGGGGCCGCAGGCGGTCGCCTTCACCGCCCTCTCCCCCGCGGTCGCTCCCGACGAGCTGGAGGGTGCGCGCGCCGTGGCGCGCAAGCTGGGCGTCCGCCACGTGGAGAGGCGCTCGGGCGAGCTGGAAGACCCGCGCTACGCGGCCAATCCGGTGAACCGCTGCTACTTCTGCAAGACCGAGCTGTACACGCTGGCGCTCTCGGAAGCGCGGGCGCTGGGCCTTTCCGCGGTGGTCTCCGGCACCAACGCCGACGAGCTGGCCGACTACCGCCCCGGCCTCGCCGCGGCCGCGGAGTACGAGGTCGTGCAGCCCCTGGCAGAGGCCGGATTGACCAAGGCCGAGATCCGCGCGCTCAGCCGCGAGCTGGGCCTGCCCACCTGGGACAAGCCGCAGCAGCCCTGCCTCTCCTCGCGCATTCCCTACGGCACCGAGGTGACCGCGGAGCGGCTGGCGCAGCTCGCCCGCAGCGAGATGGCGCTGCGCGGGCTGGGCCTGCGCGAGTTCCGCGTGCGCTACCACGGCGAGATCGCGCGCATCGAGGTGGCCGAGGCGGAGCTGCAGCACGCCATCCGCGTGCGCGCCGAGGCCTCTCGGGCGCTGAAGGAGGCGGGGTTCCGGTTCGTCGCCATCGACCTGGAGCCGTTCCGCTCGGGGCGGCTCAACGAGGCGGCCGGGCTGGTCCCGCTGCGCAAGGCCTGATCAGCGGAACGGATCCAGCTCCGGCGGGTACACCACCTCCACGAGGGTGAGCCCGCCCGCGGGAGCCCGCGCGCCCATCCACGGCCGGCTGCGCTGGGAAAGCTCGCGCAGCGACTCCGGCGTGGCCAGCCCCAGCGCCACCGCGCCCAGGTGGCCCGCCAGGTTTCGCACCTCGTGCTTGCGGAACGCCCGGGCGCTCACCTCCAGCACTCCGCGATCGTCGAGCAGCCAGCTCGCGAGCGGCGGCGCGGGCTTGCGATCCTTCGAGGGGGACGAGAGTCCGGGGAGCTGCCGCAGCCCATCGAGGCCGCGCAGCGCCGCCCGCGCGCGATCCCAGTCGGCGCGGTCGGGCAAGAACGTCCGCAGCTCGTACCGGTAGCGCTTGGCGACGGCGCTGCTGCGGGCGTGGAACGACGGGGACGCCCGCGCCGATTTCAGGATCCGCACTCCTTCCGGCAGCTGCAGCAGAGCGAAGTCCTTCGCCCTGCCGCTCTGGAACGATGCCACCTGCCCGAGCGCGTGCACCCCCGCGTCGGTGCGCGAAGCGCCGTGGACGAGGTAGCGCTTGCCGAGCAGCTTGCGCAGCGCGTCCTCGAGGACGCCCTGCACCGTGCGCAGGCCGGGTTGTCTCTGCCAGCCGCGAAAGAGCGCCCCGTCATAGGCGAGCAGGAGCGCCCAGGTCTCCTTCAAGAAGTTCGCGCCGCGGGAGGAGGGATGGGGCAGTTGAGGTAATCGCGGCAGATGACCCGCATGGCCGCGACGCCCGAGTTGAAGGCGGAGATGATCGACCCGCCCTTCTTTCCGGCGGTGAGATCGCCTGCGAGGAAGAGCCCGGGCACCGAGGTCTCGCCGCCCTCGCCGAGCATCGGCTCGCCACCCTTCAGCTCGATGCCGGTGGCCTGGAGAAAGCCTGCGGGAGTGGAGCCACCCAGCGCGTACACGACGTGGTCGTAGGTGCGGGGGTCCTGTTGCCGGAAGACGGCGCGGGGGCGGCCGGCGTCCGCCTCCAGCCGCTCGATGTCCGTCGGCATCAGCAGCGAAACGCGCCCCGCCGCCGCCATGCCCTGGATGTCGGCGACGTTGATCTGGTTCATCCGCTTCAGCTCGGGCTGGCGATAGGAGAGGTCGACGTGGAACCCGCGGGCCACGAGGTAGTGGACGTAGTCCGCCGCCGAGTCCCCGCCGCCCACCACCAGGGCCGTCTCGCCGGAGAGCTTCTCCGAGGTCACGTCCCAGTGGACCCGCCCGCGCAGCTCGCTGCGAGGGATCTTGTAGTCGGGCATGTTGGGCTTGCCGAGGATGCCGATGGCCACCACCACCACCTTGGACTGGTAGCCCGCGCGCGGCGTGGTGATGTCGAAAGTCCCGTCGGGGAGCTTGCGGATGTAGTCGACGCCCTCGTCGTAGTGGACGTTGAGCTCCCAACGCTTGATGGTCTCGTCGAGGAAGTCCAGGGTCTGCTGCTTGGTGCCGTCGCGCAGCGTGATGCGGCCCTCGGAGATGGCGGGGATGCCCTTGTACATGGCGTCCACCCGCTTGTCGTCCGGGTAGAACTTGCGGATGGCGTAGGAGTGGGCCGGCCCCTTCTCCAGGATCAGGATGGCCTCGCGGTCGATGCCCGCCTCGCGGGCCTCCACCGCCGTGGAGATGCCCGCAGGTCCGCCCCCCACGATCACCAAATCAAGCGACATACGTGCGGATCTTGACGCTCGCAGGGCCGCTTCGCAACCCGCCATCGCTGCAGGGTGTCATGGATGACGGATTCTGGCGCATCGGACCCACCCTCTATAAATTCCGGTACAGTGGACGGAGAAGGTTGCCCGCCCGGCAGCCCCTTGCGTAGACTCGGTACCAGGAGGTGACATGAGCCGGAAGGACAGCCATCACCACGGCAATCTCTCGTGCTCTTTCTGCGGAAAGGGGCAGAGGGAAGTCCGGAAGCTCATCGCCGGTCCCACGGTCTACATCTGCGACGAATGCATCAAGCTCTGCAACGACATCATCGCCGAGGAGAGCGAGCGCGAGGAGAACCGCCCGGCAGTCGCCCTGCCGGCGCCGATGGAGATCAAGAGCTTCCTCGACGACTACGTGGTCGGGCAGGAGCGCGCCAAGAAGATTCTCGCCGTCGCCGTCTACAACCACTACAAGCGCATCTACTCGCGCAAGCCGGCCCGGCAGCGTCCCGGCATGCAGGCTGCCCGGCAGCAGGGCGACGCCGACGTCGAGCTGCAGAAGTCGAACATCCTCCTGCTCGGGCCCACCGGTTCCGGCAAGACGCTGCTCGCGCAGTCGCTCGCCCGCTTCCTCAACGTGCCCTTCACCATCGCCGACGCCACCAGCCTGACCGAGGCCGGTTACGTGGGCGAGGACGTCGAGAACATCATCCAGAACCTGCTCCACGCCGCCGACTACGACGTGGAG
>DATDMU010000073.1:0-3240 GCA_036518615.1 Myxococcales bacterium
CGCGACGTCATCTCCTGGAGCTTCCTGCCCAGCTCGGCGCCGGTCTCCGGCACGCTGGGCGAGTCGCTGGTGGTCTACCACTGCGTGGACGAGTTCAGCGCCTTCAGCGACGCGCCGGCGCAGGAGATCCGCGAGCTGGAGCGGCGCCTGCTGCTCAAGGCCGACGTGGTCATCTGCTCCTCGGAGAAGCTGCGCGCCGACAAGGCGCGGGTGAACTCCAACGCGCACCTGGTGCAGCACGGCGTGGACCTGGAGCACTTCGCCCGGGCGTTCCATCCTTCCACCACCATCCCCGACGAGCTGAAGGGCGCGCCGGGGCCGATCATCGGCTTCTGGGGCCTGATCGCGGACTGGGTGGATCTGACCTTGATCCGCCACGTGGCCGACGCCTTCTCCGGCGGCACGGTGGTGCTGGTGGGCAACTCCAACACCGACCTCAAGCCTCTGGACGGCGCGCGCAACATCCGCGTGATCGGCCGCAAGCCGTACGCCGACCTGCCGCGCTACGCCAAGGCCTTCGACGTGGCGCTGATGCCCTTCAAGGTGAACGAGCTCACGCTCGCGGCCAACCCGCTCAAGGTGCGCGAGTACCTGGCGGCGGGGCTGCCGGTGGTCTCCACCGCCATTCCCGAGGTGGAGCGGCTGGGCGTCTGCCGCATCGGCAAGGACGCGGACGGCGTGGTGCGCGAGATCGCCGCCGCCATCGCCGCCGGCCCCGGACCCAGCGAGGTGCGCGCGGCGCAGATGCGCAGCGAGGGCTGGGAGGCGCGCGTCGAGGACATGCAGGAGATCGTCGCCGCCGCGCTGGTCGGGCGCAAGCAGGCCGCGTAGTGGCGAGGCATTGATGGACCTCGGGTATTACCGGTACCTGGCGCAGACCATTCCGCCGCGCGAGCTGGCGCGGGCGCTGGCGGTGCGGGCGCGGCGCGCCATCTCGCGGGGAAAGCCCTTCTTCTTCGAGGTGGCGCCGCAGCAGCGCAGGCGCGAGCGCCTCTACGCGCGGCTGCAGGAGCGTCCGGCCCTGTTCGATGCGGCGCGGCCGGTGGACCTGCCGGAGGCGGCGCGCGAGGCGATCCTCCGCGAGGCGCAAGGCGCGCTGCGGGGCGAGCTCCACCTCTTCGGCAGGACGGTGAGCTGCGGAGCTCCCATCGACTACCACCGCGACCCGCTCGCCCCGCACGTCCGCTACGATCCCGACGTTCCCGGCGCCGAGGTGAACCTGTTCCAGCCCGGCGCCGATGCCAAGGCGGCGTGGGAGGTGGGCCGGCTCGGGCAGCTCTGGCGTTTCGCGCAGGCGTACCGGCTCAGCGAAGACCGCGCCTGGGCGCAGGCGTGGCTCGACTGCGTGCGCCACTTCCGCGAGCAGAACCCGCAAGGGCTCGGGGTGCAGTGGTCGTGCGCCATGGAAGTGAGCTTGCGCGCCATGACCGTCGCGCTGTCGTACGGGCTGGTGCGCCGCGAGGTGGACCCGGGCCTCCTCCTCGACTTCCTCGAGGAGCACTGCGCGTACGTCGCCGGCCACCTGGAAGAGACGGGCGCCGTGCGCACCAACCACTACGCCGCCGACCTCTGCGGCATCGTCGTGGCGGGCGCGCTCTTTCCCGAGCTGCGCCGCTGGCATCGCGCCTTCGCGCGCAGGCTGTGGGAGGAGATCCCGCGGCAATGCCGCCCCGACGGCACCCACTTCGAGTCGTCCACCGGGTACCAGCGCCTCTGCGCGGAGATGTTCGCAGCGGCGCTTCTCGCCTCGCGCGCCGCGAACGCTCCCGCGCCGCTTCAGGTGGAGGGCGCGGTGCGCGGCCTCTTCCGCAGCCTGGCCGCCACGCTGAACCCCCGCGGAAACATGCCGCAGGTCGGCGACCTCGACTCCTGCCGCGCGCTGCCGCTTCTGCCGCGCGCGGCGCTCGACGCATCGTTCGTCGCCGACGCGTCCGCGCCGGAGTGGCAATGGCTTCCGGCCGCCCGCGAGTACGTGGCGCCGCGGCCTTCGCGAAGCGTGCTGCTTCCCGACGCGGGACTGGCGGTCCTCCGCCGGGGCGATGCCTGGCTGTGCCTGTCCAGCGGGCCCAACGGGCAGGGCGGCACGGGCGGCCACGCGCACAACGACAAGAACTCGGTGGAGCTGAGCTTCGGCGACTTCGACGTGCTGGTGGACCGCGGCACCTTCGTCTACGCGCGCGATCCGGCGGAGCGCGACATGCGCCGCTCCACCGCGGCGCACAGCACCGTCCAGGTGGATGCGCTGGAGCAGAACCGCATCCTTCCGGGACGGCTCTTCGCGCTGCCCGACACCGCCCGGGCGCGCGTCCTGCGCATGGAGCGCCGCGAAGGGTTCGAGCAGGCCGCCGCCGAGCACCACGGCTACGCCGCCGCGGGCATCGTCCACCGGCGCACCGCCGCGCTGCGCGAGGACTGCGCCGCTTTCGTCGACGAGCTGCGCGGCCACGGACATCATCTCTTCGACGCGCGCTGGTTCGTCCCGCACGAGTCGGCGGTGGTGCGGCCCGCCACCGCGGAGGAGCGCGCGAGGCTCGAGGAGCTGCACGAGCGCGGGCTCTCTTTTGGCTACGACGTGGAGCGCTGCGTGGAGGTGGGCGGCAAGGCGCTGTTCGCCTTCGGCGCCACGCTGCCCTGGTCGTTGCGGGTGGAGAAGACCGACGTGTCGCCGGGCTACGCGGAGAAGATTGCCGCCCGCTGCCTCGCGCTGCGGCTCAAGGGCAGCGCTCCGCTCCGACTGTTCAGCGCCGTGCTCTTTCTGCCTCCGCGCTGAGCGTTGACTACATTGGCGACAAACGCAACGGGCGGCTGCCCGGAAGGCCGCCGCCCCTGAAGCCCGGAAGGGGCGAGAGGATGGGGGAGGGAACCATGCTTCAGATCAACGAGCCGACGCTGCTCGAGAAGATCCTTGCGAAGAACGCGGTGGTGGGCATCTGCGGGCTGGGTTACGTGGGGCTGCCGCTCGCGCTGACCTTCGGCGAGAAGGGATTCCCGGTCATCGGCTTCGACATCGACCGGCGCAAGATCGACGCGATCGCCGAGGGCAAGAGCTACATCAAGCACATCGCCGCCGAGCGCATCGCCAGTGCCGCGGCGGCTGCCAAGCCGTTCTCGGCCACCATGGACTTCCGCAAGGCGAGCCTCGCCGACGCGCTGATCATGTGCGTGCCCACGCCGCTGAACGCCAACCGCGAGCCGGACATGACCTACATCGAGAACACGGCGCGGGCCATCGGCCCCTAC
>DATDMU010000074.1:0-9430 GCA_036518615.1 Myxococcales bacterium
GAGGCGAGCAGGTTGGCGGCCTGCAGCGCCTCCACCAGCGCGCGCCGCAGGTCCGGAACGCGCACCAGCTCGGCCATCGACGCCGGCGATTCCAGATCCCGCTCCTGCAGCCAGCGCGTGGCGGCGCCCTGCGAGATCCAGCACAGGGCGGTGGCGAACGGCTGCGCGCGTCCCAGCACCACCGCCTGCTCGAGCAGCGGCGTGGCCGCGAGCAGGCGCGCCTCCACCTCGCCGGAGGAGACCTTCTCGCCGTTCTCCAGCTTGAAGACGCCGTCGATGCGCCCGAAGAGCTTGAGGCCCGCCTCGGTCCACTCGCCCAGATCGCCGCTGTGCAGGAAGCCGCCGCGCAGCGCCTGCGCCGTCTCCCCGGGCCGCTTGCGGTAGCCGCGCATGACCTGGGGTCCCTTGACCAGGATCTCGCCCTTTCCCGAGAAGCCCTCTACCGGCTCCAGCGAGAGGGTGGTGCCCGGCAGGGGAAAGCCCACCATCCCGGGCGCGCGCTTCCGATCGCGCCGGGTGATGGTCGCGCAGGGGGATGTCTCGGTGAGTCCCCAGCCCTCCAGGACCGGGACGCCGCGCTCCTCGAACCAGCGGAAGGCCGGCTCGCTGATCGGCGCCGCGGCGCTGAAGGCGAAGCGCAGCCCCTCCAGCGCCTTCCGCGCCTTCGCGTCGCCGGCGCCGCGCGCGATCATGCCGTTGTAGACGCGCGGCACGCCGAAGTAGACGGTGGGGCGGATCTCGAGGAGGTTCTCGAACAGCCGGTCCAGGTCGCGCCCGCGCGAGTCGTCGATGACCAGCAGCGCGCGGTGCCACAGCGCCATCAGCCGCTCGAAGAGCGCGCCGAAGCAGTGGTGCCAGGGCAGGTAGGAGAGGAAGACGTCGCGCTCGGACACGTCCCAGACCGCGGCGATGGCCGCCTGCTGCGACAGCGCATTCCAGTGCGTCAGCTCCACGCCCTTGGGTTTGCCGGTGGTGCCGCTCGTGTACAGGACCCAGGCGACGTCGTCGCGGCCGGCTTCGATGGCCTGCCTGCCGGGCTCCTCCTCCAGCGCCGCCAGCGGCAGGGCGCGGCCGTCGCCTGAAAACGGCTGGTCGTCGAGCACCACCACGTGCTGGAGCTGGCGTTCGGGAGCGAGCTGGCGCTGTTGCGCGGCGCTGCCGGCGAAGGCGACGCGCGCGCCGGAGTCGGCGAGGCAATGATGCAGCACCTCCGGCGAATACCCGGGGAAGACGGGCGCCACCGCCGCGCCCAGCGTCTGCGCGGCCAGCTCCGCGACGATCATCGCGGCGGAATTGTGGGCCACGAAGGCCACCACGTCGCCGGACTTCACACCCAGCCGAGCGAGCCCTGCCGCAGCGGCTCTTCGCCGCTGGTCGAGAGCGCCCCAGGAGAGATCCTCCCACTTCCCTCCCGGCCCGCGGTAGCGGACGGCGGCGCGCCCCGGCCCGGCGGCGGCCCGCTGCGCGACCAGGTCGGGAACGCTGCGAACGCCGACGTCCTGAAGGGGAGGGCCAGCGATCTCTTCGGCAGCCACGGCCGGGAGTGTTGCGCCGGCCCGCGCCGAGAGCAAGGGCGGTGTGTGCTGCTGGTGGCCTGGGAGACGCTGTGCGCCAATCCGGTGTGCGCCGGGGTGTGCGCGCGGCCGTCGCCGAGATCGATGGACGCTGCTCGCCGCTGATCGCTAACCTGTGCGGCCGGAGGCGCGAACGCGCTTGAAGACGTGGATGCTCAGCGGCGCGGTGATCCGCGGGTACGTGCAGACCATCGAGCGGGAGGGCCTGCTCGCCGGCGTGCGCGCAGCCGTTCCCGAGTCCACCCGCAAGCTCATCGACAAGCCTCCCCTGGTCGTCTCCACCGTGAGCGGGACGGCGCTCGACGATCTGCTCGTGGCGGTGGCAAAGGAGCGCGGGCCGTCGGGACCCAGGGCCATCGCCCGCAGGACCGGGAACGAGTCGTTCGGGGTGGTGCTCAAGCCGCTGCTCCAGGGCACGATGCGCATGTTCGGCTCCTCTCCGGGCACGCTGCTCGCGCGGACGGGCCAGTTGAGCGCGCTGATGGTTCGCGAGGTGGAGTTCGACTACCGGCCTGCGGGCGAGAACGCCGGCACGCTGACCGCGCTCTTTCCCAGCGCCCCGCCGCGCGCCACCTTCACCGGCTGGGAAGGCATCTGCGAATTCGTCTGCGACTTCTCCGGGGTGAGCGGCAAGGTGGCGCCGCACCGCGCGCTGGAGGGCGGCCGCAGGTTCGAGATCGACGTGCGCTGGGAAGCCGCGGCGCGCGCGCCGGCGCCGTGACGCCGTGAGCGAAGTCGCGACCCGGCCGCCCGACGACCGCTTCGCCGCCGCGCTGCGCGGATTCGGCCCGGCGGGAATCCTCGCCTTTCTCGCCATCGTCGCCGGCAACCTGATCGTGCCTCCGCTGAGCGCCATCCTGGTGCTGCTCTGGGCGTGGCGCTCGCGGACGCCGTGGCGCGAGATCGGCTACGCGCGGCCGCGGTCCTGGATCCGGACGCTCGCCCTCGGCACGCTCTTCGGCGCCGCCTTCAAGCTGGCGATGAAGGCGCTGGTGATGCCGCTCCTCGGGGCGGATCCGGTGAACCACGCCTACCATGACCTTGCGGGGAACACCGCCGCGCTTCCCGGAGCGCTCTATCTCGTGATCGTCGGCGCGGGGTTCGGCGAGGAGACGGTCTTCCGCGGCTACTTCTTCGAGCGGCTGGGCAAGCTCTTCGGCTCGGGCGCCGTGGCGAAGACCGCCATCGTGCTCTTCACCTCGGCGGTCTTCGCGCTCGCGCACGTCCACGACCAGGGACTCGCGGGCGCCGAGCAGGCCGCGTTCACCGGGCTCGTCTTCGGCACCATCTTCGCCCGCACCGGCAACATCTGGCTGCCGATGGTGGCGCACGCGGCCTTCGACGTCACCGCCGTGGCGATCATCTACCGCGACGCGGAGTCCGCCATCGCGCACCTGCTGTTCCGGTAGCCGCGCACGACGTGGGCTCCGCGCCCCCTGTGTAGAATCACCCTGCCGGCGACTCATATGCGGGACCTGCCGGCGACGACGAGGAGGTCGCGATGGCAATTGACCCCGGTGCCGTGAACACCCCAAGCGCAAATCCGTTGACGAGATTGCGCATCGCGATGGCCGCGGCGATCGTCCTCTTGCTCGCCGCCTACACGGGCGCAGTGCTCGAGGGAAAGATTCCTGCCGATCGGAAGATTGATACTTCCCATCTCGCGTTGCTCGCCCTCGGCGCCGTCTCGGTGCTGATCGTCTGCTATCCGCGGATGTTCTCCCGCGTGCAGTCGTTCGAGGTGGCGGGGGTCAAGGCCAGTTTCGAGAGTTTGCTCGCGGCGCAGGCGCGGCAGCAGACCGAGCTGGATCTCATCCGCTTCGTCCTGCCGCTGCTCCTTCCGGAGATGGAGCGCAAACACCTCCTGAACCTGTCTTCCTCCGCGACGAAGGGATACAAGGGAAACACCGCGGTGCGCGGAGAGCTGCGCAGGCTTCGCTCGATGGGGCTCATCCGGATGCAGCCGGAGAAGAGCATCCACGACATCAAGGATAACCTCGAAGCGGACTTGAGCCTCTTCGTCGGCTTGACCCCATTGGGACAGCGCTGGGTGGAGCGAATCGAGGAGTTCGAGCGCACGCAGGCGCGCGAGTCCTGAGGCGGGAGGGCGTGCGCGGCCCGCGGCGTCACTTCGCGGACCGGCATCAGGCGACGTTCTGCGGGCCGTCGGTGCTCAGCGCGTCGCAGCGCCAGCGGCCGTAGCATTGCGCGGCGTCGAAGAGCACCAGGACGCCGGGCTGCACGATCGCCGAGTCGAGGGCGGGCAGGCCGGAGGCGCCCACGCCGATGGCGGGATAGCCGCTCGCGACCAGCGCGTCGACCTCGACCCGGTCGCCGGCGTTCACCGCGCCCTCGCGCACGTCGGTGATGGTGACCCCGATCGACTGGTAGGCCGCGAGGATTCCGCTCACGTAGGCCGGTTCCGGGCCCACGTACTCGACCTTGCCCACGAACTTCGCCCGCCCCCCGTCGGGGCCGGCTCCGGAGCCGTAGCGGGCCTCTCCGGGCAGCGGCTTTTGCCTGGTGATCATGGCTCTTGCTCCTCTAGGGAAGGGGGTCGTAGTCGATGGAGGTCAGCTCCAGCGAAGCGGGCGGCGTGATGGTCACGTGCCACATCTCGGATTCGGCGAGCTTCGTCCCGGTGAAGAACTGCCAGTGCACCTGGAGCTCCGCCGCGAGCGCGGCGATGGGAGGATCCGGCAGCGGCTTCTGGCCCACCTGCCCCTGCTCGACGCGGAAGCGGTTCTCCTGCGCGATGGCCTTGTCGTGGCAGCGGCGGTAGGCGTCGGCCGCCGTGTCCAGCATGCCCTCGCGCGCCTCGCGCAGCGCATGGATGAGGATCGAGCCCTGGAGGTACTTGAAGTTGCGGTCCGAGGTCGAGACCTGGGGAATGTGCTCGAAGTCGTTGAGGTCGACGGTGTGGAATCCCGCCGTCGAGCCCCTGACGGCTCCTGCGTTGCTGGCCTCGCTGCGGAAGCCGTCGACGAAGATGCCGGGCGCGTCGCGCACCAGATCGAAGGTCACGGTGTTCGCCGGGTCGCCGGTCAGCTCGAGGAACTGGTCGCGCACCACCTGGGAGAGGCGCATCTGCCCGTGCAGCATCACCCGGAAGCTGGACTTGTCGGCGTCGCTCCCCTGCAGCTTGATGCCCTTGTCGTTCATCATCGCGTCCCACGACTGCTTGAGCTTCTCCAGCTCGGCGCGGGTGACGTTGTTGGGGACGCGGTTCCTGGTGCCGTCGGGGACGATGCTGTAGCCGTTCTCGTCGAAGTCGGTCAGATCCAGCTGCGCGTCGAGGATGCGCGCCTCGCCGCGGCCGTAGGAGTAGGCGGTGCGGCCGGGAGCGCCGCGGCCGAGGAACCGCTGCAGCCCGCGCGCGATGCCGCTCGCGATCGCGTCGAGCTGGCGCGGGTCCGCGAGCCGCCGCGCGCCTTCCGGATCGTCGAGGTAGTCCACCTCGATGAGGCACGCCCCGGCGCCCGGATAGTGCAGCGCCGGGGCGAGCACCGCGAGGTCGCCCTGGTGGCGGCCGCGGTCCGGTGAGCCCAGCCGGGCAAGCTCGCCCCTGAGCGCATCGGCCAACGCCAGCGACTCGCGCCCGGCCCGCGCGTGCACCCACGTCTCCGCGCCGCGGCGGCCGCGGGCGCCGCCGTTGGCGTGGATGGAGAGGAAGGCGCGGGCCTGCGCCTCGCGCGAGGCGCGGCTGCGCTCGACGAGGGAAAGATTGCAGTCTCCGCTGCGCGTCAGCCGCGCTTCGCCGCCGAGGCGCTGCAGGACCCGCTGCGCGAGCTGGAGGGTGACGTTCTTCTCGAAGAGGCCGTTCGGCCCTCGCACTCCGAACGGTGTGGACTGCCCCACCTGCGCCGTGCCGCCGTGACCGGGATCCAGAACTGTCCATGTTCGCATGGGCGCCCTCGCCGAGACGGGCTTCTGCGAAAGCCGTGCCGCGGTCGGGCGGCCACGGAAGCGCGCGGTACGGGAAGCCCTGCCCGAACGGGCACTGGCCGAAGTGGCAGCGGCCGTAACGGAATGCCCGCCCCGGCGTACTTGCCGGCAACCCCGAACCACTCTGCCGGAACCACCGGCGAGAGGAGAACCCATGTCCTCGAAGCTCGCTCTTTCCATCGCCGCCGCTCTCGCGCTCAGCTCCGGAGTCGTGCGGGCAGCCCCCGCCCCGTCGGCGGCCGACGCAGCGGAGTCCGGCATCCCCGACAGCATCGACTACCGGAGCCGCATGGTCAGCCGCCATTCGCCGTCGAACGAGGAGATCAACAAGGCGGAGACGTGCAACCCCGAGAGCGTCGAGAACCGCAACCGCACGCCGGTCTCCCCCAGGCCGCTCACCGACGCCGACTGGATGGCGCTGGAGTTCGGCAACCCGGACATCCGCTGACCCCGAAGCGGCGCGGGCGCCGTTCCCCTCGAGGAAACGGCGCCCGCGTAAAGGACCACCGAGGGTGCGACTCTACTTCTTCGCTGCCGCCTGCTTCTCGCGGAACTCCTTGATCATCTGCTCCTGCGTCGCGCGCGGCACCGGCTGGTACTTGGCGAACTCCATGGAGAACTCGCCCTTGCCCTGGGTGGCGGAGCGCAGGTCGGTGGAGTAGCCGAACATCTCGCTCAAAGGCACGTGCGCCTGGGCGATCAGGTACCCTTCCACCGTCTCGGTGTTCTGGATGACGCCGCGCCGCTGGTTGAGCTGGCCGATGACCGCGCCCTGGAACTCCTCGGGAGCCTGCACTTCCACGTTCATGATCGGCTCGAGGATCACCGGCTTGGCCCGCTCGTACGCCTCGCGGAAACCCATCAGCGCCGCCGTCTTGAAGGCCTGCTCGCTGGAGTCCACCGCGTGGGAGAGGCCGTCGTTGATCACGCAGCGCACCTTCACCACCGGGAAGCCGATCAACGACCCCTTCTTCACCGCCTCCTTGAAGCCCTTGTCGCAGGCGGGGATGAACTCGCGGGGGATGGAGCCGCCCACCACGTCGTCGACGAACTCGTAGGCCTCCACCGCGTCGTCGGGCAGCGGCTCGATGTAGCCGGCCACGCGGGCGAACTGGCCCGAGCCGCCGGTCTGCTTCTTGTGGGTGTAGGCGAACTCGCCGCGCTGCTGGATGGCCTCGCGGTAGGCCACCTGCGGCTGGCCCACCACCACCTCGCAGCCGTACTCGCGCTTGATCCGCTCCATGTAGATCTCGAGGTGCAGCTCGCCCATGCCGGAGGCGATGGTCTGCGCCGACTCCTCGTCGCGGTGCACGCGGAAGGTCGGGTCCTCGCGGGTGAAGCGGTTCAGCGCCTTGGAGAAGTTGGCCGCGCCGGACTTCTCCTTGGGCGCGATGGCGAGCGAGATCACCGCGTCGGGCACGTGCATCGAGGTCATGGTGACCTTGACCTCGCCGTCGGTGAAGGTGTCGCCCGAGGCGCAGTCCACCCCGAAGAGCGCCACGATGTCGCCGGCGCCGGCCCGGTCGATGTCGTGCATCTCGTCCGCGTGCATGCGGACCAGGCGCGGCACCTTGACCTTCTTCTGGTTGGACATGTTGACGATGAAGTCGCCCTTGGCCACCTTGCCCTGGTAGATGCGCATGTACGTGAGCTGCCCGTACCGGCCGTCCTCCAGCTTGAAGGCGAGCCCGACGAAGGGCTTGTTCTCGTCGGAGACGAGGACCACCTTCTCCTCGCCCTTGCTCTGGTCGTGCGCCTCGTT
Organism: Myxococcales bacterium; assembly: GCA_036518615.1. Taxonomy (GTDB): domain Bacteria; phylum Myxococcota; class Myxococcia; order Myxococcales; family 40CM-4-68-19; genus 40CM-4-68-19. The sequence continues at coordinate 7,282 of DATDMU010000074.1, forward strand.
GACCACTTCCTTGGGGTTGGGGAGGTAGTAGACCACGCCGTCGAGCAGGTGCTGCACCGCCTTGTTCTTGTAGGCCGAGCCGCAGAACACCGGGGTGAGCTTGAGCGAGATGGTGCCGGCGCGGACCGCGCGGCGGATGTCCTCCACCGAGGGCTCCTTCTCCTCGATGAACATCTCGGTCAGCTTCTCGTCGAAGTCGGCCACCGCGGCGATGAGGTCGTGCCGCATGCTCTTCGCCTGCTCGAGCAGCTCGGCGGGGATCTCCTCGGTGCGGATGTTCTCGCCGTTCTCGCCGTCGTAGTAGTGGGCCTTCATGGTGATGAGGTCCACCACGCCGCGGAACTTGTCCTCGGCGCCGATGGGCAGCTCCATCATCACGGCGTTGTGGTTCAGCTTCTCGCGAAGCTGCTGGGTGACGCGGAAGGCGTTGGCGCCGGCGCGGTCCATCTTGTTGATGAAGGCGAGCCGCGGCACCTTGTAGCGGCGCATCTGCCGGTCGACCGTGATCGACTGCGACTGCACTCCCGACACCGAGCAGAGCACCAGGATGGCGCCGTCCAGCACGCGCAGCGCGCGCTCCACCTCGATGGTGAAGTCCACGTGTCCGGGCGTGTCGATGATGTTGATGTTGTGGGTGGGGCGCGCGCCGTCGGTCACGTCCCACTCGCAGTAGGTGGCGGCGGACTGGATGGTGATGCCCTTCTCACGCTCCAGGTCCATCGAGTCCATCTTGGCGCCGACGGCGTCCTTCCCCTTCACCTCGTGGATGGCGTGGATGCGCCCGGTGTAATAGAGGATGCGCTCCGAGAGCGTCGTCTTGCCCGAATCGATATGGGCCGAGATGCCGATGTTGCGGATGACGTCGATGTTCGCGTTCGCCACGTCTGCCTTCCTGAAGGTCCCTGAGAAAAGGGGCGCTGCAACTACCAAGAATCGGGGTGAAAAATCAAGCTTCCGGCTGGGCTGCCGCCCGCCGTTGCCCGGCCGCCTTGTTTTCGGCACGGAATTTGATGCGGGAGCCGGCCATTCGTTGCACCCAACAGCGGGCGAAGGGGGGACAATCCCGGCCGCGAGGGTGCGCGTCGGGGGAGGTGGCACCTCGCAGGACAGGCATCCGGGCGGGCATCCGGCGCGCCCGCGTAGCAGCTTGTAGGCCAGATGACCCAGGTCGAGATGCTGCAGCGCAAGGGATACAGGCGTCTCGGGTCATCGAAGAGCGGGTTTCGCTACAGTGGCGCTCCTTTGGCAGAGCTGCCGAGGTTGCGGGCGCTCCGGCTTCCCCCGGCATGGACGAACGTCGCAGTCAACCGCGACCCCCGCGCCCGGCTGCAGGCGGTGGGACGCGACAAGAAGGGCCGCTGGCAGTACCGCTACAGCGAAGCGGCCGTCCGCCAGCGCGAGCAGAGGAAGTTCGAGCGCCTGGTCGCTTTCGGCAAGGCGCTGCCGCGGCTGCGGCGCGCCATCGAGGACGGGCTTCGGCTGCCGGGCCTGCCGCGCGAGAAGGTGATGGCCTGCATCCTGCGCATCCTCTCCACCTGCTTCATGCGTCCGGGCAGCCAGGTCTACGCGAAGGAGAACGGCAGCTTCGGCATCGCCACCCTGCAGAAGCGCCACGCCCTGGTGAGCGGAGACACCGTGCGCTTCCGCTACCGCGGCAAGGCCGGCAAGGAGCAGTTCCGCGAGCTGCGCGATCGCCGCGTGGCCCGCATCGTCCGCGAGCTGAAGAAGCTGCCGGGCAAGGATCTCTTCCAGTACCGGGCCGCGGACGGCAGCGCCGTGGACATCCGCCGCCGTCACATCAACGAGGCCATCAAGGAGGCCATGGGCGAGAGCTTCAGCGCCAAGGACTTCCGCACCTGGGCAGGGACGCTGATCGCCGCCTGCGCGCTCGCGCGCCTGGACGCGGAGCGGGTGGAAGGCCGCACCGACCGCAGGAAGCTGATGGTGGCGGCGGTGAAGGAGACCGCGGCGCAGCTCGGGAACACGCCGGCGGTCTGCAAGTCGAGCTACATCTGGCCCTCCGTGCTCCACAGCTTCGAGAAGGGCAGCGTGATCGGCGCCTACTACCGCAACGTGGACGAGTTGGTGGAGTCGCGCCATCACCGGGCCGAGAAGGCGCTGCTCGAGCTCCTGCGGGCGGGCGGCTCGG
>DATDMU010000075.1:0-13221 GCA_036518615.1 Myxococcales bacterium
CGTCTCAAGGATTGGCTCGACGCACGGACCGGCACGGAACTCAGAGCGCGGATCACGCGACTAGAATGGCGCGGGCGGCAACTGGACCGCGGCACTGCGCTTCGGGCGTTGCGCAGTTATCTCATGGAGCGGACCCGTGAAGCGATGGCGTCCGCCTCAGGGTTTACGTTGGCGTCCGCATTTGACAGACGAGCCTTGAAAGACGCATTGATACTGCGTGCGACCGACTTGAGGCACCTGGACCGTGAGGATGACGAGCTAGTGTTTGGTCGTCCATTAAGCGCAGATCACACCGCGCGATCCTTCCGGGCGGCATATGGTACGCTGCGTGGTCGACTGGACTCGAGCACCGGAGCGGCAGAGCGAATCGATTCTATTAGGTCATTCGTCGAACTGTCGGAAAGTTTGGGCGAAGGCATTTGGTCCGGCGTGCCGGACGTGGCTCTATTTCTTGCGGTCAAGCCGCCGAGCTACATCGACATCGCACGGAGAGTTCTGGCAAGGCTGGAGGTGCACGGCGAAGCGGCACCGGAAATTGCTCGACGAATCGATGGTTATGCGGATGCTTTTAGAGGCACGCGTTATCTGCGAAAGCGGGAGCCCACGGTCGCCGTGACAACTGCCGCCACTTACAACGTCGTCCGGGTTGGTCGACCGGAGTCACCGGAGTCAGTGCGCGTCATCCTATCGAATCTTCCGGTGTCTGCCGCGGCGTTTGAGGGCGCTGCGCGGGGGCAACCAGTTCTCAGCGACGATCGCTTGCACGCCTTGGACATAGCTCTCAGATCGTCCGCACGTGCTGCGCGCGAGGCGTCTACATTGGGAAGCCGTTCGGTTGTGGTTCTGCCAGAACTCTCTGTACCGCGGCGCTGGGTGAGGGCGTTAGCGACTCACGCTGTTCGTGAGGAACTGTCGGTTGTCGCCGGAGTTGAGTACCAGCGCACTACCAGCGGCTTGATCAACCAAGCGATCGGTATCTTCCCAACTGGCAGGCGTAGTGGGGTGATGGTTGCATGGAATAAACAGAACCCCGCAAGACGAGAAGATGAACTGATTCGCAGTTTCGGTCAAAGATTTTGGTCCCCGCCTACACCCTTGCGGCGACTTATCATTGAGTCACCGCATGGGCGCTTCGGCGTCCTCATCTGTAGCGAAATCCTTGAGACCGCCTCCCTAGGCACGATTTGCGGTCAATTAGAGTTGCTTCTGGTGCCGGCGTGGAACGATGACACCCCGTCGTTTGAGCACGTCATTCACTCTGTAGCTAGCTTGCTGGTGCATTGCTTCGTATGTGTAGCCAACAATGCCGAGGCCTCTGACTCGCGTGTGGCTGCGCCCATTAGGACGCCTCGACATGAGCGTGAGTGGTGCCGCCTGATTCATCGTGGCGAGTCGCAGATTATCTGGGCGGATCTGCCGTTAAGGAGTTTGCGCGAGTTTCACGAAGGGACCACAAAGCAAACACGGGGCCGAGAGTACCGGCCGTTGCCGCCTGGCTGGAGACGGTAGACTCGGGACCGCTTCTGGCGCGATTAGGCGCGGGTCGTCTGGTGGCCGCGGCGTAGCGTTCGAGCTTGCCGCGACTCGTGCTGATTTGAGAGCGGCTCGGATGCGTTCACGCAGAGACCGAGACACGAGCGGCATCGGAATCTTCAACGCATTGGCGGGCGCCAGTAGCGCCGAAGGGCGCGAGGCGGAACCGGAATGGCCAAGGAGCTCCACCGCTCGCGAACGCGACCGCTGCGTGAGCGGACTGAAGCCGTCCTGCCCTATCGTCGCTCTGCTATTGGTAGTGCTTCGCGCGGGGCCAGAGGACCTCGATGGGAGCGCGCGGCCTCCTGCACAGCCAGATGGGCCGGGCCTGCTCGTAAGGCATCGCCCATTCCGCCTTCCGCTCCCGGGCCACCTCGCTGCATTCCTCGAACGACTGCAGATGGCTGGCGAGCCGGCCGCCGACGATGAGCAGCGCGGTCACGTCGCGGGGCGCGCCCCAGAGGAAATAGTTGTTGTGTCCGCTGATCACCGGCAGCCCGGCCGAGCCGAACAGCTCCAGCGCGCCGGCCTCGCCGTAGTTCTGGGTGAACACCGCGGCCCGCTCGCCCGGCCGGAGCTTTCGCGCTGCCTCCGCCACGGCGTCGTGCAGCTCCTGCCAGCCGAACATGTCGGCGAGGTGCTGCGGGAGCGCGCCGTAGTCCAGGTTCTCCAGCCGCTGCGGCGCCACACCGATCGCCACTTGATACCGCGCGAGCGTCGCGGGCGGCAGGATGGGCAGGGCCACCGGCAGGAGCAGCGCGTCGCTGGCCACCAGCAGCGCCGCCGCCGGCCACTGCAGCCGCCGCAGCGCCGGTCCCGCCGCCGCCAGCAGCGGCACCCAGTCCGGCGCCACGTAGTACGACTTGCCCTTGAGCGCGCCGAAGAGCAGGAGCTGGAGCGCGAAGGCGAGCGCGAGCGGCCGCGCCTCGCGAAAGAGCAGCCACAGGCCCGCGATACCCGCCAGCGCGGCGAGCGGATTGATCTGGAGCAGCTGCTGCACCGCGAACTCGCGCAGCGTCCAGGGCGCGTTCTTCCACTTCTGCGCGGCGAGCAATTCCAGCATGGGAAATCCGGCGCGCACCTGCCAGATGGCGTGCGGCAGCACCACCAGCGCGGCGAGGAGCACGCAGGCCGGAAACCAGCACGAGGCGAGCGCGCGACGGCCGCGCTGCGTGAGCGCGAGCGCCACCAGCAGGCACCCTGCATGGAGCGCGAACGAGTGCTTGTCGAGGATCCCCACGCCGGTGAGCGCGCCCACCGCGAGCCAGAGCCGCGCGTCGCCGCCGCGCAGGAGAAGCAGCACGGCCATGCAGACCGCGAGGTAGAGCAGCGGCTCGAAGGCGTTCATGGTGAGGAGGTGGCCGTCCACCGCGTAGACCGGAGCGAAGGCCACGGCGGCGCACGCCAGCACCGCGCCTCCGCCCAGCCGCTCCGCGAACCGTCCGGAGAGGTACACGAGCACGCCGTGCGCGAGCGCCGCCGGCAGCCGGTAGAGGACGAGGGATCCGCCGGAGATCGCGTACGCCGCGCGCGAGACCAGCGCGATGAGCGGCGGTTGGTCCACGTATCCCCAGGCGAGGCGCCTGCCGCAGGCGAGGAAGTAGAGCTCGTCGCGAAACCAGCCGTACCGGCCGAGGATGAAGAGGTGCAGGCCGACGGTCAGGAGCGCGAACGCCAATGGCGCGCGCGACTTCACGAGCGGGCGCGGCCGTAGAACGCCGCGTTGAGCGCGGCCACGCTCTGGAAGCGCGGATAATCGCCGCGCGCCAGCGCGTCGCGGCTGGGCAGCGGCTCGGCGGGGGTGCGGGCCAGCACGTGGCCGAGGAACTTCGCGTAGGCGTCCTTCGCAGGCAGGCCGGGAAAGAGCGAGGCGAGCCCCAGCTGCGCGCCGGGAATGCGGACGGCCGCCGCGGATCCTGCGCCGTCTCCCCAGCGCAACACCAGGTCGGTGAGGATGGCCACGCCCTCGTCCGTCTTCACCACCGCGGCGCCCACTCCGACGAGACGGCTGAACTCCAGCCTGCGCGCCTGGCCGCCGGCGGCTTCGAGGTGAAGCGCGTCCTCGGCGAGCCGGACCAGGCGGCAGGCGAGGATTCGCACCGCGGCAGGTTGCGGCTGTGCGGCCGCAGGGGCTGGCCCGGTCCGTTCCACGATGGGCGCGGCGTCGGCAGCGGCCGGGCCGCACGACGCGGCGGCGGCGTCGATCTGCTGCGCCAGCTCGGGAAGAAGCCCCGGAAGCGCGCGCGCCTCCGCCAGCCAGGATCTCGCCGCCTCGGTGCGGCCGCTCGCGAGCGCGCGCCGTGCCGCCCGCAACAGCGCCTTGGCCGCCAATGGACCGCGCCGGCTTGCCAGGGCGACGTCGAGCCGCTCGGGCAGGTCTCCCACCGCCTCCGGCGCGTCCTGCGCGGCGCCCGCGAGCTGCCACGCCAGCTTGTCCGGCACCCTGCCGGGATCGAACGCCGCCCCCAGTTCCAGCGCCAGCTCCCAGGCCTGCGCGAAATCTCGCCTCACCGCGAGAGATTCCAGCAGAGGAAGCGCGGGGCCAAGGTCCTGTTCGAGCCCTGCGAGCCCTACCGCCGCCTCGCGGTCCAGCGGCCGCTCCTCCAGCACCTGCCGGTACGCCGCTGCCGCGCCGGCCCTGTCGCCGCCCTCCAGCGCGGCGCGCGCGGCGTCGATGCCCTGATGCTGCGTCCACTCCGTCTGCGCCTTCACCGCGGGGGCGAGCGATCGCGCCTCGAAGCCGGTCTTCTCCAGCGCGACGGCTCCGGCGAAGCCAAAGATGAACCCGCCGATGTGCGCCATCACCGCCACGCCGCCGCTCGCGTGCAGGGCGAAGCTCAGCACCTCCAGGGCAAACCAGATCCCGCCCCACGCCCACGCCGGCAACAGGAACGTGCCGCGGATGAACCAGCCGAACCAGTAGGCGATGCGGATCTTGCGCGCCGCGCAGCGCCAGGTGAAGGCGCCCATGCAGGCGGCGATGGCGCCGGAAGCGCCGGCCATCGGCACGGTGGAGTGCGGATCCATGCCGAAGTGGGCCATCGCCGCGACCAGGCCGCCGAGAAGGTAGAAGCCGGCGAAGAAGGCGCGCCCCCAGAGGTCCTCGAGCAACGGCCCCACCAGGTAGAAGAAGAACAGGTTTCCGAGGATGTGCATCCAGCCGAAGTGGAGGAACATGGCGGTGAGCCATCCCGGCTGGAGGATCCCGCGCGCGGGCACCAGCGCGAACCTGCGCAAGGCCGACGCGCTCGCCTCCGCCTCGAAGCCGTCGAGCATCGAGTCGAGGTGGCGCTGCTCCATCTGCAGCGTCAGAGCGTCCAGCGACGCCGGCGGGTCCTGGTGCAGGTCGGCGACTCGCTCCGCCGCCGCGTCGTTCAGGTAGTCCCGGGCGAAGGACTCGGGAAGGTTGAGGTAGGGGTGCTCGCCGTAATAGCGGACGATGTCCCGGACCTGCTCGCCGCGCACTCCGGTGGGATTGGCCGGAAGGATCCAGGTCAGGGCGAAGGCGAGGGCGCACAGGCCGGCGATGCCGATGGACACCACCGGCAGGCGATCGACGGTGGCCTCCTCGACCCGGAGGGGAAAGAACATCGGGGAAGTGTCGCCGGAAGAATGGTGTGCGGGCAATGTCGGACCCCTGGGGTAGGCTGTGTTCCGTGCGGGAGATCTCGACATCCGCGGGGGCGGCGGCGCGTCTGCAGCGGGCGCGGGACTGGCTCTGCGCGCGCGCCAGGGCGGAGCGCGTCCTGGTCGTGGCGGCCACCCAGGACGCGGCGGCCGAGGTGGTCCGGCATGCCACCCTGGCCGCGGGCGCATCGTTCGGCTGGCAGCGGTTCACGCTGGGAAGGCTGGCCGCGGTGGTTGCCGCCGATGCGCTGGCCTGCCGCGGCGTTTCGCCGCTCTCCCCGCTCGGGGTGGAGGCCGTCTGCGCCCGGGTGGTGCAGCGGATGCGGGGCAGGCTGGGCAGGTTCGAGCCCATCGCCTCCCAGCCCGGGCTGCCGCGCGCGCTGTCGCGAAGCCTCCAGGAATTGCGCCTCGCCGGAGCGCGGCCGGGCGGAGATCTGGGCGCGCTGCTCGCCGCGTACGAGGCGGAGCTGGACGAGGCGCATCTCGCCGACCGCGCCGGCGTGTTCCGGCTCGCGCTGGAGGCGGAGTCGCCGCTCTTCGCGCTGCCGGCGCTGCTCGTCGATCTGCCGCTGCGGGCGGCGCTGGAGGAGCGGCTCCTGGGGCGGCTCCGCGCAGACGTGCTGGCGGTGGCCCCGCGCGGCGACGAGGCGCGCATCTCGCGGGCGCTCGGCGTCAGGGCGGTCCCGCTCGCGGAGCCGCAGGACAGCTCGCTTGCGCGCGTGCAGCAGCGGCTCTTCGAGGAAGGCGCCGAGGCGCTCGCGCCGCTCGGCGAAGACGTCCTGCTCCTCTCGGCTCCGGGCGAGAGCCGCGAATGCGTGGAGATCGCCCGGCTGCTCTTGCGCGAGGCGGAGCGCGGGGTGCCCTTCGACCGCATGGCGGTGCTGCTCCGGGCGCCCTCGCAGTACCGCGCGCTCCTGGAAGAAGCGCTCTCCCGCGCGGGGGTGCCGGCGCACTTCGCCTCCGGCACGCTGCGGCCGGACCCGGCGGGACGCGCCTTCCTTGCGCTCCTGGGCTGCGCCGCGGACGGGCTCTCCGCGCGCCGATTCGCCGAATACCTGAGCCTCGGCGAGGTGCCGCAGGCCGTGGGCGGCGCGCCGCCGGAGGCGCCACCCGCCGGAGATCGCTGGGTGCCTCCGGACACGGAGTTGACGGCGCGGCCGCCGGAGGACGCGGGGGCGATGCCGGAGTTCGCTCCCTCCGGAGATCCGGACGCTCCGGTCGTGGACGGGTCGCTGCGCGCGCCGTGGCGCTGGGAGAAGCTCCTGACGGACGCGTGGGTCATCTCCGGCCGCCAGCGCTGGGAACGCAGGCTCGAATGGCTGCGCGCAAAGCTGCGTGCGGATCGGGTCGCGCTGGCCGAGGAAGAGGCGCGGGTGCGGCAACTCGACCGCGAGCTCGCGGACCTGGACGCGCTGCGCGCGTTTGCCCTTCCGCTGCTCGACCTCCTTGCAGCGCTGCCTGCCACGGCGCGATGGGGCGAGTGGATCGACCCGCTCTCGGCTCTCGCCACCCGCGCCCTCCGCTCTCCCGGGCGCGTCCTGTCGCTGCTCGCCGAGCTGGCTCCCATGGCGCCGGTCGGGCCGGTGCCCCTCGACGAGGTGCGGCTGGTCCTGCAGCGGCGCCTGGCCGACCTGCCGGTGCCGCCTTCGGCCAAGCGCCACGGCAAGGTCTATGTCGCGCCCGTCGGGTCGGCGCGCGGGCTCTCCTTCGACGTGGTCTTCGTGCCTGCGCTTGCCGAGAAGCTCTTCCCGCAGAAGGTGGTCGAGGACCCGCTGCTGCTCGACGGGCTGCGCGCCGATTTCCCGGAGCTGGAGACTTCCGAGGACCGCATCGCCGCGGAGCGGCTGGCGCTGCGGCTCTCCGTGGGCGCGGCCCGGCGCAAGCTCGTCCTCTCCTGGCCGCGCATCGACCTGTCGCAGGGCCGCGCGCGGGTGCCCTCGTTCTATGGCCTCGAGGTCGTGCGCGCCGGCGAAGGAGCGCTGCCGGCGTTCGCCGACCTGGCCCGGCGCGCGGAGCACGCCGCCGGAGCGCGGGCGGGCTGGCCGTCGCCGCAGTCGCCGTCCTCGGCCATCGACGACGCGGAATACGACCTCGCGCTGCTCGAGCGCGCGCTGCAGCGGCCGGACGAGATGCGCGGCGCGGCCGCGTATCTGCTCCAGGCGAACCCGCACCTCCGCCGCGCGCTGCGGGCGCGTGCGCGGCGCTGGCTCAAGCGCTGGACGCCCGCGGACGGCCTGGTGCAGCCGGCGCCCGAGGCGCTCCAGGCGCTGCAGAAGCACCAGCTTCACGCGCGCGCCTACTCGCCCACGGCGCTGCAGAACTACTCCGCCTGCCCGTACAGGTTCGTGCTCCAGGCCATCCACCGGCTCTCGCCGCGGGAGTCGCCGGAGGCCATCGACGAGATCGACCCGCTCTCGCGCGGCTCGTTCATCCACGAGGTGCAGTTCAGGTTCCTGCGCGCGCTCGCCGCGTCGGGCGGCCTGCCCGTCCGCGATCCCCACGCCGCGCAGGAGGCGCTGGAACAGGTCGTCGAAGAGGTGGCGCGCAAGTGGGAGGACGACCTGGCGCCGGCCATCCCGCGCGTCTGGAGCGACTGCGTCGCCGGCGTGAAGATCGACGTGCGGGAGTGGCTGCGTCGCGGCTGCGAGGAGGGCCGGTGGACCCCCTGGCGGTTCGAGCTGGCGTTCGGGCTCCAGCGGGGGGAAGAGCGCGACCCGCACAGCACCGCGGAGCCGGTGGTCCTGGACGAGGGCATCCTGCTGCGCGGCTCCATCGACCTGGTGGAAAAGGCGCCGGACGGGGCGCTGCGGGCCATCGACTACAAGACGGGAAAGGTGCGGGCGGAGCCCGGCACCGTCATCGACGGGGGCCGCACGCTGCAGCCGGCGCTCTACGCGCTCGCGCTGGAGAAGCTCTTTCCCGGTTCGCGGGTGGAAGGAGGCCGCCTCTACTACTGCACGCACGCCGGTGATTTCACTTCCGTCTCCGTCGCCCTCGACGCCGCGGCGCGCGGCGGCGTGCAGATGCTCGCGCAGACCATCTCGCAGGCGCTGGCGAGCGGCTTCTTGCCGGCGGCGCCGCGCGACGAGAAGGAGTGCGAGTGGTGCGATTACCTCCCCGTCTGCGGGCCGGGGGAGTTCCGGCGGGTGGCGAGGAAGCCGAAGGACCTGCTGGAGCCGCTCGTGCAGCTTCGGGACATGCGATGACGGCGCCCCTGGCAGACGCGCGCGCGCGCGAGCGCATCCGCTCCGACCTGGAGGCAACCCTCATCGTCGAGGCGGCGGCGGGCACCGGAAAGACCACCGAGCTGGTGGCGCGCATCGTCTCGCTCGTGCGCAGCGGCCGCGCCACCCTCGACCGCATCCTCTCCGTCACCTTCACCGACCTGGCTGCGGGCGAGATGAAGCTGCGCCTGCGCACGGAGCTGGAAAAGGCGCAGAAGGACGCGCCCGCCGACGAGCGGGACAGGCTCGTCAAGGCGCTGGCCCGGCTGGAAGTCGCCGCCATCGGAACCATCCATTCCTTCTGCGCCGACCTGCTCCGCGAGCGGCCGGTGGAGGCGCGGGTGGACCCGGTGTTCGAGGTGGCGGCAGGGGAGCAGCAGGAAAGGCTCTTCGACCGGGCCTTCGATGGGTGGTTCCAGCGCACCATCCAGGACCCGCCCGAGGGCGTCCGGCGGCTGCTTCGCCGCAAGGCGCGGAGCGGCGATGCGCCCTCGCGCGAGCTGTTGCGCAGCGCCGGATGGGACCTGGCCGAGCACCGGGACTTCGACGGCGCATGGCGGCGCGAGCCGTTCGATCGGGCCGCCGGCCTCGATCGGGTGGTGGCGCGGCTCGGCGAGCTGGCGGCGTTTGCTCCGCTGGCGCAGCAGCCCGACGACTGGGCTGCGGTCTCCGTGGCCGAGATCGCGCGCTGGGTCTCGGAGCTGGCGCGGCGCGAGCGGGCTCGCGGCCGCGACCCCGACGGGCTCGAGGCGGAGTTGCACGAGCTGGCCCGCCGGCGCTCCTGGAACTGGCGAGGGAAGGGCAAATGGTTCGCGCCCGGCGTCGAGCGCGCCACGGTGACCGCGCTGCGCGAGCAGGTCAAGGCGGAGCTGGATGCCTTCCTGCGCGCGTGCGACGCCGACCTGGCCGCCTGCCTGCGCGAGGAGCTGCGGCCGCTCTGCGCCGCCTACGAAGCCCTCAAGCAGAGCGCGGGATGCCTCGACTTCCTCGACCTGCTGCTGCGCGCACGCGACCTGCTGGTCGGCGACGCCCAGGTCCGTGGCGAGCTGTGGCAGCGCTTCACCCACGTGCTGGTGGACGAGTTCCAGGACACCGACCCGCTGCAGGCCGAGATCCTGCTGCTCATCGCCAGCGACGACCCCGCGCAGGCGAGCTGGCGTTCGGTGCGGCCGGCGCCGGGGAAGCTGTTCGTGGTGGGCGACCCCAAGCAGTCCATCTACCGCTTCCGCCGGGCGGACATCGCGCTCTACGAGGACGTGAAGCAGCTCCTGCTCGCGGGCGGCGCGCAGCTCGTGCACCTCACCACCAGCTTCCGCTCGGCGCCGGACATCCAGCGCGCCGTCAACGCCGGTTTCGCGCCGAGGATGCAGGGCGGCTCCCAGGCGGCATACGTGGCGCTCGATCCGTTCCGCTCCGCGCTTCCGCAGCAGCCGGCGGTGGTCGCGCTGCCGGCGCCGAGGATCTACGGCGATCGCGACAAGGTGGTGAACTTCCGCATCGAGGAGTCGTACCCGGACGCGGTTGCGGCCTTCGTGGAGTGGCTGCTGCGCAAGTCGGGGTGGAAGGTGAGCGAGCGCGACAAGGAGGAGCCGGTCCCGGTGGAGGCGCGCCACGTCTGCCTGCTCTTCAAGCGTTACACGAGCTGGGGCAAGGACCTGACCCGGCCGTACGTGCGCGGGCTGGAGGCGCGGCGCATCCCGCACGTGCTGGTGGGAGGCCGCTCCTATCACGCGCGTGAGGAGGTGCTGGCGCTGCGCGCGGCGGCCGCGGCCATCGAGTGGCCAGACGACGAGCTGGCGGTATTCGCGGCGCTCAAAGGGCCGCTCTTCGCGCTCGGCGACGACGCGCTCCTGCTCTTTCGCGAGCGCCACGGGCATCTGCGTCCTGGCAGGCGGCTCGACGCGGCGGCTGGAGATTCGGTCCGCGAGGTCGCCGATGCGCTCGAGCTCCTGGGCGAGCTGCACCGCAAGCGCAACTGGAGGCCCATCGCCGAGACGTTCTCGCGCCTGCTCGACGCCACCCGCGCGCATGCCGGCTTCGCCATCTGGCCCGCCGGAGAGCAGGCGCTGGGGAACGTGCTCCGCGTCCTCGAGCTGGCCCGGCGCTTCGAGGCGGGCGGCGCCAGCAGCTTCCGCGCCTTCGTCGACCGGCTCTCCGCCGACGCGGAGAGGGGCGAGGCGGCAGAGGCGCCCGTCATCGAGGAGGGGACCCTCGGCGTGCGGATCATGAGCGTGCACAAGGCCAAGGGGCTCGAGTTCCCGGTGGTCATCCTCTGCGACCCCTGCGCTCCTGCTGCGCCGAAGACGCCCTCCCGGCTGGTGGATCCCGAGCGAAGAGTGTGGGCCATGCCGCTTGCCGGCTGCGCTCCGGTGGAGCTGCTGGCGGATGCGGAATCGCTGCTCCAGCGCGACCGCGAGGAAGTGGTGCGGGTGGCCTACGTCGCCGCCACGCGCGCGCGCGACCTGCTGGTCGCGCCGGTCGCAGGTGACCAGGAGCTCGGTGGCTGGCTCGAACCGCTCGACCCGGCGCTCTACCCTCGCGCGCTGGAGCGGCGACAGCCCACCCCGGTGCCCGGCGCTCCGCCCTTCGGGAAGGAGACCGTTCTCGATCGGCCGGAGGGGCTATTCACCGCGCTGTCGGTCTCACCCGGATTGCACGCGCCACAGGCCGGTGAGCACCGGGTGGCGTGGTGGGACCCGCATGCGCTGGATCTGGATCGCGAGGAGGAGCACTGGCTGCGGGAGCGCGATCTGCTCCTCGTGGACGACGCCGCGGCGCACCCGGCGGCGCTCGCGCACGTGGCCTGGCAGGACCAGCGCGGGCGCGCCCTGGAGGCCGGCAGGGCGCCGTCGCTGTCGGTCGAAACCGCCACGGCGCGGTCGCTCGCGAGCGCGGGGGCGGCGGTGACGGCCGCCGGCGAGGCGACTGGCTCCGTGGAGCTTGCCGAAGTGGAAGGACGCGGCGGCGCGCGGCCGCGCGGAAAGCGATTCGGCTCCCTGGTGCACGCCGTCCTCGCCGAGGTGGACCTGCGGGCGCCGCCGGAGAGCGTGGAGCAGGTCGCGCGGGCGCAGGGGCGGCTGGTGGGCGCCGGCGAAGAAGAGCTGGGTGCCGCAATCGCCGCGGTGCGGGCGGCGCTCGCGCATCCCCTGCTGCGGCGGGCGGCGGCGGCACAGGAGTGCAGGCGAGAGGAGCCTCTGGCGCACCTCATGCCCGACGGGACGCTGCTCGAGGGCGTGGTGGACCTGGCCTTCCGCGAGGCATCGGGGTGGACGGTGGTGGACTTCAAGACCGACGCCCACCCGCAGGCGCAGCCGCAATATGTTCGGCAATTATTGCTTTATTGCGCCGCAATCGAGGCGGCGACCGGTGTCCCGGCGCGCGCCGCGCTTCTCGCCGTCTGAGGTGGGCCGCCTGCGCACCCGCGCTCCTTGTTTATTTACACGGCGATCTGGTTCCCTGTGCCGGTCCTGCGACGGGGAGGGAAGTCTTGACGCTCTATGGGCGCGTGACCACGCGGCTGCGCTACCGGTTCGACAATCTCGACCAGGCGCGCGCGCACGTCCGCGACGTCGAAGGCACGGCGCTGTTCTTCTGCCGCGACGAGCAGATCTGCTTTCTGCCCGAGGCGCCGGTGTGCCTCTCCTTCTCCTTCTCCGGCGGAGACGTGAACCGGCTCCTCCACGGGCACGTCGCCGCGAGCGCGGAGGGCGGCGGCACCTGGATCGAGGTGCACGACACCCGCCCGCTGCGCACCCTCACGCCCACCGAGGCGGTGCGACGCAGCCTCCGGATGGGCTGCGACGCGCCGGTGACGGCGCATTCCGCCACGCGCGGCGCGACCGTCCGCATGCTCGACCTCGGAATCGGCGGCGCGCGCTTCTCGGGCGCGGCCGGGTTCGAGCCCGGCGAGCGGCTCGAGCTGCGCCTGCTTTCGGCGGACGGGCTCTTCTTCCACGATCTCTCCTACGCGCACGTGGTCTGGGTGGAGGGCGAGGAGATGGGCGTGCAGTTCGACCGCAGCGACCGCACCGGCCGCAGGGCCGTCTCCCGCCTGCTGGCGGAGACGGAGGAGCTCTGGGAGCAGGCGTGGCAGGGCGAGCACGCCGAAGGATGCTGCGCGGGCGGCGTCCTGCTCGACCCCGAGCCACCTTCGCCGAGGGGACTCTCCCGCCCTGCGCCCGGCGACGTGCGGCGCATCGCGCGCGGCGGCTAGTCCGCCGGCCCGCCCCGTGCGTTCCGGAAGCGGCGGGGCCCGCTCCTCACAGCGGTCGACGGTGGCTGAACCGCGTCCGGTTCAACCGGTTGAACCAGTTGTCAGAAATTGAACATCGAGCCGCCGCGTCGGTCCGATGCGGGCGGTTGGAGGAGCGGTCGAGCGACCCTCCAGCCACCCCCGGGGCATCGGCGTTCGACGCTCGCAAGGAACGAGCTTCCGGAAGCTCACGCGTCGAGCTAGCTCTTCTTCTTGTTGTGGATCGGACACGCGTCCAGCGACGGGTTGGGATCGAGCGCATCGCGTCCCTCCACCACCTTGAGCACCTGGCCGTCCGGCCCGATGACGAAGGTGGCGCGGTCCGCATGCGTGCCGTTCTTCACCCCGAACGCCTCCGCGACCTGGCCCTTGGTGTCGGCTCCCAGCGGGAAGGGCAGGTTGAGGCTCTGCGCGAAGCGCTTCTGCGTGTCCAGATCGTCCATCGAGACGCCCAGGACCTGGGCGTTCTTGTCGGCGTACTTCGACTGCACGTCCCGCATCGCCGACAGCTCCTTGGTTCAACCACCTGTGAACGCCTTGGGGAAGAAGGCGAGCACCAGCGTCTGCCCCTTGTAGTCGGCGAGC
>DATDMU010000076.1:0-6400 GCA_036518615.1 Myxococcales bacterium
GCCGGCCGGACTTTGCCGCTCGCCATCCGGTGCACGTGACCATGCGGCTGCAGGCCGGCGTCGGGTATCTGCGCGAGTACAGCAGGGCCAGGGCGGTGGAGTCGGCGCTGCGCGAGGCGCGGGAGCGCTTCGGCGTGCGCATCATCCACGATTCGATTCAGGGCAACCACCTGCACCTCATCGTCGAGGCGGAAGACCAGGCCGCGCTTTCGCGGGGCATGCAGGGCCTCGCCATCCGGCTTGCGCGGCGCCTCAACGCGCTCGCCCACCGGCATGGCGGCGTCTTCGCGGACCGGTACCATTCGCATCCGCTCAAGAGTCCCCGCGAGACGAAGCGCGCCGTCCGCTACGTGCTCGCGAACCACCGTCACCACACGCTGGAGTACCTGCCGGCGGGTTGGACCGACCCGCTCGCGTCCGCGCGGTTCGAGCAGGAGCCTCCCGGCCGGGACGCTCCCGTGGTCGCCCCTGCCGTCTGGCTGCTGCGCGTGGGCTTGCGGCTCTGATCGACCACCGCTTGCGCTGCCGTCCCGCTCGCGTCAATCTCCCGCCGCGCCGAACCGGCGCAAGGAGGTCAACCCCGATGAAGGACTTCCACTGCAGGGACGCAGGGCTCGACTGCGACTTCGTCGCCCGGGGAAACGACAACAAGGAGATCCTCGCCCAGGTCGGCAAGCACGCGCAGAACGACCACCACATGCAGGTGACACCGGATCTGGCCAGGAAGGTCGAGGGCCTCATCCACGACGAAAACAGCGACGCGCACAAGCGCTCCGCGCAGCAGAAGCACTGACGTGCCAGGCGAGCGGGCAAGGGAGTCCCTTGCCCGCCCGTCCCGAGACGAGACCCTCCCGCGGACCGTGAGCATCTGACAGAACAATGGCCGCGCGGTGGGAGCGGGTGCGAACGAGCCCGCCGCGCGCGGGCGCCGGCGGATGCTCTAGCCGCGCGCCGAGTTCAGGGCGACCGCTTCGCGGATCAGCGCCTTGAGCGCCTTCGCGTCGATCTCCTCTCCCTCGCGGATGTCGATGGCGCGCCTGGCGTTGCCCTCCAGGCTGGAATTGAACAGGCGCGAGGGGTCCTTCAGCGAGGCGCCCTTCGGGAAGGTCATCTTCACCACGTTCTTGTAGGCCTCGCCGGTGCAGATGATCCCGCCGTGGGACCACACGGGGACGCTCCACTTCCACTCCTCGACCACCTCGGGGTCCGCCTCCCTGATCAGCGCGCGCAGCCGCGACAGCGTCTTGCCCCGCCAGTCGGCGAGCTCCCTGATCCGCGCGTCGATGAGCCCGGAGGGAGACTCGCCTCTCGCGCCGCTCTTCTTCATCTCGCTAGCGGGCCGCCGTGATTTGCCCGCGCAGCTCGCCGGGCTTGTTGTTCTGCGTGTGCACGTTGACGTAGGCCTTGCCGCTGCCCAGGAGCGCAATCACGTCCTGCATCGACATGGGCGAGCCGTCCGGATTCTTGCCCTTGATGGCGGACGCGTCGATGGTGCCCGAGCCCGTGGCGGTGCCGTTGCCGCCGTCGGTCATCATCAGCGGCGCCACCACCGCGCCCGCTACGCCCGGATCGCCGACGTGGATGTGCGCGGCCGTGAACGGGCTGGTCAGGCCCTTCGCCTCGATGTTGTACTTGATCGTCTGGCCGTCGACATTGAAGGTTGCGGTTCCGGTGGGCGAGCTCGAGCCCACGTTCGGCTGCGGCACTTCGTGCGACGAATCCATGGTCGCCTGGAAGCTCTGCCCCGCCGCCTGCATGCCCGCGCCGGACGTGCCCGAGCTGGACATGCTGCCCGGGCTGGAGCTGGACGTGCCCGAGGTCGAAGCGCAAGCCGCCACTGCGAACGTCAAAACCAGCCTCATCGATCGATGCATGGGTCCTCCCGACAGGGAAACGTGTCTTCCAGCACTTGCAGCCCCCGGCGTCAACGCTCCGGCCCGATCGCGCCCGCGCGACGGAGCGCCTCGATCTCCTCGTCGCCCATCCCCAGCTCGGCGCGGAGCACCTCCGCCGTGTGCTGCCCGAGCAGCGGCGCGGCCGCGCGGACCCCGCCCGGCGTCTCGGAGAGCCGGACATATGGCGAGACGACGTCGACCGGCCCCGCCACCGGATGCTCGCAGCGCGCGAACACGCCGCGCGAAAGCGCCTGGGGATGCTCGACCACCTTGTCGAGCGCATTGATCCTGCCCACGGGAATTCCCGCCGGCAGCAGGATCGCCTCCCACTCGGCATAGGTGCGGGTCAGGAACTTCTCCTCCAGGATGGCGAGCAGCGACGCCCGATTGCGGTTGCGGTCGGCGTTGGTCCGATAGCGCGGATCGTCGCGCAGGTGCTCGAGACCGAGCAGCGGGCAGAACGCCTGCCAGAGCGAGTCGCTCCCCACCGCGATGGCCAGGTCCTCGGTGCGCGTGCGGAAGGTCTGGTAGGGCAAGAGCGCCCGGTACGCGGTGCCCATGGGCCGCGGCACCACTCCGTCGGCGCGGTGGGTGGCGATGGCCGTGTCGAGCAGGCCGAGCTGCCCCTCGAACATGGAGACGTCGAGGTACTGCCCGCGACCGCTGCGGCCGCGCGCGTGCAGCGCGGTCAGGATGGCGAATGCGGCATTCATTCCCGCCGTCATATCGGCAATGGAGACGCCGCAGCGCACGCCGCGGCCGCCCACCTCGCCGGTGACGCTGATCATCCCGCTCTCCGCCTGGACGATGAGGTCCATGGCGGCGCGCTCGCGATAGGGGCCGGTCTGGCCGAATCCGGAGATGGAGCAGTAGACGATGCCCGGGCGCCGCGCCGCCGCTCGCGCGTAGTCGATGCCGAGCCGCTCCACCGTTCCCACCCGGAAGTTCTCCACCAGCACGTCCGCGCGCTCGAGCAGCCGGAAGAAGAGGTCCTTGCCCTGCGGATGCTTCAGGTCGATCTCGATGCTCTTCTTGTTGCGGTTCAGCGCCACGAAGTACGCCGAGTCGTCGCCGTGGAAGGGCGGGCCCCACTTGCGCGAGATGTCGCCGCCGCCCGGCGTCTCCAGCTTGATCACCTTCGCGCCGAAGTCCGCGAGCAGGGTGGAGGCGAGCGGCCCCGCCAGCGCGTGCGAGAGATCGAGCACGGTGATGTCGTCGAGCGCGCCTTGCATGCCGGACCGCGTCGATACCACGGCTGCGCGCAAAAAATGCGGCGAGGAGCACGCGAGCAGGCGAGCCGTTTCGCTCTGCGGAACCGCTGCCGGAGAGGGGTTGTAAAGAAGTGTCCGATGTGGAACATGAGCCTACCCCGTGTGCGGGAGCGGATCTTCCGCGCTTGCAGCCCAACAGCACTGGAGGAGTCCATGAGAGGTCTCTCGAGAGCGTCGCGAACGTCGTGGTCGGCATCGTTGGTTGCGATGTTGGCTGCAGCCGCTGCGTCGGCACAAACATCCGGTGGGGCGCCGCCGACGGGCCAGCAGGAGGGAAAGCCGCAGGCGCCGGAGACCGCGCCGAAGGCGCCCACCGCCGCAGCGATTCCGGGCGTCGTGAACATGGGGCCCTCGCGCGAGCTCAAGCTGGGCCCGGACACCTGGTTCCGCTTCGCGGTCCAGATCCAGGCCTGGGTGCAGGCCCACCAGGATCGGCTCACCACCGGGGCCGACGGCATCTACGGCTACGACTTCTTCTGCCGCCGGTGCCGCTTCTTCACCACCGGATCGGTGGTCAAGAACGTGTTCTTCAACTTCCTCTTCGAGGCATCCCCCGGCAAGGGAGATGTCCTCACCGGCGCCAAGGCGCCCGCGACGCCGCAGGTCCTCGACGCGTACGGCCAGGTCAAGTTCGCCGACGCCTTCTGGCTGAGCGCCGGAAACATCCTCATGCCCTTGACCCGCAACGGCACGCAGCCGACCACCACCTACCTGAGCCTCGACACCGCCAACGTCGCCGCGACCCCTGCCTTGCAGGGCAACACATACGTCCTGCGTGACCTCGGCATCCAGGCGAACGGGTTCTTCGTCGACAATCACGTCGAATACCGCCTGGGCGTCTTCCAGGGCAGCCGCCAGCCGTCGTTCACCGGGACCCTGTCGGCGACGGGCGCGTGCGTCGCGCCGGCCTGCACTACCAACGGGGCCGCCGGCCACAATGGCCCTCGCGTCGTCGCGTCGCTCATGTTCGACTTCTGGGACCCGGAAGTGGGTTACGTGAACGGCGGTCACTACTACGGCACCAAGAAGGTGCTCGGCGTGATGGGCAACTTCGACTATCAGGCGTTCCGCAGGGACGGCCAGCCTGCGCCGGGCGTCGACAAGAACGCGTACATGGGCCTGAGCGCAGCGGCCTTCATCAACTATCCGCTCAGCGGAACGCCAAGCAAGACGGGAGGCGACGAGATCGCCGCCCTGCTCCAGTACGGCCACTATGACGGCGGCTTCACGCAGACCGCCGCAGGCGTGACCACGAACCCGGGCACCTACGGCAACATCCTCAAGCAGGACAACTACCTGGCAGAGGCGGCGTACTACAACCACGCCGGCAGGTTCTCCGTCTTTGGCAAGTACGAGATGCGGAAGATCAGCGACGACTACGTGGCGGCGCTGAAGGTCGCGAGCAACCAGACCTGGATCGCGGGCGGCCTGAAGTACTACCTCGCTCCGGCAAATCTCATGAACCTCACGCTCCAGTACGAGCGCATCAACAACAACGATGCGCCGGGCAACCAGCAGGGCGGCACCAACAACGTGACGCTGGCCTGGCAGAC
This sequence comes from Myxococcales bacterium, assembly GCA_036518615.1. GTDB lineage: Bacteria > Myxococcota > Myxococcia > Myxococcales > 40CM-4-68-19 > 40CM-4-68-19. The sequence continues at coordinate 4,720 of DATDMU010000076.1, forward strand.
GATCCTCTACTGATCCACCACGGACGCGCGGCCGTCGGGAAGTCGCTCCCGGCGGCCGCCCGGCCTTGAAGCTCGCCCCGAACTGCCCGACGATCCCACGCCATCGTCCGGAGGCGCCCGGTGCAATTCGTCCTCAGCTCGCTCCTCAACGGCGTCACCTACGGGCTGCTTCTCTTCATGCTCTCCAGCGGGCTCACGCTGATCTTCAGCATGATGTCCATCCTCAACTTCGCGCACGCGGCGTTCTTCATGCTGGGCGCGTACTTCGCCTACCAGATCAGCGCCGCCATCGGGTTCTGGCCCGCCCTGGTGATCGCGCCGATCCTGGTCGGCGTGCTCGGCGCGCTGGTGGAGCGCTACGGGCTGCGCAAGGCGCACCGCTTCGGCCCGGTGGCCGAGCTGCTCTTCACGTTTGGCTTGAGCTTCCTCGCGGTGGAGGCGGTGCAGCTCATCTGGGGCAAGGCGGCGGTGGACTACCGCGTGCCGGCCTCGCTGCAGGGCGCGCTCTTCACCTTCTACGGAGCCACCTATCCCGTCTACAAGGCGTTCATGATGGTGGTCTCGGTGGGGATGCTGCTGGCGCTCTACGCGGGGCTCGCCTTCACCCGCATCGGGCTGATCATCCAGGCGGCGCTCTCGCGGCCGGACATGGTCCAGGCGCTCGGCCACGACGTGCCGCGCATCTTCACGCTGGTGTTCGGCGGCGGCACCGCGCTGGCGGGGCTGGCCGGCGTGATCGGCGGCAACGCGCTGGTCACCGAGCCGGGCATGGCCGAGTCGATGGGTCCCATCGTCTTCGTGGTGGTGGTGGTGGGCGGCCTGGGATCGCTCACCGGCGCGTTCGTGGCCTCGCTGCTCATCGGCGTCCTGCAGACCTTCATGGTGGGCGCGGACTACTCGGTGCTCGACCTCTTGCGCGCGCTGCACGTGGAGGTCCACTCGGCGCCCGCGCTCACCCGGCTGTCGCTCACCCAGCTTGCGCCGATCATGCCGTACCTCCTGATGGTGGCGATCCTCATCTTCCGCCCGCGCGGCATCATGGGGGCGCGCGAAACATGAAGACGCTCTTCACCAGAAGGAGCGTCGCCTTCCTCGCCGTCTATCTCGCTGCCATCGTGCTCGCGCCCCTCGTCTCGCCCAAGGGCTTCTGGCTGTCGCTCCTCTGCCAGATCGGCATCACCACCATCTTCGCGCTCTCCTTCAACATGCTGCTCGGCCAGACCGGGCTCCTCTCCTTCGGCCACGCGGTCTACTTCGGGCTGGGCGCGTTCGCGACCATCCATCTGTTGCGCGCCATGCACGAGCACGGCTGGGCGTTCCCCATCACGCTCCTGCCGCTGGTGGGCGGCGCGGGCGGCCTCTTCTTCGGCATCCTCTCCGGCTGGGTCATCACCCGCAGGGCAGGCACCACCTTCGCCATGATCTCGCTGGGCATCGGCGAGATGGTCGCCGCAAGCTCGCTCATGTTTCCCGCCGTCTTCGGCGGCGAGGCGGGCATCTCCAGCAACCGCGTCACCGGGCCGGGCTGGTTCGGCATCAACTACGGCTCGCCGCTGCAGATGTACTACCTCATCGCCGGCTGGGCCTTCCTCTGCATCCTCGGCATGTACGCCCTCACCGACACGCCGCTGGGCCGGCTGGCCAACGCCGTGCGCGACAATCCCGAGCGCGCCGAGTTCGT
>DATDMU010000077.1:0-8996 GCA_036518615.1 Myxococcales bacterium
CGGCGCGCGCGGCGGGCGCCGTCAGGGCAAGGGCGGCGAGCGCCTTGGCGGCGAGGCAGGAGCGCATCTCGTCGAGGAATGGTAAAGCGCGAAGCGACGCGGCGATCAAGGGGGCGATGCATGTTCGACGTGCTGCTCGGCGAAATGGAGCGGGGACTGCGCGACGAGGCGCGCGCTTTCGTGCGCGCGGTGGATCCGGCGGTGCTGCGGGCCATGGACGCCGACGAGATCGAGTACCCGCGCGAAGTGGTGCGGGCCATGGGAGCCGCGGGCCTGCTCGGCATCCGCTTTGCGGCGGAGCAGGGCGGCAAAGGCGCGAGCTGGGCCGCCGAGCTGGCGGTGGTGGAGGAGTTCGGCAGGCTCGGCACCGCGCTCGGCTGCGCGCAGGCCATGCCCAGCATCGTGGGCGAGGCGCTCTCGCGCTTTGGCACCGCCGGGCAGAAGCGCAAGTACCTCCAGCCCATATTGCGCGGCGAGATGGTTTGCGCCGAGGGCCTGACCGAGCCGCGCGGCGGCAGCGACTTCTTCGGCGCCACCACCACCGCGCGCGCCGCGGGAGGCGACTTCATCCTCGAGGGGCAGAAGCGCTTCGTGGTGGGCGCGATGGGGGCCGACGTCTTCCTCATCTATGCGCGCACCGGCGAGCCCGGCGCGCCGCCGCACAGGTCCATCTCCGCCTTTCTCGTCGAGCGCTCCATGGGAGTCGTGGTGAAGCGCGTCTACGGCCTGCTCGGCGCGCGCGGCGGCGGCACGGGACGGATCGTGTTCCCCGGCATTCGCGTTCCGGCGGAGAACCTGGTCGGCGAGCTGAACGGCGGCTCCGACGTCTTCAACCGCATGATGGTCCCGGAGCGGCTCACCTCCGCCGCGGGCGCCATCGGCGCGGGCTGGGCCGCCATCGAGATCGCCACGCGCTATGCGCACAAGCGCAAGGCCTTCGGCCGGCCCATCCGCGACTTCGAGGGCGTGAGCTTCCGCATCGCCGAGTCGGTGGCGCGGCTGGACGCTGCCCGCGCGCTCGCCTTTGCCGCGGGCAGGACGGCGGACGCCGGGCTCGACGCGCGCCGGCTGGTCTCGGAAGCGAAGAAGGTGGGCACCGAGGCCGCCTGGGCCACCGTCAACGACGCCATGCAGATCCTCGGCGGCATCGGCTACACCAACGTGTTCCCGGTGGAGCGGATGCTGCGCGATCTGCGGCTGTCGCTGATCTGGACCGGCACCAAGGAGATCATGAACCTGCTCGTGCAGCACGAATATGCGAAGGAGCTTCTCGGTGCCCGCGCCTCCGCGCGCGACGTCGAGGGCGACGCCGCCGGAGTGGATGCCGCGGAAGAGAAGGTCTACGAATGACGACGATGGGAAAAGGCTACGACGTCATCGTGGTGGGCGGCGGGCACAACGGCCTCGTCGCCGCGGGGCTCCTGGCCCGGCGCGGGCTGCGCGCCGTGGTGCTGGAGCGGCGCGATCAGGTGGGCGGGGCCGCCGTCACCGCGCAGCCGTGGGGACCGGATTTCAAGGTGACCCAGCTCTCCTATGTGGTGAGCCTCATGCCTCCCACGGTGCTGCGCGAGCTGGAGCTGGCGAAATACGGCTACAAGGTCTATCCGCAGCATGGATACTTCGCGCCGTTCTCCGACGGCCGCTATCTGCAATTGCCCGAAGGGGATTTGCGGCGAAGGCGCGAGCAGGTGTCGAAGTTTTCTTCCCGCGATGCGGACGCGCTGGAGCGCTGGGACGGCTGGCTGCGCGGGCTCGCTCGCGTGCTGGGGCCGCTGCTCTCCATGGTGCCGCCCAGGTTCGGCTCCAGGCGGCCGCGCGACCTGCTCGACCAGCTCGCGTTCGCCTGGCGCTTTCGCGGCCTCAACGTGCCGGAGATCGCCGACCTCACCCGGCTCATGACCATGAGCATCGCGGATTTGCTCGACGAGTATTTCGAGTCGCCGCAGCTCCGCGGCGTGCTCTCGGTCAGCGGCATCATCGGCTCGTGGGCCGGCCCGCGCTCGCCCGGCACCGCCTACATCATGGCGCATCACAAGATAGGCGACGTGGGCGACGGGCAGATGGGTTCCTGGGGCTTTCCCGAAGGCGGCATGGGGGGGCTCACCACGGCGATGCGGCGCGCGGCGGAGGCGCTGGGGGTGGAGATCCGCACCGGGGCGCCGGTGGCCAAGATCCTGGTGCAGGACGGAGCGGCGAAAGGCGTGGTGCTGGAGAGCGGCGAGGAGCTGACGGCGAAGACGGTGATCACCACCACGCACCCGAAGATCGCGTTCCTGCGCCACCTCGACCGGTCGGTGCTGCCGCCGGATTTCGTGGCGGCCATCGAGCGCTGGAAGACGCGATCGGGGACGGTGAAGATCAACCTCGCGCTCGACCGGCTGCCGGAGTTCCGCAGCAAGCCCGGCTACGACCCGGAGGTGCACGGCGGCACCATCGTGCTCGCCGAGTCGCCCGACGATCTCGAGGGAGCGTTCCAGGACGCCGTGGCCGGCCGCGCGGCGCGGAAGCCCTTCGCGGACATCTGCATTCCCTCGGTGTTCGACAAGACGCTGGCTCCCGAGGGCAAGCACGTGATGTCGATGTTCACGCAATGGGTGCCGCACGAATGGGCGGGCGCGCCGCACGAGGAAGAGCTGGAGGCCTACGCCGACCGGCTGATGGACCGGATGGAAGACCTCGCGCCGGGGTTCAGGAGCATCGTCCTGCACCGGCAGGTCATCGGGCCGCACCAGATGGAGACGGAGTTCGGGTTGATAGGCGGCAACATCTTCCACGGCGAGCTGTCGGCGAGCCAGCTCTTCCACACGCGGCCAGCGCCGGGCTGGGCGGACTTCCGCACTCCGGTGCGCGGGCTGTACCAGGCGTCTTCGGCGACGCACGGCGGGGGAGGAGTGAGCGCGATTCCGGCGTTGCAGGTGGTACGGCAGATCTTCGCGGATCGCTGACCGGCCCGTACCATCGGATCAACGCTGCGCCGGAGAAGCGGCCTCGCGGCATCACGACCGGACGTCAATGCCGAACGTCGAAGTCGCGCCTGCTGGTTCAACTTGCGAGCTGCGCCGCCGCGGGCAACAAGACCACCTTCTCGTACGACTGCGACGGCAAGCTGCTCTCTCGCACCGATCCGGCGGGCGGAACCACCACGTTCTCGTACGACGGGTCGGGACGCGTGACCTCGGTCACCGATGCGGCCGGCAACGCGCTCTCGTACACCTGGGACGCAAACGGCAACCCGAAGTCACGCTGCCGGACGGGAGCTTCACGCTCACCACCTACGACGCCGCCGGCCGCACCGTCACGACCACCGACGCCTCGGGCCGGGTCACGAAATACTTCTACGACGACGCGGGGCATCCCTCGCGGACCGAGCTGCCGGACGGCACCTCGACCTCGACCGCGTATGACGCGGCGGGGCGCCGCACCTCGACGGTCGACGCCGCGGGCCGCACCACGTCGCACGAGTACGACGCATCGGGAAGGCCCACCCGGACCGTCTTCCCCGACGGCACGTCGCGGTCCGTCACCTACGACGCTTCCGGCAAGCCGGCCACCACGACCGACGAACGCGGCCGCACCAGCACCTACCAATACGACGCGCTCGGGCGGCGCACGAAGGTGGTCGACAACGCCGGCGCCTCGACTGCGTTCACCTGGGACGCGGCAGGGAACCTGGCGACCGCGACCGATGCCCTTGGCAACGTCACCACCTACAGCTACGACGCCAATAACCGGCTGGTCTCCACCACCTTTGCGGACGGCACCCGCGAGCAGGACGAGTACGACGCATTCAGCAGGCGCACCGCGCACATCGATCAGGCGGGCACGCGGACCGAGTACGTGTACGACCCGATCGGCCAGCTCACACAGGTCGTCGCCAGGGCGGCTGAAGGCGACGTCGTCACCTCGTACCAATACGACGACCTCGGCAACCGCGTCGCGCAGACGGACGGCAACGGGCACACCACCACCTTCGCGTACGACCTCTTGAACCGCAGGGTGTCGCGCACCCTGCCGCTGGGCCAGACCGACACCGCTGCGTACTGGCCGGATGGCCAGCTGAAGACGCGGACCGACGCCAACGGGCGCGTGACGACCTACGAATACGACGCTGCGGGCCGCCTGCTGGCGCGCCGGCCCGACCCGTCGTCGGGAGCCGCCGTCACGTTCACCTATACGCTCACCGGGCGCCGCAAGACCATGACCGACGCAAGCGGCACCACGACGTACGAGTACGACGCGCGCGACAGGCTGCAGTCGAAGTCCACTCCGCAGGGCGCGCTCACCTACGAATACGGCCCTGCAGGCATGAGTGGAAGGGAACGGACGCACCGCGACGTGGCAGTACGACGGGCTCTGGCGGCTCACCGGCGAGACCATCGCCGGCGCGGCCGCGGCAGGATCGGTCACCTACGCCTATGACGCGGTGGGAAACCGTCTCTCGCGCGCGAGCACCATTCCCGGCCTCTCCAGCCAGACCAGCACCTACGACGCGAACGACCGCCTGCAGGCGGACGCGTGGGACGAGAATGGCAATACCACGCAGCGGCGATCGCAATCGTACGGGTATGACGGCGAGGACCATCTCACCTCGATCAAGGATGCAGCCGGACAGCCGGTGGCGGCCTACGCCTATGACGGCGACGGCCAGCTCGTCTCGAGATCCGCCGGCGGAGTCACGGTCCGGTACCTGATCGACGATTTCACGCCGGCCGGGCTGAGCCAGGTTGCAGAGGAACGCGCCGGCGGCGAGGTGGTGAGGTCGTACGTCTACGGCGCGAGCCGCATCGCGATGCACGACGCGTCCGGCACGCACTACTACGGCTCCGACCTGCACAGCGGCGTGCGCATGCTCTTCGACGAGGCGGGAAGGGTCACCGACACCTGGGATTACGACGCGTTCGGCAACACCATCAGCCGCACCGGAACGACCGCGAACGAGTTCACCTATCGCGGCGAGCAGTTCCTGCAGGAGTCCAGCCTCTCCTACAACCGCGCCAGGTTCCTCGATCTCGACGCCGGCCGTTTCCTCACCGCCGACCCGTCCGACGTGGCTGGCGAAGGGCCGCTCGGCCTCAACGCATACCTGTACGCCGACGCGAGCCCGGTGGATCGGCTGGATCCGACCGGCCAGTTCTCGATGGCCGAGGTCAGCATCTCGATCTCGATCCAGGCCACCATCGGAGCGATTGCCGGCGTCACCTTCAACGGCATCAACAATTACCTCGTCGGAAAGCGCTTCCTCGACGGCGCCGTCGGCGCGGCCGCGTTCGGCGCGGCCGCCCTGCCGATCTCGTCGGCGTTCCCCATCGTCGGCGCGGCGCTTGCCGGACTGGGCGTGGTGGGAGCGTCCAATTCGGCCTGGCAGGTATTCACCGGCAACTCCACCGGCGGGCAGAAAGCGGCCGCCATATTCCTGGTGGGCGTGTCGCTCTACGGCGCGTACGCGTCGGTCGGCAACATTGCCTCCAACGGGCTCTGGGTCAACGTCAACTACCCGGGAACCGGAGGGCTCCAGGCGAAGACCTCCAACCTCTCCATCGCGCTCGGGAAGATCAGCGAGAGGGTGGGGGGCATGTCCGAGGCGATGGAGCAGATGCCACCGCAGCAGCAGAGCGGAATCACCTACGCCGTCGGCATCGCCGAAGACGCAGCCGGCAACCTGCGCACCATCATCGGCACCAGCGAGCCGCGCGGTTACATCCGGCCGCCGATCAAGGCACTGCTCGAGCCGGGCGACATCATCGTCAAGGGCGCCAAAGGCACCCACGCCGAAGCGGACGTGGTGAGCTATGCCAACCAGATGGGCTGGAACCTCATCTCCGTCGGGGCGACGAGGCCCATCTGCCCGTCCTGCGCCGCCGAGATCGCCGGTGCGGGCGCATGCGCGGCAACACCGCTAAAATGAAGGAGTGCACCTGCTCGACCAGGACCTGCCCGGAGTGGCCCAAAGGCTGGAGACGCTGACGCCGGAGGCGCGAGCGCGCCTCCTGGCGGCGGCCTGTCGCTTCATGGCCGCGGAGCTGCGAGAGCAGGATTTTCAGGTGGCGGCGCTCCTCGACGAGCTTTCCCGCGGCAAGGGCGCCGGCGGACAGGCGCGCGCGGCACGCCTGGCGGAGGAAGCCGACGGCAAGTACTTCGATCTCCAGGAAGCCGGCGCGGAGGAGCGGGAGTGGATGCGCTGGTTCTCCAGGGCGCGCCTGCTCAGCGGCATCGCGACCTCCTTCGCCGCCGTCACCGCGAGCGATGCCGCCGACGCGCTCTACGAGCTCGCTCACGTCGTCGACGATCCGACTTCGCTGCTCGCGTTCGTCGAGGGCAAGCTCGCGGGCGGCTGACACCGCGTTTCGAGGTGCGGAACGGACGCTTGCGGGGGCTCGACGGACGTCGGAGCCGCTGTCAAAATGCGCCGCAGCCGGATCCGTTCCTACCGGGAGACCACCATGAATCGCCTGCTCACCCTTGCCGCGGCCGGCCTCTTCGCCGCGGCGCCCGCCGCTCTCGCAGAGGACGCAATCAAGATCGCCGTCATCGGTCCCATGGCCTTCGCCCAGGGAGAGAACCACTGGGCGGGCGCCGAGATGGCCCGCGACGAGATCAACAAGGAGGGCGGCATCTCGGTCGGCGGCAAGAAGCGGAAGATCGAGCTGGTGCGCGTGGACAGCAACGAGATCCAGTCGGTGCCCGACGCCACCAACGCCATGGATCGCGCCATCACCCGCGAGAAGGCCGACTTCGTCATCGGCGGCTTCCGCTCCGAGGCGGTCCTGGCCATGCAGGAAGTGGCCATGGACTACAAGAAGCTCTTCCTCGGCTGCGGCGCGGCGGACGCCAAGCTCGGCGCCAACGTGGAGAAGAACTACGACCGCTACAAGTACTGGTTCCGCGTCTCGCCGCTCAACTCTCCCGGCCTCGGCAAGACGCTCTTCGCCGTCCTGGGGAGCATCGCCGGCCAGATCCGCGCCGACCTCAAGAAGGAGAAGCCCAAGGTCGCCATCCTCGCCGAGAAGGTGATGTGGACCGAGGCCATCGTGAAGGCCGCGCAGGCGAACCTGCCCAAGATGAACATGGAGGTGGTGGGCCTCTGGCAGCCCTCGCCGGTGGCCACCGACGTGACCGCGGAATTGGCCGCAATCGATCGCGCCGGCGCCGACATGGTCTTCACCGTGCTCTCCGGGCCGGTGGGCATCGTGGTGGGCCGGCAGATGGGAGAGCGCAAGATGCACGCGGTGGCCTTCGGCATCAACGTCGAGGCGCAGAAGGACGGCTTCTGGCAGGCCACCGCCGGCAAGGGCAACTACGTGGCCACGCTCGACACCTACGCCGAGGTGGAGATGACGCCCACCATGGAGGGGTTCGTCAAGGCGTTCAAGGAGCGCTACCACAAGTCGCCCACCTACAACGCCGGCACCTACGACGCCATCGGCCTGCTCAAGGTGGCCATCGAGAAGGCCGGCACCTTGGATGCGGACAAGCTGGTGCCGATCATCGAGAAGGAGAAGTACGTGGGCACTGGCGCCATCCTCGAGTTCGACAAGTCGCACGACCCCATCTGGGGCATCGGCAAGGACACCGGCATCGCGGTGCAGTGGCAGGACGGAAAGAAGGTGCCGTTCTGGCCGCCTTCGGTGAAGGGAATGCAGAAGTTCAAGTTCGCCGGCGAGAGCTGATTGTTCCAGGACATCCTCGTCACCGGCCTGGTCAACGGCAGCGCCTACGCTCTGCTGGCCATCGGGTTCTCGCTGGTGTTCGGCGTGGCGCGCATCGTGAACATCGCGCACACCGCCTTCTACATGCTGGCGGCGTACTGCCTCTACGCGCTCCTGATGCGCTTCGGCCTGGGCGTCGTGCTCTCGGGGGTGGTGGCGGTGGCCGCGGTGACGCTTCTTTCGGTGGTCTGCTATCGCCTGGTGATCGAGCCGGTGCGCCAGCACGAGGCGGCGGTGCTGATTGCCACCATCGCGCTGGCGCTCATCTTCCAGGAGAGCATGCTGCGGCTCTTCGGCGGCAGCTATCTGGGTATTCCTTCCGCCATTGAAGGAATGGTGGGCATCTTCGGGCTGGCCATTCCCTGGCAGCGGCTGCTCATCCTGGGCATCGCCGCGGCCGTGCTTCTTGCAACCTGGTTCTTGCTCTATCGGACGCGGCTGGGCCTCGCCATCCGCGCCACCGCCAACGACCTGGAGGTGGCGAACCTCATGGGCATGGACGTGCACCGCGTGGCGATGCTGACGGTGGCCATCTCGGTGGCGCTGGCGGCCATTGCCGGAGTGGCGGTGGCGCCGGTGTTCGTGGTCGACCCGTTCATGTGGCTCGCGCCGCTGGTCACCGTGCTTGCGATCGTGGTGCTGGGCGGCCTGGGCAGCATCAAGGGCAGCGTCATCGGCGCGCTGATCATCGGCTACGTGGAGGCCATCACCGTCTTTGCGCTGCCGCAGGGCGCGTTCCTCAAGGGAGCGGTGTCGCTGTCGCTCATGGTGGTGGTGCTGCTCGCGCGGCCCGAGGGCCTCTTCGGCGTGGCCTTCGAGGAGGAGCGCTGACGTGTTCCTGATCCGCCGCGCCTGGGCGGAGCTGCGCGGCGAGGTGCTGGTGTTGCCTTCGCGCACGCTGGCGGCGGCGTGGGTGGTGGCGGTGTTGCTGTTGCCGCTGGTGTTGCCCGACCCGTACGTGCTCCGGGTGGCGGCGATGACCTGCATCTTCGCCGCGTTCGCGGCGAGCTGGGATCTGCTCGCGGGATATGCCGGGCAGGTGAACTTCGGGCACGCGCTGTTCTTCGGGGCCGGGGCGTATTCCAGCGCGCTGCTCTCGTTGCGGCTGGACTATCCGCCCTGGATCGCGGTGGGCACCGCGGCGCTCATCGCCGCAGCCATCGGGCTCTGCGTCGGGTATCTCTGCCTGCGGCTGCGCGGCTCGTATCTGTCCCTGGCGACGCTGGCGTTTCCCTTGATTCTCATCGGCGCGCTCTTTGCGTTTCCGGATTTCTCCGGAGGAGAGCTGGG
>DATDMU010000078.1:0-11481 GCA_036518615.1 Myxococcales bacterium
GTGGGCCGCTCGCCTTTCCACAACGCCCACGCCAGCAGCATGGAACCCGCCGCCAGGTGCCGCGTCGCCGCGGTGAACAAGGGCGGAATCGAATCGACGGCGAAGCGGATGGCGAGGAAGGTCGAGCCCCAGATCACGTAGATGGCGAGGAAGGCGGCGATCGCCTCGATGCGGCTGGGCCGGGCTGCCGGCACGATGCTGATCTCCGCCATGGTGGAGCTCTCCCTGGACCGGTTCTGATGCATCGCTGCGAACCGGGATTCCCGCCGTGCGGGGCCCAGGGTCCACACGGAGCGCGGTTGAGGTATAGACGGACCGCGAGGCAACCCATGCTCCTCCTCACCGCGTTCATCGAAGTCGCTCCCGGCGATCGCGATGCGATCCACGCCGCCCTCCCCGAGGTGATCGCCTCCACGCGCGCCGAAGACGGTTGCGAGGACTACGCCTGCTACGAGGACACCCAGAAGCGCGGGCGCTACGTCTTCCTCGAGCGCTGGCGCGACCGGACGGCGCTCGATCGGCACATGCGCGCGCCGCACATGGCGGCCTGGATGAAGATCGCCGGACCGAAGCTCACGTCCGCCCGCGGTACCGTGTATGACGTCGCGTCTTCGACGGAGCTCAGGCCCCGGTAGCGCGGTGCGGGAACCGCGCATCGGCTGGGAAGAGGCGCGGGCGCTGCGGCTCGAGCGCCACCACCTGCACCGGCGCGCGCCGCGCGGCAGCGAGGTACAGGTCGCGGGGGAGATCTGCGGGCTCCACGCGCAGCTCCTCTCCAGCGCCGCGCTCTCCCTCTGGGCACGCGTCGAGGGCGCCAGCCTGGAGTCGTTCGAGCGCGCGCTCTGGCGCGAGCGCAAGCTGGTCAAGACCTGGGCGATGCGCGGCACGCTGCACCTCCTGCCGGCGCGCGACCTGCCCGTCTACTTCGGCGCGCTCTCGACCTGTACGCATTACCTGAAACAGGGCTGGGTCCGGTACTTCGGCGTCACGCGCGAGCAGATCGAGCTGGTGATCGAGACGGTGGGCGAGGTGCTGCGCGGCGGGGCGCTCACCCGCGAGCAGCTCGCGGACGCGGTCGCCGGACGCACCGGCTCGAAGAAGCTCGGCGCCGTTCTCCGGCAGAGCTGGGGCGTCTTGCTCAAGCCCGCCGCTTACCGCGGCAAGCTCTGCTTCGCCGCGAGCGAGGGCGCGCGAGTGCGCTTCACCCATCCCGGCCCGCTGCGAGAGCTCGACCCGCGCAAGGCGCTCGCCGAGCTGGCCCGCCGCTATCTGCGCGCCTACGGACCTGCGACGCGCGACGACTTCGCGCTCTGGTGGGGCGGCACCTCGCTCGCCCAGGCGCAGCGGCTGCTCGAGTCGCTCGACGCGAGCGCCGTCGATCTCGAGGGCAGGCGCGCCTGGGTCGACGGCGAGCCGCGTTCCCCGGGAGGGGCGCGCTCGGTGCGGCTCCTGCCCGCGTTCGATCCGTACATCGTCGGCGCGCCGCGCTCGGGCGGCCTCTTTCCCCCGGCGCACAGGCGCCGCCTCTACAGGCCGCAGGGGTGGATCTCGCCTGCGCTGCTGGTCGACGGGCACGTCGAGGGAGTCTGGAAGCACGAGCGCAAGAACGGCCGGTTGGCGGTGCGGATCGATCCGTTCACCCGCCTGCCCGCGCGCGTCCGCGCCGAAGCGGCGGAGGAGGCGGAGCGGCTCGCTGCGTATTTCGGCGTGCGCCTCGAGCGGGTGGAGATTGGCTAGTCGTGGTGGAAGTAGAAGCGGTTCCCGTCGAGATCGTCGAGGGTGAACAAGATCGCAACCTCTCCCCGCGACACCGCGCCGATCTCCTTGCCGGGATCGAGCCATCCGATCTGGAAACCGAGGGTGTCGCGATAGTACCTTTGCGCCCGCTCCACGTCGGCAACCGGAAGCTCGGGTACCGGGCGGCCGATGGAAGACAAGGGCTTCTCCGTGCTCACGCGCGCTCCTGGATTGGCGGCTTCGACTTCATCATACGGTGCGAGGAGACGATCGTGCTCAGCGACGAGGAAAAGGACCGGATCCGCGCGGAGGAGATCTTTCGCAGCGAAGTCCGCCGCGAGCTGGCCCGGGCCACACCCACACCGCCTCTGCGCAAGCGGGTGTGGCTGGTGCTCAATTCCGCCTTCTCGCTCTGGTTCTTCTCCTCGGTCGTCCTGGCGGGGCTGACGGCGGCCGTCGCCGCGCACCAGCGGAGCCGCGACGAGCGCAACCGCAACGAGACGTTGCGGCGCCGGCTGGTGACGGAGATCGACGGCAGGATCCTGGAAGCGATCGAAGGGATGCACGTCGACGAGAAACGGATCGAGGCGGGGCAGTACTTTCCCGCCTCGTCGATCTATGCGCAGGCGGCGGCATATCTCGACAACTTCTTCCGCAACGATCCGTCGAACCCGCGGGACTTCTCCACCTATCCGGAATTCGCGCAGAGGACCTTCCGCTCGTTGATCAGCGAACTGCGCTCCGTGCAGGACCCGAAGGGGCTGGACGAAGTCGTCGAGCTCTTCAAGCAGCTTGCCGTCGGCGGCTCGGTGGAGGGCAACGCACCGACCGGCAAGCCCACCAGGGAAGAGACGGAAACGGCGATCAAGAGATCGATCCAGGTCCTGCAGCGGCTCAGGGACAATCCCTCCCTGCACTCTTCATGAGCAGTCCCGGGGCGGCTCTCTGCTCGCCGCTCCCTGCCTGGCCCTGGCGCTCCCCGCGAGCGCCGCTCTTCGCAATCAACGCGAAGGCGCGACCCCGCCGATCCCGATCGATGGGATCGGCGGCGCGGCGGGCACCTCGCCGCACCCGTCCGACGAGGCGGTTTCGGCCATCCATTCAATCGCCGTACCGAACGCGGGATCCTTGAGCTCCTTCCGGCGGGCCAGAAGGTAGCAGTAATGCAGGTGGTAGAACTCGGTCGCGCGCACCTTGAAGAAGGCGCGGGCCGTGGCCGCGTCGCAGATTCCGGCTTCGGCACAGGCCTGCATCTCATGGAAGAACTGCGCCACGATTGCGATCGAGGGCCCGAGCCTGGCCTGGGCCACGGTGCGGAGCACGTGCGCCCCCCAACGCGCTCTCCATTGCTCGGACTGCGGTTCCGCGAGCAGGGCAAGCGTGTCCTGCTCGCGCGCGTCCCAGGCGTCCTCGATTCGCTGCCAGGCCGGGCCGACCGGTTCTTCGTGGAACTGTGCGACATAGGCGAGCGTCTTCTCGACGCGCCCTTCGGCCATGCGTGCGCGGTATTCACCCAATGCCCAGAGGGCCGCGACGACCGCCGCGCCGAGACGGAACCACGGCTCGATCTTTTCGGCGAGCTCCTTGTTCCAGCGCATCGCGACTATTTCCTGCAGCCAGGCGCGTCCGGATGGAATCGGCAGGGATCGACGGCGGCGTCCGGTGGCGCCGCGTCCTTCTTCTGGTGTTTCGAGTCCTTCTTCTTTGCCTTCTTGTTCTTTGCCGGAACGCCCTCGGTCGTCCCCTGGCGCTGCCCGTCCGGCGGTGACCTGGTTTCCGCGGGCTCTCCGGCCGTCGGGTGTTTCGGCGGCTCGGTCCCCGCGTCCTGTGCGCGCGAAGGCGCGGTCGCGAGCAGCACGGCGACGGCGACGAGTCCCAAGGCAAGCGGCATGGTTCCCCCTGGATGCGCCGCGGGAATTACGCTCCGCCGGGGACGGCACGTCAAGCGCGGGGTCAGCCACGCTGGTCCCTACTGGCGCAGCAGCAGGACCGCGTGCGTCCCGTACAGGACCGGGTCGAATCCGGTGCCGACGATGTCGCCGTCCTCGTCGATGCCGTGCGCGTAGGTGATGACGAACGGCGTCGGCTCGACCAGCGAATTCAAATCGATCAACTGGCCTTCGGCATAGATCATCGCGCGCTGGTCGTTCGTGTTGATGACGAAAGAGTAGCCGACCGCGATGCCGTCGCTGTTCACCGCGAAGAGCGACGAGTCGGTCATGCCCGGAAGCGTTCCCACGTCGGACATGGCGCCGTTCCAGACGAAGGCGTGAATCGGCCCGTTCGGGGTCAGGCTGCCCTCGCCCACCACCATTCCCGCGTCGTTGATGCCGATGCCGCGGGCGTAGTTTCCACCGAGCGATCCGAGATCGTCGATCCGGCCCGGCCCACGGAAGCGCACGGCGTGCGTACCTCCTGCGGCGATGCACGATTCGCCGGCCACCATGTCCCGGGAGTTGATGCCGTAGCCGTACGAGCATCCGCTGAAGGTACCCAGGTCCACCGGAACGCCGTTGCGCCAGACGGCGGCGCGAACGGCGCCCCCTGCGTAGGCGGCCGAGCCCGAGATCACGCCGGCCCCATTGATCCCTTGCGCGAACGCCCAGTCGCCCCCGAACGTCGGCAGATTCGTGCGCACCCCTGCCGACCACATGTAGGCGGTGAAGATGCTGCTCGCAGCCTGGCTGTTGTCGGTGCCCACCACCGTGCCTTTGTCGTTGACGGCCATGGCGTCCCCCTGGATGCCGGTGGAGTGCAAGGTGCCGTCGTACAGGTACCCGGCGCTGCCGGTGGAGGTGCCCGAGACTCCCGAGACGAGGCGGGCGTGACGGCTGATGGCGTTGCCGCCGCTCCAGAAGCCGCCGGGCAGTATGCCCAGATCCTGGACGACGTAGCGGCGGCGGTCGAACTGCGCCCCGATCGAGACGTCTGCCTGCGGCGAGATGGAGCAGGTGGTTCCCGAGCACGCGCCCGTCCACTGCGTCAGCTTCGAGATCGCGTCCGGCGTGGACGTCAGCGTAAGGCGCGCGGCGTCGTCGAAGAGCGCCGAGCACTGCGTCGGGCAGTCGATGCCTGCAGGGATGGAGACGACGCGGCCCTTTCCGTCGCCTGTCATCGTGACGGTGACGCGGCGGGGAGGGTTCGCCTCGAAGCGCGCGAAGATCGCCTGATCGCCGTCGAGCTGCAGCGCGCAAGGCGTGGCGCTGCACGCCCCGGCGATGCCCGCCAGGTGAAATCCGGCCAGCGGCGAGGCGGTCAGGACGACGCGGGCACCCTGGGCGAACGTCGCGCTGCAGGCCGCGCCCGGACAATCGATGCCGGGCGGATCGCTGCGCACCTGGCCGGATCCGGCCACGTCCACGGTCAGCGTGTGCGTCCGGGCATCCGCGGGCGGCAGGTCGGGCGGCGTGGGCCCGCTGAAGACAGCCTGGACTGCAAGGCCGTCGCTGGCCACCAGCTCGCAACTCCCGCTGCCTGCGCAGCCGCCCGACCAGCCGACAAAGCGCGCTCCGGGGTCGGCCACCGCTTCCAGGTGCACGGGCGTCCCGCCGGCGACCGCGACCGCGCACGAAGGCGCGCGGCAGTCGATTGCGTCGCCCGTCACCTTGCCGGGTCCGGTGACGGAGATGGTCAAGTGGACGGGTTGGACCGAAGCCGGCGGGTGCAGCGGTGGTTCGGACTGCTGCCTTCCGCACGCGATCGCCATCGCGAACAGCAGCCCCGTCCCGCCGCGCCCGATTTTCATGTGTCCGCCCCCGGCCAGTGAACCTGCGCACGGCCGCGCGTGTGGTCGAGAGAGGAGGCCTCGCCTGTCCGCCCGCCGGGCGTCGGCAGCCGGGCTGAGGCGCAAGGCTGCCTCGGGTTCTCGAGAGGGGTCTACGTCGTCCGCTGCGCGCGCCCGATCACCAGCGGGCGGTCGTAATACCCGAACTGCACCACGCGCTGTTCGGCGAATCCATTCTCCGCCAGCAGTTGCTGGAGAAAGTCGAGCGAGGCCAGGCGCGCCAGCTCGCCGGAGTGCTGCTGCTGGTTCTCGTTGGCCTGGACCACGAAGTATTCGACCGTGCGGCTGAGGGCGCGGGTGAGGCGCGCCATGGTCTCGGGCGGCTCGTAGTACAGCGAGCAGAACGAGGTGGCGACGTCGTAACCCGTCAGGTCACGCTCCAGGGCGGCGTGCATCGGGCGCTCCACCAGCTCGAAGTCGTACGAGCGGTTGTCGACGAACTCGAACCAGCGGCGGTTGATCCGCGCGTAGTCGGCGAACACGGGGTCGCGCTCGTACGCAGTGACGCTTCGCGCACCGGCGCGCAGCATCTCCAGCGGGATCATCGCGTTGTTGGTGCCGAGGTCGAGGACGCGCTTGTTGCTCACGTCCGGCAGGTACCGGCGGATGAAGCGCCATTTGCCGGTGCCCACCTCGATATTGAAGATCGGGCCGATGCCGTAGCCGCGCCCATGGTAGACGGGGGCGTAGAAGAGGTCTTCGCGCTGGCCGGCCAGGGTGGCGAGGCGCGAGCGGAACTCCTGCTCCGAGAGCAGCTGGGTTCCGAACAGGAAGTTGAAGCGGTCGCGATCGCGCTCCCGCTCGGCGAGGAACCGCAGCGAAGAACGCCGGTAGACGCGACCGGCCGCGCCGTCGCGAAGGCGCAGCTTCCCGTCGCGGAAGATCAGGTCCTCATAGCTCACGTCGCCCGCGGCGACACCGGCCTCGTGCAGGCCCTGGAGCAGATCGCCCAGCTGTTCGATGAACGCCCGGTCCACCGCCGAACGGATCGCGCCAAGGCAGGCTACGCGCTCGGGCGGCTGCGGGCCGGAGGGATCCCACGCGCCCGGCCCCGGATAGCTCGCGCTCAAGCTGCGCTGCAGCTCCACCGGAACGCCCGCGCGCGCGAGGCGGGCGCCGAGATCGTCGCCCGCGACGTCGATCGCAGGAGTTGCCCAGGCACGCCGTTTCGCCGGCAGGATCCTCCACATTGCATGTGCGAGGCGCGCCTGCGCGAGGTCCGCATAGAGCGGCGCAACCGTCCACAGCGTCACCGCCTTCTTGGCGATGCGTCGCGCCACGCTCGGCCGATCCGGATGCTGGTCGACAGAACCAGCGATGCTTTGCGGCGTGATGGCATCCATGCCGCGGATGATGAGCATCGCGGCGACGGTCGGCTGGCCGTACCACGAGCGATCAACCGATTCCTGACAGATATTCGTGCTCCCTCCGAAGAAGGTCGGGGGAGCGCGGCGGCGGGCGCAAACCACCGCCTTCCAATGTGCCGTCGTCGATGAGAGTGAGCCGCCTGGGGATCGAACCCAGGACCCTCGGCTTAAAAGGCCGGTGCTCTACCAGCTGAGCTAGCGGCTCGGACGCAGATCTACACGATCACCGCTTCGTGCGCATCGGCGAATTCGCGTAGTTGCACGCGGGCGCATGCGGCGGTAGCAGAGAGCGCGTGCCGGTGCTCTGCAACGTGGAAGGAAGGTTGGTCCCGCCCGAGCAGGCGCTCGTCCCCGTGCTCGACCGCGGCTTCCTCTACGGCGACAGCGTCTACGAGGTCATGCGCACCTACGCCGGGCGCCCGTTCGAGGTGGACCGCCACCTCCTGCGCATGGAGAAGACCGCGGAGCGCATCGGCCTCTCGCTACCGTCGCGCCAGAGCCTCTTGAAAGAGTTGCAGCGCACCCTCGACGCCGCCGGCAACCCGGAGTCGTACGCGCGCATCGTCGTCACCCGCGGCGAAGGGCAGTTCGGCCTTTCGCCGCATCTCGCGACGGGACACCGCCTGGTGATCATCGTCCGCCCGCTGCAGCCGCCGCCCGAGGAGCAGTACGAGCGCGGGCTGCAGATGGCCATCGCGAAGACGCGCCGCAACCCGCCGCAGTGCCTCGACCCCGCGCTCAAGACCGGCAACTACCTCAACAACATCCTCGCGCTGCGCGAGGCGCACGACGCGGGCGCGGACGACGCCATCCTGCTGGACCTCGCCGGCCGCGTGACCGAGGCCACCACCTCCAACGTCTTCTTCGTGCAGCGCGGGGTGCTGGTCACTCCGCCCTTGCGCCTGGGCATGCTGGAAGGCGTCACCCGCGCCGTCTTCGTCGAGATCGCCCGCGCCGAGGGCCTGATCCTGCGCGAGGAGCCCCACGGCCCCGAGGCGCTCGCCGCCGCCGACGAGGTCTTCATGACCAGCACGCTGCGCGAGGCCATGCCCGTCACCAGCCTCGTCTTCCTCGAATCGCACGGCGAGCAGGTGCGCACGGTGGCCGACGGCAAGCCCGGGCCGCTCTCCAAGCGCCTGCGCGCCGCCTTCCGCAGCTACGTGGAGCGGACGCACCTGCGCAGATGAAGCGGCGCGGGTTCCTCTCGTTGCTCGGCGGCGCCTTGCTCTCGCGCGCGGTGCGCGGGGAAGACCCGCTCTTCACCGGCGTCCCCGCGCCGGACGATCCGCTGGAGCTGCTCTGGTCGCGCCGCCTCTCGTTCGAGGAGGGGGAGCCGCTCATCACGGTGCGCGTGGCCGAAGGTCGGCAGCAGATCGTGCTGCGCCCGCAGGGGCCGCTCACGGTGCTCTCGCGCACCCCGCGAGGCGAGACGGTCACCGCGGTCCAGGACGGCGAGCAGGGCGCGTGGACCCTTCAGCTCCTCGAGGGCGCGCCGGGAGTGGGCGCCTCGTGGGTGGAGCTGGAGCAGCTCCGCTTCGACGACAAGCAGGGCGTCCTGCGCGCGCAGGAGGAATGGGCGAGGAAGGGCATCAAGACGCGCGTCACCACCGTGGGCGAGGCGTACGGCGTGGCCGGCCACGTGGTGGACACGCGCCGTTACTCCATCCTCGCGCAGGGCGACGCAACCGACGAAGGCGCGCAGCGGCAGGCGCAGGAGCTGGAGGCGCGCCTGGGCGTCCGCGTTCAGGTCCGCCGCGAGCTGTCGGTGCGCCCGCGCGGCCGCATCGAGCTGCGCGATCCGCACGGCGCCTCCGCGGCCATCGGCGACGGCGCGCTGGAGCTGCGGGCGGAGCCGGCCATCGCCGTGGAAGCGGTGGAGTACGGCATGGGCTACAGCTTCCACGGCTACGAGGAGCGCAGCTACCCGGGCCGCCTCTTCGCCTGCCTCGACGGCTCGGGCGCGCTCGCGCTGGTGGCAGCGCTGCCGATGGAGCGGCTGGTCAAGGGAGTGGTGCCGAGCGAGATCTTCCCCCACGCGCATCCCGAGGCGCTCAAGGCGCAGGCGGTCACGGCGCGCGGCGAAGTGCTGGCGAAGATCGGCGCGCGACATCTGGGCGACCCCTACCTGCTCTGCGCCGAGCAGCATTGCCAGGTCTACCGGGGCATCGCGGCGGAGGAGCCCGCGCCTGCGGCCGCCGTGGACGCGACCCGCGGCGAGGCGCTCTTCGCCACCCGCGAGGGCGAGAGCCGGCTGGTCGATTCCGTGTACTCGGCGGTGTGCGGCGGGTTCACCGAGGACAACGACGCGGTCTGGGGCGGGCCGCCCGACCCGTCGCTGCGCGGCAGGCCGGACTTCGATCCGGCGGCTCCGGGCATGGCGCAGTTCAAGGACGGCATCGGCGCCGCGCTGGTCTCGCGCTTCGTGCGGCTGAACCCGGTGCCCAGCTACTGCGCGCAGTCCGGGTTCGCCAGGCCGGACAAGGTGCGCTGGCGCCGGCCGTTCACGCAGGCCGAGGTGGACGAGATCTGCGCGCCGCTTTCGGTGGGAAAGGTCAAGGCGCTCGCGGTGGAAGGCCGCGGCGTCTCCGGCAGGGCGCGCGCCCTCCATGTTTCAGGCAGCCGGGCGAGCGCTCGCGTCCACGGCGAACTGGCCATCCGCCGGATGTTCAGGAACCTGAACAGCGGGATGTTCGTGGTGGAAAGAGCGGGCGGCGGGTGGTTGTTTACCGGCGGAGGCTGGGGTCATGGCAGCGGAATGTGCCAGACGGGCGCCATCGGCCGGGCCGAGCGCGGCGCCACCTACCGTGAGATCCTCGACTGGTACTATTCCGGGGCGGCGCCGGTCCGGATTTACTAGCGACTCTGCGGTGTTGCAAGCTGG
Organism: Myxococcales bacterium; assembly: GCA_036518615.1. Taxonomy (GTDB): domain Bacteria; phylum Myxococcota; class Myxococcia; order Myxococcales; family 40CM-4-68-19; genus 40CM-4-68-19. The sequence goes on from DATDMU010000078.1 coordinate 9,770, forward strand.
TGCTCCCCGGAGTCGCCAGCGAGCCCCCGAAGCGGTCACCTGCGCCGGTGGTCCCGTCGCGCAGCGTGCGGCGGGGGGACTACAATAGGCCCGGCATGCCCTTGCCCCAGCAGCCAGTCCGGCGCGGTCGCCGCCTCACCTACGCAGTCGTCGCGTCGGTGCTGGCCCACGCCCTGCTCATGCTGGGGATCGCCAGGGACGCGATGTTCCACATGCCGAAGCACCCGGTGAAGCAGGTGGTTTCTCTGGTCACCTCCAACCGGTCGCAGCTCCAGGGCATCCGCCCCACCAATCCGGGCAACGTGCAGAACCTGGCCCAGCAGACCAGGGTGCCGCAGCTTCCGCCCACCCCCGCGCCGCCGCCGCCGGAAGAGCAGCAGAAGCTGGAGAAGGGGCAGGTCGTCTCGCTCGGGCCCACCAACGACCAGGCGCCCGACAAGCCCACCAAGTACCTCGCCGAGCACGACAGCAAGGTGGAGAAGGAAACCCGCGCCCGCGAGACCAGCGCCTTCTACAAGAACGCGCTCTCCAAGGTGCAGAAGGAGGGGCGCGAGGACAAGGCGCAGCAGGGCGCTCCGGCCATGAGCGAGAAGCCGGGCGACAACGGCACCGCGGGCGGCGGGCGCGAGCAGAAGCGGCCCAGGCAGATGGCGGAATTGCCCAGCAAGGAGCGCCGCGATCCGCTGCACATGGAAGTGCTGCCGGACGGGACCTTCAGGAACCGCGAGCACAGCGACGCCATCAAGGGCACCGGCAACAAGATCGCCATGGCCGATCCGGGCAGCGAGGGCGCGACCTCCAGCGTCGGTCCGGGAGCGCCGGGCGCCGCTCCGGGAACGCCGGGCCTGCAGAAGCCGCTCAAGCTCACTTTGGATCAGCCCATCGGCGCCACCGGACCGATCAGCGGCGGGCCCATGCCGGACGACCTGCGCGGCATCGAGGAGGGCGAAGGCACCTTCCTCAACGCGCGCGGGTTCAAGTACGCGGGCTTCCTCAATCGCGTGAAGGAGTCGGTGGCGCGGGTGTGGACGCAGAAGGTGCAGGACGAGTCGATCAAGCGCGACCCCACCGGCCAGCTCTACTCGTATCGCGATCGCCGCACGGTGGTGGAGTACACCATCGACAAGTCGGGCGAGATCGTGGACGTGCACGTGGTGGCGTCGTCGGGCGTGCCCTACCTCGACGAGGTGGCGCTGGACTCGTTCCGCATCGTGCAGCGCTTCCCCAACCCGCCTCCGGGGCTGGTGTCGGACGGGCGCGCCACCATCGGGTTTGCCATCACGCTGCTGGCGATGCCCAGCGGGCCGCGGCTGCAAGTCGGCCCGGCCTACCTGCCCGGCTCTCCGGCCTCGCGCGGGTTCTAGCGCCTCTTCGTTTCGAACGTGCGCTGCATCGCCGCGAGGCCGCGGTCCAGCATCGCGCCGACCGCGGCTGCCAGCTCGTGGGGCAAGAGGTCGATGGTCCACACGACCCGGCAGCCGGCGGCTTCGGAGAAGACTTCCAGCGCGGCGTTGTAGTGGGTGGTCCGGCCGCCGGCCGCGGTCCAGGCCATCCGCCGGCGGGCGTCGTCCACGGAGATGATTGGCTCGCGCACGACCATTCCGTTGTCGAAGGTGACCACGCGCGCCTCGCCTTCGAGGCGCGTGTCGCGGACGAAGCCGGGCACCAGCCGCGTATGCAGCGCGCCCACCTCGCGGACGGCGTCCCAGACC
>DATDMU010000079.1:0-2225 GCA_036518615.1 Myxococcales bacterium
GTGGAGCGACTTCATGGCGGGCCTGCGCAACCCCATGCTGGTGCCGGCGCTGCGCCTGTCGCTTTTGACCAGCGCCTGCAGCCTGAGCGTGGTGGTGCTGCTCGGATCGCCGCTCGCCTGGCGGGTGGCGCGAAATCCCGGCCGCGTCTCCCGGCTGCTGGACACCGTCACCCAGCTTCCCGCCGTCATCCCGCCCGCGGTGGCGGGCGTGGGGCTGCTCCTCGCCTTCGGCCGGCGCGGCCTGGTGGGCGGCTTCCTCGGTCGCCACGGCATTGGCCTTGCCTTCACCACGCCGGCGGTGGTCCTGGCGGAGACGTTCGTGTCGGCGCCGTTCTTCGTGCAGGCGGCCATCGCCTCGTTCCGCCGCGTGGACGAGCGGCTGCTGGTGGTTGCCCGCACCCTGGGGGCCTCTCCCTTCCGCGCCTTCCTGAAAGTGGGCGTGCCGCTGGCCGCGCCGGGGCTGGTCGGCGGCGCCGCGATGAGCTGGGCGCGCTCGCTCGGCGAGTTCGGCGCCACCCTGCTCTTCGCCGGCAACCTGACCGGCCGGACGCAGACCTTGCCGCTCGCGGTGTACACCGCCATGGAGTCCGACCTGCGCGCCGCGCAGGCGCTCTCGCTGGTGATGGTGGCGGTGGCGTTCGCGCTGCTCCTCGTGCTCCGCCGGGTGGCGGCAGGGCCGCGCGATGCTTGAGTTCCGGGTGCGGAAGCGGGTGGGCCCCCTCGACCTGGACGTGGCGCTCGCCGCCTCCGCCGAGACGATGCTCATCGCCGGCCCCAACGGCGCGGGGAAGAGCACGCTGCTCCGCCTGCTGCTCGGCGTGCTCCGGCCCGACGCCGGGCGCATCGCGCTGGAAGGCTCGGCGCTCTTCGATTCCGCCGCGCGCGTCGATGCTCCTCCGGAGCGGCGGCGGCTCGGCTACGTTCCCCAGGACTACGCGCTCTTTCCCCATCTGGATGTGGCCGGGAACGTCGCCTTCGGGCTCGCCAACCTGCCGCGGCCAGAGCGGCGAGAGCGCGTCGCGCAGTGGCTGGGCCGGCTCGATCTGGTGCCGCTCGCGCGCAGGTCCGTGGCCGCGCTCTCCGGAGGCGAGCGGCAGCGGGTCGCGCTCGCCCGCGCGCTGGCCCGCGAGCCGCGCGCGCTGCTCCTCGACGAGCCCTTCGCCTCGCTGGATCCCGGCGCGCGCAGGGACCTGCGCGCCTCGCTGCGCGGCTGGCTGCGGGAATGGCGGCTGCCGGCGCTGATGGTCTCGCACGACCCGGCGGACGCCGCCGCCGCCGACCGCATCGCCGTCCTCGAGCGCGGCCGGCTCGTCCAGCAGGGAACGCTGGACGAGCTGCGCGCATCGCCCGCCACCGAGTTCGTGGCGGCGTTCCAGGCAGTCGGCGCGTAGCCGCGAGCACGATCGCGACCGCGGCGCCGATCAGGGCATCGTGCCGGAGATGACCAGCCCTCCGGGGGAGACGCCCACGTTGACCTTCGGCTTCTCCGGATCGGAGTGCTTCGAGAACAACAGCACCATGCCGGTGGTGGCGGAGACCGCCGCGGCGGCGCTCAGGCCGATGACCAGGCCGGTCCTCGAAGACGACGCCGCCGTGGCGGACGCCTCCACCAGGCCGTGCCGGCTGGAGCCGCCCCTCTGGTGGTCGTCCGGCATGGGCATCGCCATCACCACCGCGCCGCCCACGGCGACCGCTGCCAACCCGACCAGCGCGAAGCCGGCGGTGTTGTCGTGCGACTCGGTCGCCTCGGGCAGCGCCGGCTTCGGCGCCGGCGCGGGAGACGGCGCGTCCACCTTGGCCACCGCTTCCTGCGCGCCCGCCGGCGAAACCGCCCTGGCCATGGCGCAGGAGCGCGGATCGCCGTCGGCGCAGCCCTTCTTCAAGAGCGCGGCGGCGCGCGCCTCGTCCTCGACCACGGAGGCGAGGCGCCTGCAGCTCTTCCCATCTCCGTTGGCGCAGGCCTTGTCGCGCAGGTCGGCGGAGAGCGAGGCGCTGGGAGCGGTGCCGTCACCCTCCTCGTACACCCGCGCCAGCCGCGCGCACGCCCTGGCGCTGCCGCCGCCGCACCCGCGCTCCAACGCAGGAAGCGCCCGCGCCACGTCGCGGGTCTCCGGCCGCAGCCAGCGGTCGCCCGCCTCCGCGCACGACTCGGCCGAGTTGGCGGAGCAGGCGCGGTCGAGCGCGTCGAGCGCTCCCTGCGCGTCGTGCGCCTTGTCGGCGGCGCG
>DATDMU010000080.1:0-4550 GCA_036518615.1 Myxococcales bacterium
GCCCACCGCGGTGACGAACCGCGACGCCGCCGGGAACTCGACGCCGAACCCGTTGTCGCCCGAGCTCACGGTGATGGCGATGCCGGGGTGGTTGAAGTGCGCCTCGTCGGTGGTCTCGGCCGAGTACTCGCTGCCGCCGTACGAGTTGGAGATGGCGTTCGCGCCCAGCCGCGCCGCGGTGTCCACGGCCGCCGCGAGGTTGGCGAACGAGTTGCTGCTCGCCTCGACCAGCAGGATCTTGCAGTTCGGGCACACTGCGCTGACCATGTCGAGGTCGAGCGAGATCTCCTGCGCCCAGCCGCTGTCGCCGCGCGGATACGCGGTGCCGCCGTTCTGGTCCACCTTGCGGAAGCACCCGTTGGCCGTGGTGCACGCAGGCAGCCCGAACTGGGCGCGGTAGTGAGAGAGATCGCTTTCAGCATTGGGATCGTCGAAGGCGTCGACGATGGCCACCGTCTGTCCCGCGCCAGCGGCGGTGTTCAGCTTGTACGCGGAGGCCAGGTCGGCGGGATTGAGGCCCGTCGGTCCGGCGGTGGCGGCCGGATCGGCTTTGCCGTCCACCCTCACCCAGGCGTGGCAGCGGGCGCCGTCCACCGCGGCGGGGCAGACGCGCGCGTGCTGCACGCCGGCGCCCAGCGCCGCTGCGCTTTCGTCTTCGATCGGGGAATTGCCGCCGCATGCGGCGGCCAGGGTTGCGACGACAATCGCGACGCGGAGCTTCATCATGAATGACCCTCACCAGGGGCGCGAGATGCGCCGAACCTGCTTGGCTAGCAGGCCGCCAGTCAGGCCCCCATCCACCGGGCGACCGTGCGACAACCTGATGAAATGTAGGGAAAGGCGATCTGGCCCGGCGCGTCCTACCTGGCCAGCCGCGCGGCCGCCGGCGCGGTCAGTCGCGAATGCGACAGTTGGCCACGGCTCTTGATGAGGAGCACCTCGGCCAGGATCGAGATGGCGATCTCGCCCGGCGTCTTGTCGCCGAGCCGCAGCCCCACCGGCGCGTGCAGCCGGCTGTCCTCGCGCGGGTCGCGCCCCAACCGCCTGCCGATGTTGCGCAGGATGAGCGCCACCTTGCGCCGGCTGCCGATGAGGCCGATGTAGCGCGCCTGCGTCTGCAGCATCGCCTCGAGCACGCTCTCGTCGAGCGCATGGCAGCGGGTGAGCACCACCACGAAGTCCGACGCGCCCGGGGAGAGTCCTCCCAGCGGATCGGCCGTCAGGTCCGCGCAGCGCACGCCCGCGGCGCCGGGAAAGCGCGCGCCATCGGCGAACTCCGGGCGGTCGTCCACCACCGTCGTGGCAAGCCCTGCGGCGATGGCGATGGACGCCACCCGCTCGCCCACGTGCCCTGCGCCGTAGAGGAGCAGCCGCGGCGACGGCCGCACCACGTCGAGGAAGACGGTCACCTCTCCGCCGCACTTCATGCCCAGCTCGTCGCACGCCGCCGCCCGCGGCGGCAGCGGCTCGGCGGCATCGCCCGAGGCGGTCAGCGCGAAGCGCCGCTCGCAGGAGGTGCCCTCCGACTGCAAGAGCCGTTTCGCCTCCTCGATCACCACCGCTTCCAGCGGCCCGCCGCCCACCGTGCCCGCGATGCCGCCGCCGGGTGCCACCAGCATCTTGGCGCCCGGATCGCGAGGGACCGAGCCCGCCGTGGCGGTCACCGCGCAGAGCACGAAGGGCTCGCGCGCCTCGCTCCTGCGCGCCGCCTCCTTGAACAGCTCCGCCTCTGTGAGCGGCACTCCCGGCGACATGCCCGGATTCTAGTGCACCGCCGTCGAGGTTGCTTGCGCGCACCCCGGAGCGCCGCGTACAAGCCCGCAGTGCCCGGACTGGCCATCGTCTGCGACTTCGACGGCACCGCCACCCTGCTCGACATCGGCGACGAGATCAGCCGCCGCTTCGCCGGAGCGGACTGGCTCGCCCTGCAGAAGCAGCTCTTCCTCGAGGGCCGGCTGACCACGCGCGCCATCATCCAGAGCATCTACCAGCCCATCCGCGCCGCGGAGGAGGAGATCGTCTCCTTCGCCGTGGGCATCGCGCGGCTGCGGCCGGGTTTCGCCGAGTTGGTGGAAGCGGCGCGCGACCGCGCCGTTCCCTTCTTCCTCGCGTCGGGTGGCCTGCGCCAGTACATCGAGGCGGTGCTCGCGCACCACCTCGCGCCCGAGCTGCGCGCGCACGTCCGGATTCGCGCCAACGAGGCCAGCTTCGGCCCCGCCGGCCTGCGCGTCAGCTATCCGGGCGACGCAGAATCGCGCGCCGCGGGCTGCGAGGTCTGCGGCTCCTGCAAGCGCGTGGTGGTGGCCGAGGCGCGGCGGGCGGGCGCAAGCTACGTGCTGGGACTCGGCGACGGTTTCGCCGACCGCTGCCTGGTGCAGTTCGCCGATCGCACCTTCGCGCGCGAGGGCAGCTACCTCCACCGCTACTGCCTGGAGCACCGCCTCGCCTGCACGCCCTTCACCGATCTGCACGGAGCCGCCGAGGCGGTCCGGTCGTTCCCGAAATAGCGCCGTGGTCAGGCAGGCTGCTGCGCGACTTCCAGCGCCATCATGGCCAGCGCGCGGTTGAGCAACGAGAGCCGCCGCCTGGCCGCGGCGACGGCTGCGCGGGCGCGCGGCGAGTCGTCGCGGTAGCGCTGCATGGTGTCCTTGAGCTGTTCGTACGCGAGCTGCACGCGGGCGATGAGCTGGATGCGGTCCTGGCGGCCACTGGGCTGTCGCGGCATGGGGCTCTCCTTCGGGGCACAGGCGATCGGTTTCGCCAGCGCTAGACAGCAATGGTTCGATGCATTCAGCCGGCCAAGTGTTCAAGCCCCTCTAACCCCTTGATACTACGCGTGTGCGCTGAAGTCCTACCGGGCCAGGACACGCGGTCCGCTGCACCCCTGGCAGGGCAAAATTGCCGAAATGTTTTCCCACCGAACGGGAGACCCTACTCCTCGCGCAACAGCCGCGAGAGCGTCTTGCGATCGATGCCCAGCGCCTCGGCCGCGCGGGTCTTGTTCCCTCCCGACTCGCGAAGCACGCGCTCCGCATAGCGCCGCGTCAGCTCCTCGAGGGAGGGGTGATCGGCGATGATCGGGTCCGGAGCCGGCGCGGCGGCCGCAGGGACGGCGATCGCCGACGGCGCCCTGGCGGGCGCGCCCCGCCGCGACTGCCACCGTTCGCGCACCGCCTCGGGCAGGTCCTCCGGCAGGATGGTGCCTCCGGGATTGAGCGCCAGCGCCCGCGCCACCGCGTTCTCCAGCTCGCGCACGTTGCCCGGCCAGTCCCAGGCGAGGAGCGCCTCCCGCGCCTCGGTGGTCAAGGACGCGCCGCGCTCGCCCGCATGCCGGGAGGCGAAGTGCTCCGCCAGCAGCGGGATGTCCTCGCGCCGCTCGCGCAGCGGCGGGATGCGGATGCTGACCACGTTGAGCCGGTAGTAGAGGTCCTCGCGGAACCTGCCTGCCTTCACCGCCTCCGCCAGGTCCTTGTTGGTGGCCGCCACCACCCGCGTGTCCACCTTCACCGGCGCGCTCTCTCCCACGCGGCGGATCTCGCCTTCCTGGAGCACGCGGAGGAGCTGACCCTGGATGCGGCCGCCGATGTCGCCGATCTCGTCGAGGAAGAGCGTGCCGCCGCTGGCCTCCTCGAAGAGGCCGCGGCGGGCGCCGGTCGCGCCGGTGAAGCTGCCGCGGGCGTGCCCGAACAGCTCGCTCTCCAGTACGCCCTCGGCGATGGCGCCGCAGTCCACCGCGATGAAGGCGCCGGAGGCGCGCGGGCTGGAGGAATGGATGGCGCGCGCGACCAGCTCCTTGCCGGTGCCGCTCTCGCCCACCACCAGCACCGTGGCATCGGTCGCCGCCACCCGCGCCGCGGTCTTGTAGACCTGCAGCATCCCCTCGCTGCGGCCGACCACGTTCCCGAGCGCGTACTTCTCGCGGATCTCCCGCTTCAGGCGCCGGTTCTCCGCCGAGAGGCGGCGGTGGCGGAGCGCGCGGTCCACCACCAGCTTGATGGCGTTCACGTCGTAGGGCTTGGAGATGTAGTCGTAGGCGCCGCGGCGGATGGCCTCCACCGCGCCGTCCACGTTGCCGAAGGCGGTCACCAGCAGCACGGGCGTCTCCGGCGCATGCCCGCGCACCCAGTCGAGCACCTCGAGCCCGTCCACGTCCACCATGCGGATGTCGCTGACCACCGCGTCGAACTCGCCTTCGCGCTCGATCCGCTGCACCGCCTCCGCGCCGTCGGAGCAGGTCACGATCTGATGCCCGTCCTCGGCGAGGATCTCCGCCATCAGCGCGCGCGAGGCGGCGTCGTCGTCGACCACCAGGATGCGAGCAGGGTCGGCCATGATCGGAAGATCCGCTAGGAAGAGTACGCTTCGCTCACCGGAAAGCGAACGGTGAAGGCCGAGCCGCGGCCGGGTTCGCTCTCCACGTCGATGCGCCCCTTGAGCGCGCGGGCGATCTCCTTGCAGATGGCGAGGCCGAGGCCGGTGCCCTTGCCGCTCGGCTTGGTGGTGAAGAACGCCTCGAAGATGTGCCGCTTCACCTCCGGCGGCATGCCCAG
>DATDMU010000081.1:0-12397 GCA_036518615.1 Myxococcales bacterium
TCATCACGCAGCCGAGCGCGATCAGGGGGCCGGTGGCGAATCCGAACTCCTCGGCGCCGAGCAGCGCCCCGATCACCACGTCGCGTCCGGTCTTGAGCTGGCCGTCCACCTCCACGGTGATGCGGCTGCGCAGGTCGTTCAGCACCAGGATCTGGTGCGTCTCCGCCAGCCCCAGCTCCCAGGGGATGCCGGCGTGCTTGATGGAGGTGAGCGGGGACGCGCCGGTGCCTCCGTCGTGGCCGGAGATGAGCACCACGTCCGCGTGCGCCTTCGCCACTCCCGCGGCGATGGTGCCGACGCCCAGCTCGGCGACCAGCTTCACGCTGATCCGCGCGTGGCGGTTGGCGTTCTTCAGGTCGTGGATCAGCTCCTTCAGGTCCTCGATGGAGTAGATGTCGTGGTGCGGGGGCGGGGAGATGAGGCCGACGCCCGGCGTGGCGTGCCGCACCTTGGCGATCCACGGATACACCTTGGCGCCGGGAAGCTGTCCGCCCTCGCCGGGCTTGGCGCCCTGGGCGATCTTGATCTGCAGCTCGCGCGCGTTGACCAGGTAATTGCTGGTGACGCCGAACCGCGCGCTCGCCACCTGCTTGATGGCCGAGTTCTTCGAGTCGCCGTTCTCCTCCTTCACGTAGCGGGCCGGGTCCTCGCCGCCCTCGCCGGTGTTCGACTTGCCGCCGATGCGGTTCATCGCCACCGCCAGCGTCTCGTGCGCCTCCTTGGAGATGGAGCCGTAGCTCATGGCGCCGGTCTTGAAGCGGCGCATGATCGCCTCCACCGGCTCCACTTCCTCGATGCGCACCGGCTTGGCGGCGGCGCGGAAGTCCATCAGCCCGCGCAGCGTGCAGTGCTGCTTCGACTGGTCGTCGACCAGCGCGGTGTACTCCTGGAAGACGCGGTAGTCGCCGGTGCGGCAGGCGTGCTGCAGCTTGTGGATGGTCTCCGGGTTGGTGAGGTGGTACTCGCCGCCGGCGCGATACTGGTAGTCGCCTCCCGCGGGCAGGCTGGTGTGGAAGATGGGCCGCTTGGGCGGAAAGCCGCGCTCGTGCCGCATGCGCGCTTCCTTCGCCACCACGTCGATGCCCACCCCGCCGACGCGCGAGGCGGTCCAGGTGAAGTACTCGTCGACGAAGTCCTGGGACAGCCCGATGGCCTCGAACACCTGGGCGCCGTGGTAGCTCTGGATGGTGCTGATCCCCATCTTGGAGATCACCTTGGTGATGCCCTTCACCACCGCCTTCAGGTACTTCTTCTCCGCCTCCGCCGGCGGGCCGGGCACCAGCCCCAGCTCGACCTGGTCGTGGACCGTCTCGAAGGCGAGGTAGGGGTTCACCGCGCTGGCGCCGTAGCCGATGAGGAGCGCGAAGTGGTGCACCTCGCGCGGCTCGCCGCTCTCGACGATCAGGCTGCAGCGCGTGCGCGTGCCCTCGCGGATGAGGTGATGGTGCACCGCGGACACGGCGAGCAGCGCGGGGATGGGCGCCATCTCGGCGTCGTGCCCGCGGTCGGAGATCACCAGGAGATTGAAGCCCTCTGCGATGCACTCCGACGCCTTCCAGCGCAGGTCCTCCAGCGCGCTGCGCAGCGCCGCGCCGTCGCCTTTGGGATTGAAGAGCGAGGGCAGCTTCACCGCCCGCAGGCCGCCGGTCCCCGGCCCGCCGTCGAGCGCGCGGATGCGGCCCAGCTCGTCGTTGGTGAGGATGGGCGACGCCAGCCCGAGCTGCCGGGCGCACTCCGGCCCGGGCTCGAGCAGGTTGCCTTCCGGCCCGATGGTGGTGTCGGAGGCCATGATGATCTCTTCGCGGATGGAGTCCACCGGCGGGTTGGTGACCTGGGCGAAGAGCTGCTGGAAGTAGTTGAAGAGCGGCTGCGGCCGCTCGGAGAGCACGGCGAGCGGCGTGTCGGTGCCCATCGAGCCGATGGCCTCGTTGCCGGTGGTGGCCATGGGCTGGAGCAGCAGCTTCACCTCCTCGGAGGTGTAGCCGAAGACTTCCTGGCGCCGGATCAGCGTCTCGCGATCGGGAGGGATGGCGCGGATGGGCGGGGGCAGGTCCTTGTTGTGGACCATCGAGGTGCGCAGCCACTCGCCGTACGGCTCCTTGCGGGCGATCCTCTCCTTCAGCTCCTCGTCCGAGATCAGCCGCTGCTCGGCGGTGTCGACGAGGAAGATCCGCCCCGGCTGGAGCCGCCCCTTGGTGAGCACCCGGTCGGGGGGGATGTCGAGGACGCCCACCTCCGACGCCATCACCACCAGGTCGTCCTTGGTGATGTAGTAGCGCGAGGGCCGCAGGCCGTTGCGGTCGAGGACCGCGCCCACCCGCACCCCGTCGGTGAAGGCGATGGAGGCGGGCCCGTCCCACGGCTCCATCAGGCAGGAGTGGAACTCGTAGAAGGCCCTGCGCTCCCTGCTCATGCTCTCGTCGCGCGACCACGGCTCCGGCACCATCATCATCACCGCGTGCGGCAGCTCGCGGCCGGAGAGCGTGAGCAGCTCGAGGACGTTGTCGAACATCGCCGAGTCGGAGCCCTCGGTGTCCACCACGGTGAGGATCTTCATCAGATCCTTGCCGAACAGGCGCGAGCGCATCATCGACTGGCGCGCGTGCATCCAGTTGATGTTGCCGCGCAGCGTGTTGATCTCGCCGTTGTGCGAGATGTAGCGGTACGGGTGCGCGCGCCCCCAGGAGGGGAAGGTGTTGGTGGAGAAGCGCGAGTGCACCATCGCGATGGCCGAGACCACCGCGGGATCCTGAAGGTCGAGGAAGAAGCTGCGCAGCTGACCTGCGTTGAGCATTCCCTTGTAGACGATGGTCTTGTGGCTCAGGCTGGGGACGTAGAAGTGCTTGCGGCCGGGGATGGCGGAGCGCGACACCTTCTTCTCCACCAGCCTGCGGATGACGTAGAGCTTGCGCTCCAGCGCCTCCTCGTCGGCGACGTCGGCGCCGCGGCCGATGAAGACCTGGCGGATGACGGGCTGGCTGGTCCTGGCGGTGGGCCCCAGCGAGGCGTTGTCGGTGGGGACGTCGCGCCAGCCGATCAGCTCCTGGCCTTCCGAGCGCACCGTCTCCTCGAAGAGGCGGTTGATGGCGTCGCGGCCGTGCTCGCTCGGCGGCAGGAAGACCATGCCCGCCCCGTAGCGGCCGCGCTCGGGAAGCGAAAGGCCGAGCTTCTGGCATTCGCGCCTGAGGAACGCGTGCGGCGTCTGCAAGAGGATGCCGGCGCCGTCGCCGGTGTCCTTCTCGGCTCCGGTGGCGCCGCGGTGCTCGAGGTTGAGCAGCACCTCCAGCGCCTTCATCACGATGTCGTGCGAGGGGCGTCCCTTGATGTCGGCCACGAATCCGAAGCCGCAGGAATCGTGCTCGAGCGCCGGATCGTAGAGCCCTTGCCTGGGCGGCGGTCCTGCCTCTGCCATCTGCTTCTGAACCTCCGGTGAGCCGTTCGCCTTGTACCGATGCTGATCGAAATCGGACGCTTCTCACAACCCTTCCTCGCTTTTACGCTGCGTGTCAAATGGGGATCGTCAGCCGGGCAGGGCGGTGCCGATGGCGAGCGGGCGGACCAGCGCCGCGGCCTTGGGGAACTGCTCGCGCCGGAGGTCGGCGACGGTGAACCCGGCTCCACGGATCGACTCCACCGTGCGCCGGTTGCATTGACATCCGCAGCCGAAGAAGGCCCAGGGGCGGCGCAGGCGATCCTGCCAGCGCGCCAGGGCGGGATCGTCGGCCCGCACGTGCTCGAGGAAGAGGAGGCGCCCCGCGGGCTTGAGCAGCCGGCGGATCTCCGCCAGCGCGCCGGCCGGATCCGGCACGGTGCAGAGGACCAGGGTGGCGACGGCGCAGTCGAAGCTCGCCTGCCGCAGGGGGAGCCGCTCGGCGGGAGCGCGGACCACCTGGGTGGGGATGGGATAGCCGTGGAGCTTGCGCTCGAGCCTGCGGGCCATCGCGTCTTCCGGCTCGGCGATGACCAGCTCCGTCACCGAGCGCGGGTAGAAGGAAAGGTTCGCGCCGGTCCCGCCGCCGATCTCGATCACGCGTCCCGCGCAGCGGCCGAGCAGCGCCTCGCGGTGCGCCGCAAGACCCGCCTCTTCCGCCGCCGCCATCATCCGGTCGTAGAGGGCGGCGAAGAGCTTTGCGCGAACGCCCACGCCGCCATCTTGTCCGATGTGAGGACCGGTGGGAATGCGATCACGATGGTGGATGGAAAGCGTGCGGTGCGCGAAGGATTTGCGGCGCCCACAAAGGCCAACGTCGTGCATTCGCGCAAATCCATCGTATCCGACGAAGGGGGCGAAAAGCTATCGCCAGCGGAATCATTGGCGAAATCAGCGCCACGGCTTCGCTGGCATGGTGGCTGCTCTGGGGAAACCCCAACAAGACCGCCGATCCCGGAGGATTTTCATGCAGAGGTTCGCATCCGCCGCTTGCGCCCTGGCCGTCGTCACCGCCGCATTTCCTGCCGCCGCCATTCCGGTATTCGCGCGCAAATATGCGACGAGCTGCCAGACATGTCACACCGTCTATCCGAAGCTGACGCCGTTCGGCGAATCCTTCCGGCGCAACGGCTTCCGCTTTCCCGGAACCGACAGCGATTACTGGAAGCAGGACACCGTGACGCTGCAGCCCAAGACGGCCAGCAGCGAGCCCGCGGTGCTCTCCGTCATCCCGCCGCTCTCCTTCGGCGCCAACGGCGACGCCCTGGTGCATCCGGACAAGAACGCGAGCGCCACGGTGGCCGACTCGCAGGCGCGCTTCTCGCTGCGCGACCTCATCTCCGAGGGCCACGTGTGGACGGGCGGGTCGCTGAGCGACAAGATCACCTATTTCGGCGAGGTCACCTTCGGGTCGGACGGCAGCGTGGACCTGGAGCACGCGCAGGTCTACTTCAACGACCTGCTCGGCCCGCAGCACGCGCTCAATCTGCGCGTGGGCCGCGGCTTCAACACCATCTCGTCCTTTGGCCCGCACTCGTCGTACCTGTCGGACACCCGCGGCGTTTCGCTCGCCGTCGCCGGCCTGCAGGGAGCGTCGTCGTCGTGGAACGCGCTCGATCACTACAACGGGGTCGAGGCCACCGGAGTCCTCGGCGGCCGGTTCGACTACGCGCTGGGAATCAACGGCGGAACCGGCTCGCAGCTTCGCAACTCCGAGAACGTCTACGCGCACGCCGGCTACAAGATCGGCGGCATGCGCATGGACGGCGAGGGCAAGACGGAAACGAACGCCGCGCGTCCGTGGGAAGAGACGGCGATCACCTTCGAGGCCTTCGCCTACCATGCGTACAGCGCCGCGGAGTTCAGCGGCGTGGACGGCGAGGGCGCGCCGCTCTCGCTGACCTTCGACGACACCACCAACGGCGGCGGCGGCGGCTTGCGCGCGCAGTGGGGCTCCCTCGAGTTCAACGCCGGCGCCTACTTCGAGCACCACACCCGCGTCACCCCGGACTTCGCGGCAGGCACGGCCGCGGGCGCCGACGCCATCGCGCAGTACGACGAGCTGTCGTACATGGTCAATTCCTGGTTCGTCCCGGCGGTGCGCTTCGAGTACTTCTCGCTGTCGCCCGAGGGCTCCGCCACGCAGAACATGTACCGCGTCCTTCCCGGCGTCGCGGCCACGGTCATCCCCAACGTGAAGCTCACGCTGGTCGCGGTGATCGAAGGCGCGACCGGGAATCCGCCGGGGGGTTGGGGCCAGGTGGGCGGCAGCGTCGCGCCCACCGACTCCACCTCGAAGCTCGGACCGGAGCTGGAAGCCGTCACCCTCAGCGCTGCCGTCGCCTTCTAAGGAGAACCCCACATGCGCTTCATGCTGACCGCGCTTCTCTGCGCGAACGCCGCGGCTGCGGCCACGGGATCGGTGACCGGCAAGGTCACCGCCACGCCGGACAAGTACCTCAAGGACACGGTGGTCTACCTCAAGCAGGTCCCCGGCAACTTCGCGCCGAAGACGCACACCATGGACCAGAAGGGCATGGAGTTCCGGCCGCGCATCCTCCTCTCCACCGTGGGCGACACGGTGAAGTTCCTCAACAGCGATGGCGTGGACCACAACGTCTACTCGCCGGACGGCGAGGCCTACAACCTGGGGATGTTCCCCAAGGGGCAGGGCCGCGAGCACGTCTTCACCACGGCGGGAACCTACACGCAGCTCTGCAGCGTGCACCCGGAGATGCTGGCGTACATCTTCGTCGGCCAGAACCCGTTCGCGGCGGTGGTGAAGAAGGACGGCACCTTCCGCATCGACGGAGTCCCGCCCGGCACCTGGCAGGTGGCGGTCTGGAATCCCAAGCTCAAGGCGGAGGAGGTCACCGCCACGGTCGCCGCGGGCAAGAGCGGGCAGGCGGACTTCGCGCTGGCCCGGTAACCCGGATGCGTGGCTTCCTCCTGCTCTGGGCCGCGGCGGTCGCGGGCGCCTCCGATGTGCGGACCGCGGGCGGCGCGGCGCCGGTGGACGAGGGCGGCGTCTTCACCGCCTTCAACCACCGCGTGCACGTGAGCGACAACCTGATCGGCTGCGGCACCTGCCACCCGTACGCGCGCCACGGCCCCGTCGCAGGCGTGGCGTCGCTGGCCACCTGCATGGGCTGCCACAAGTTCGCCGGAAAGGACAAGCCGGCCATCCAGGCCATCGCCGCGGCCTCGCGCGCGAAGCAGCCGCTGGAGTTCTGGCGCGTGTTCCGCGAGCCGGACCACGTCTACTTCAGCCACGAGCGCCACCTGGCCCGCGGCGTGGCCTGCGCGGAGTGCCACGGCGACGTGGCGCACATGGCCCAGAACGTCCGGGTCAAGGACATGCACATGGGCTTCTGCGTGGAGTGTCACCGGCTGCGCCAGGCGAACATCGACTGCATCACCTGCCACAAGTGAGGACAGCGTGAGCATCGGACGGCGATTCTTCCTGCGGATCCTCGGCGCGACCGGCGTGGCCGCGGGGTGCTCGCCTGCGCACGCGCCGGAGAAGCTCATTCCGCTCCTGGTGCCGCCCGAGAACCTGGTTCCCGGCAAGCCTCTCTTCTACCGGACCGCCTGCAGGGAGTGCGCGGCGGGGTGCGGCGTCACCGCCCGCTCGCGCGAAGGCCGGGTGGTCAAGCTGGAAGGCAACCCGGACGAGCCCATCTCCCAGGGCGCCCTCTGCGCGCGGGGTCAGGCCGCGCTGCAGGCGCTCTACGCACCCGACCGGTTCCGCGGGCCCATGCTGCGCGGCGCGGACGGAAAGCTCCAGCCCATCGGGTGGGACGCCGCGCTCGCCAGGCTGGCCGACGCGCTCAAGGCCGCGCCGGCCGGCTCGGTGCGGCTTCTGACGCGCAGCGAGCCAGGCTGGGCTTCCGACGTGCAGCGCGCGGTGATGGCGCCGCTCGGACAGCGAGTGGTGGTCGAGGCGCCGAGCCGGATGTCGCTGCGCGAAGGCTGCAGGATCGCCTACGGCCGCGCGGAGCTGCCCGCGTACGAGCTGTCGGCTGCGCGCTCGGTGGCGGCGTTCGGGGCGGACTTCGCCGAGACGTGGCTTTCGCCGGTGGAGCTGGCGCGCGGATTCGCAGCCGGCCGCGGCAAGCAGAAGGCGCAGCGCACCTCGCTCGCGTGGGTGGGGCCGAGGATCGGAGCGACCGGGGCGGGCGCCGATCAGTGGGTCGCGTGCAGGGCCGGAAGCGAGCGCGACGTGGCGCTCCTGCTCCTGCGCTGGATCGCGACCAACGCGGCGGACCTCCAGCCGGAAGCGGCAGCCGTGAAGAGCGCGCTCGCGGGCTTCGATGCGGCCGCGGCCGCACGGCGCGCGGGCGTCGGCGAGGACGAGATCGCGCGGCTGGGCCGGCTCGTCTCGGAGAAGCGGCCCTCGGCGCTGCTCGGCTCCACCTCGCCCGACGTCGCCGCGCTCCTGCTCGTTGCCAACCACCTCCTCGGCAACCTGGGCCGCACCGTCCTGCTCGGGCAGGATCCGCTGCGGGATCCGCCGACCTCGCCCGCCGCCAAGGCGCACGCGGGCGTCCTCTTGCTTCACCACGCCGACCCGCCGGAGGGAGCGAGCGCGGACTTCGTGGTCTCGTTCAGCAGCCGCCCGGATGCGGGAACCGAGCTCGCGCACCTGGTGCTGCCCGATCATCACTGGCTGGAATCGGCCGGCGAGGTGGAGGCGCGCAAGGGCCTCACGCTCCTCTCGCAGCCGGCGATGACGCCGCTCTACGACACGCGCTCCGCGAGCGAGGTGCTGCTCCAGATCGGCAAGCGCCTCGGCACGGGCGGGCTTCCCGGACCTCGGCCCAGGCCCGACCGCGCCGCGCAGATGCGCGGCGTGACCGGCTCGGTTGCTCCGCACGCTCCCTCCGCGCTGCTGGTGGATTCGCTGAGGCCGCTGCTCGAAGGCGGGAGCCCGGTGCCCGACGCTCCCGCGCTCTTCGCCTTTCCCTCGGCGCTCCAGCCTGCCGATCCGCACGCGCCGCCGTGGCTGCGCGAGGTGCCCGACGCGGTCAGCGGCGTCTGCTGGTCATCCTGGGTGGAGCTGTCGCCCGCCGACGCCGCGCGGCTCGGCGCGAAGGACGGCGACCTGATCGCGCTCGGGGAGGTGACGCTGCCGCTCTCGGTGCACAAGCGGTTGCGCGACGGCACGGTGGCCGTGCCCGAGAGCGCGCCGGAGCTGCGTCGGCTCCGGGGGCCGCTCTCGCCGCGCAAGGTGGGCCGCGGGGTCCTGCCCAGAATCCCCGGAACACCCGACGAGATGGGGCGCGATCTCCTGCCGGGCGCCGCCGCCATCGCCGCGCGCGAGGAGCACGTCCACGGCCACGAGCACGGGCACGACAAGGGCATCGGCTACGAGCACCCTCCGGAGGAGCACCCCTACGGCATGCGGCCGCCGCCCTCGCATCCGGCGCACCGCTGGGCCATGGCCATCGACCTCGACCGGTGCACCGGCTGCCAGGCCTGCGTGGTGGCCTGCTACGCGGAGAACAACGTTCCGGTGAACGGGCCGGAAGCGGCGCTGGCCGGACGCAACCAGGCCTGGCTGCGCATCCAGCGGTCGGAGAGCGCGCGGGGAATCTCCTTCCTGCCCTCGCTCTGCCAGCAGTGCGACCGCGCGCCCTGCGAGCCGGTGTGCCCGGTCTACGCGACCTACCACACCGGCGAGGGCCTCAACGCCATGGTCTACAACCGCTGCATCGGCACGCGGTACTGCTCCAACAACTGTCCCTACGACGCGCGCGTCTTCAACTGGCGCGATCCGAAGTTCGAGGAGCCGCTGGATCTCCAGCTCAACCCCGACGTCACCGTGCGCAGCAAGGGCGTGATGGAGAAGTGCACCTTCTGCGTGCAGCGCATCCGCTTTGCCGAGAACGAGGCGAAGAACGAGCGGCGCAACGTCGTCGACGGCGAGGTGGTGCCGGCCTGCGCGCAGACCTGCCCCTCGCGCGCCATCACCTTCGGCGACCTGGAGGACCCCGGAGCGCGCATCAACCGCGTCCGCCAGGACCCGCGGGCGTACCGGCTGCTCGAGGATCTGGCCACCGGACCCGCCGTCACCTACCTCGCGCGCGGAGGGGAGTCATGAGCGTCGCCGGAGAGCTCGCGCGCATCGAGGAGCGGGTCCACGCCGCCCAGCGCCGCGGAGGCAGGCTCTACTGGGTGTTGCTCGCCTGCGCCGCCGCCACCACCGCGCTGGGCATCTACAGCTGGTCGCGGATCATCCGCTTCGGCATGGGCGAGACCGGGCTCATGCGCCCGGTGGGGTGGGGCGTGCTCATCACCGACTTCGTCTTCTGGGTGGGCATCGCGCACTCGGGCACGCTCATCTCCGCCATCCTCTTCCTCTTCCGCGCGCGCTTCCGCACCGCCGTCTACCGCGTCGCCGAGGCGATGACGGTGTTCGCGGTGATGACCGCCGGCCTCTTCCCCATCATCCACCTCGGCAGGCCCTGGTTCGGCTACTGGATCCTGCCGTACCCCAACGAGCGATCGCTCTGGATCAACTTCCGCTCGCCGCTGGTCTGGGACGCCTTCGCCATCTCCACCTACCTGGTGGTCAGCTCGCTCTTCCTCGTCTCGGGAATGATCCCCGACGCGGCGGCGCTGCGCGACGCCTCGCAGGGCCTGCGGCGCCGCTTCTACGCCGTCTTCGCGCTCGGCTGGCGGGGCACCGACGAGGAGTGGCGGCACCATTCCCGCGCCTATCTCTTCTTCGCCGCCTTCGCCACGCCGCTGGTCATCAGCGTGCACTCGGTGGTGTCCTGGGACTTCGCCGTCTCGGTGGTGCCGGGATGGCACTCGACCCTCTTCCCTCCCTACTTCGTGGCGGGCGCCATCCTCTCCGGCGTCTCGATGGTGCTGACGCTGCTGGTGCCGCTGCGGCGCGCTCTCGGCATCGAGGAGCTGGTCACCCGCAAGCACCTCGATCTGCTCTCGCGCCTCGTGCTGCTCACCTCGCTGATCGTGACCTTTTCCTACTCGCTGGAGTTCGCGCTCGCCTTCTGGCGCGGGCCGCAGGTCGAGCTGGATACGCTGCTCTCGCGCCCCTTCGGCAGCTACGCGCCGTTCTTCTGGACCATGGTGGCCTGCAACTGCGTGGCGCCGCTGGTGCTCTTCTCGCGGCGGGTGCGCAATTCCGGCGCGGCGCTCTTCCTGCTCGGCATCGTGGTGAACGTCGGCATGTGGCTGGAGCGGTTCAACATCGTGGTGACCTCGCTCTCGCACAACCGCATCCCCTTCGACTGGAGCGTCTACCGGCCCACGCTGGTGGAGGTGGGCATCACCGCCGGTTCGTTCGGCTGGTTCTTCATGTGGTTCCTCGTCTTCCTCAAGCTGCTCCCGGCGGTGTCGATCGCGGAGCTGAAGGAGGAGGTGGGCCACGAGGCTCCGGCGCCTGCCCTGGAGGCCGCCAATGCCGCGTGAGCCCGGGCTGCTGGCGGTGTTCGCCGACGTCTCGCTGGCCGCGCAGGCGGTGCGGGCGCTGCGGGCGGAGGGCCTGGACGTGCGCACCGCCTCGCCCGCGCCCTTTCCCGAGCTGACGCAGTCGCTCGGCCGGCCCATCAGCCTGATCGGCCTCGCCACCCTCACCGGCGCCGTCGCCGGCGGCGCGCTGGGGCTCCTGCTCGCGGCGGGCGGCTCGTGGGCCTGGCCCATCGTGGTGGGGGGCATGCCGGTGGTGTCGCTGCCCGCCTTCCTCGTCATCGTCTTCGAGATGGCGGTGCTGGTGGGCGCCTTGACCAACTTCTGCGGCCTGCTCGGCGTCGCGGTGCTGGGCCGCATGCGGCGCGGCGTGCCCTTCGACCCGCGCTTCACCCGCGACCGCATCGGCGTGTTCGTGCCCGGCGGGGCGCAGCGCGCGCGGGAGATCTTCGCCGGCCGCGGCGCGGAGGAGATCGTCGATGTGGCGTGAATCCGCGCTCGCGCTGCTGCTCCTCGCCGGCTGCTCGCGCGACTGGCGCACCGACATGTGGTACCAGCCCGCCCGCCAGGGGCGGGAGACGCCGCGGCCCGAACCGGCCGGGTCGGTGCCGCTCTTCGCGCGGCCGGTCCTCTACGACCGCGACGACGCCCTCGATCTCCGCGAGCCGTTCCCCGGCGACGACGCCTCCGCCGACCGGGGCCGCCGGCTCTTCCTCGACCGCTGCGCCGGTTGCCACAACGTGGACGGCCACGGCAACGGCCCGGTGGGCCGCAGCTTCCCGCCCGCGCCCGACCTGGCGCTGGACACCATCCGCGCCAAGTCCGACGGGTACATCTACGGCACGGTCGCGCTGGGCGGCAAGGCGATGCCGCCCATGGGCGAAGGGCTCGACGAGCGCGACCGCTGGGATCTCGTCCATTACGTCCGCGCCATCCAGAAGGGGACCCCGCGATGAGGGCCACCGCTACGCGTTCTCGACCCCTGCGAAACCTGTTCGAGCAGGCCGACGCGGAGCTCGGCCGCATGCTCTCGCGCGCGTGCGCCGCGGCGGTCGCGCTCGGGCTCGTGGCGCTGCTCTTTGCCCCGCTCGCCGGCGTGAGCGCCGCCGCGCTCTCCGCGCTGGCCGCGAGCTGGCTCTTCTTCACCGGCGTCGCGGCGGGAGGGGTGGCCCTCTCCGCCGCGGCGCGCCTCACCCATGGCCGCTTCATCGAGCCGGCGCTGCCGCTGGTGGAGAGCCCCGCCATCTTCTTTCCCGCCGCGCTGGCCCTGCTCGCGGTGGTCCTCCTCGGCGCGCCGGCCTGGATGCCGCTGGCGTCGCGCCCCGGAATGGCGGCGCTCCTGGCCCGCGACTTCGGCGCGGCGGTGGCGCTCTTCGCCTGCGCCTCCTGGTTCTTGCGCCAGCGCCGCTGGGCCTCTTCGCGCGCGCCGCTCGCCGCGGTGATCTACCTGCTCGTCTACCCGCTCGCGCTCTCGATCTGGGCGGTCGATCTGGTGATGGCGCTCACGCTCGCCGCGCCGAGCGGCATCGT
>DATDMU010000082.1:0-11993 GCA_036518615.1 Myxococcales bacterium
AGGGTGCCGCGCATGATTGCCGAAGCGGTGGTGAAATAGATGATCAGCCCGGTCACGTCCACCAGCGTGGCCACGAAGGGCGCGCTGGCGCTTGCCGGATCGAAGCCGAGCCGGCGCAGGATGAAGGGCAAGAGCGACCCCGCCAAGGTCCCGAAGGTCACGACGCCAATCAGCGAGAGCGCGACCGTGAGCCCCACCAGCATGAAGTGCTCGCCGTAGGTCTTGAACAGCTCCTGCCAGACGAGGATGCGGACGAGGCCGATGGAGCCGAGGATGGATCCGAGCGCGATCCCGGCGAAGAGCTCCCGGCGGACCACCCGGAACCAGTCGCGCAGGCGCAATTCCCCCAATGCCATCGCGCGAATGACCAATGACGTCGCCTGCGAGCCGGAGTTGCCGCCGGAGGAGATGATCAGCGGCACGAACAGCGCCAGCACCACCGCCTTGTCGATCTCCTTCTCGAACACGCCCATGGCGGTGGCGGTGAGCATCTCGCCCAGGAACAGCGCCGCCAGCCAGCCGGCGCGCTTGCGGATCATCCGCCGCAGGGCGATGGTCAGGTACGGCTCGCCCAGGCTCTCGCTGCCGCCCAGCTTCTGGATGTCCTCGGTGGCCTCCTCGCTCACCACCTCGACGATGTCGTCCACGGTGACGATGCCCTTCATCCGCCGTTCCGCGTCGAGCACGGGAATGGCGATGAGGCCCGTCTCGCGGAAGAGCCGCGCCACCATCTCCTGGTCGGCCTGCTCGTCCACGCTGCGCACGTCGGTGTGCATCAGCTTGCCCACCGGCAGGTCGCCGGCGGCCGCCATCAGCTCGCGGAAGGAGACCACGCCGAGCAGCCGCTGCTGCGCGTCGAGGACATAGGCGTAGTAGGGCATCTCCACCGACTGCCGCGTCTGCCGCCGCAGGTAGGTGACCGCCTGGTCCGCGGTCATGTCCGGGCGCAGCCGCGCGAAACGCGGGCTCATCAGCCCGCCGGCGTGGTCCTCGTGGTACGCGAGCAGCGCCTGCACCTCGCGCCGCGTCTGATCGTCGAGCAGCCCGATCAGCCTCTCGCGCTGCTCCGGCGCTCGCAGCTCCTGGATCAGGTCCGCCGCGTCGTCGGGCGCGAGCGCGCGCATCCACGACCGCTGCTCCGCCTGGGGCAGATCGAGGATCACCTCCGCCTGCTCGCGCGAGGAGATGCCGAAGAAGAGGTCCTCCGCCACGTCGCGGGGAAGGAGCTTCAGCCCCTCGGCCCGCTCCTGCGAGGAGAGCGCCGGCCAGGCCTCGCGCAGCTCCTCCGGCGAGAGCTGCTCGCCGTCGGCGCCCGCGGCCTCCGGGCTCATGCCTTGGCCTCGCGGAATTCCTCCGCGGCCTTGAAGTCGCTCTCCTCCAGGTCGCGCATCGGCTTGCCGCTCTCGGCGCGCACGCGCTTGAAGACCTCGATGACCTGCAGCTTGTGCGGCCGCGAGTTGGAGAGCGGGCAGGCCTCGTATGCCTTCACGTCCTCGTCGCAGTACCCCATGCGCCGCTCGCCGCACTTGGGCTGCATGTACTTGGCCAGCTCCGGCACCCTGCGCATCAGCTCGCTGCGCATCCTGGCGATCATCTGCCGGATCTCCCACTGCGCGCGGGTGCAGAGGCGCAGATCGCCGATGTGCAGCAGCTCGGCGAAGTTGACCATGATCTGGAAGTTGGTGGGGGCGGCGTTGGGCAGGACGAAGCGCGCGTCCTCGGCGGGAATCCCCGCGGCCACCGCCTCGCGGTAGACGCGGGTGATCTCGGTCATCAGCTTCTCGAACTCGGCCGCCTTGCCCGCCTCCTGCCAGCTCTCCGGCATCACGTACTCGAGGCGCTCCTCGTTCTTGCCGGTGAAGCGCACGTAGCGCTGCGACTGCTGCTCGAAGGAGATGCCGATGCGGTGGCGCACGAACTGGTGGCTCAGCGAGCGGCTCACGCCGGAGATGCCGAACCAGAACACCACCTGCTCCAGCGGCGAGACGTGGCCGGTCCTCAGCCGCTCCTCCACGAACTGGGCGATCTTCTCCGGCGGCACGGTGCCCGCGGCCACGTCTTCCCAGACCTCTCGCGGGGTCTTGGGCGTGTAGCAGGTGCGGTAGGCGCCGTAGAGCTTGGTCAGCGGGTCGTTGGCGATGTCGATGAGGACCACGTCCATGCAGGGTGTTGTACCGTAGATGGGGCGATGACGGTCTATGTGATTTCCGATCTGCACCTGGACGAGCACGCGGAGGCGCGGCTCTTCGACGACGAGCGCCAGGGCCGGCTGCTGGCGGAGCTGTGCGATCGCGTCGGGCGCGACGAGGGCTCCGAGCTGGTGCTCCTGGGCGACTGCTTCGACTTCACCGCCATGCAGCCTCCGCCCGAGGGCCTGGACCGGTTCTTCCGCTCGCTCGACGTGCCCCGCGAAGTGCCGCCGCGGCGGACGCTGCCCAGGCTCCTCGAGGCGGTGCGCGCCAGCAACCCGGTGGCCTTCGAGGCGCTGGCGCAGCTCGCGAAGAAGACCCGCGTCACGGTGGTGCCCGGCAACCACGACCACCACCTCGGCGCGCCGTCCGCGGCGCAGGAGCTGGTGTCGGCCGGCATCGCTGCGCGGGTGGAGCCGTCGGTCGTCCGCGAGCTGGGCGGCTCGAAGGCCGTGCTCCTCCACGGGCACGAGCTGGACGAAGGCAACGACAAGCCCGGCGGCAGCGGAGAGGTGATGACCAACGTCCTGCACCAGGCGGTGATCCCGTTCCTGCGCCACCGCGGGCCGCCCCCGAACGTCCGCTTCGACCCCGACCGCCTGGTCGCGCTGCGGCCGGAGGAGGCGGTGGTCTCGGTGCTGCAGCGCTGGCTCCCCGAGAAGGCGTTCGACGAGTTCTTCCGCGCGTTCCTGCGGCTGCTCGCGGAGAACGGCTACCTGCCGCGGCCGCTCTCCTGGCTTGCGGGCTTCGTCAGCGCGAACCGCGTGCGCAGCTCCATCGCCAGGCACGACCAGCTCTGGGAACGGACCGGACTGCGGGCCATCGACGCCATCAAGGGCAAGGCCGCCCTGCCCCGCAAGGCGCCGCGGCCGGACGCGCTGGTGCTCGGGCATACGCACGTGATCGACTGGGCGGTGCACGCAGGGCGGCTCTACGTGAACCTGGGCACCTGGACCGAACGCGCCTTCGACGCCTCCAGCCCGCGCGACGCGTCGCTGCCGGTGCTGCAGCTCGATGCGCCCCAAGGACGGCTGCGCGCCACGCTCACCGACCTCGCCGCCGGCGGAAGGGAGCTGCAGCGCTTCGAGAGAAGCTAGTGTCCCGAGTCATAAATCCGACGACATTCGGCCGCCACCTCGCGGCGCGCTGCTTCCTCGACTCCTCGGTTGAATACGTTCATGTATTCGCCCTCGTCGCTCGTCGCATCGCTTGCGATCTGGCGCCCTCGGTGTGACGCCGCATTTCTGACTCGGGACACTAGCGCACGATGGAGAGCAGCTCGATGTCGAAGATCACCGCTGCGCCGCCGGCGACCTGAGGCGGTCTTCCCTGATCTCCGTACGCCAGCGCGGACGGGCACGCCAGCCGCGCCTTCGCGCCCACCTTCAGCTTCGGGACGCCCAGGCTCCAGCAGCGGACCACGCCGTCGAGCGGCACGTCGGCGCCCTCCGAGGAGTCGAAGACCTTCCCGTCTGCCGTGCGCGCCTCGTACTTCACGTGCACGCGATCGCCGCGCTTCGGGTTCTCGCCTTGCCCGGGCCGGAGCACGCGCAGCACCGCGCCTTCGGGCAGCAGAATGGCTCCGGCCTGCTTCGCCTCCGCCGCGAGCATCGTGGCCGCGCGCTGCTTTTCCGCCGCGATCTTCGGATTGCCCCGGCGCTGCAGCATCGCGTCCACCCGGGGGCCCAGCTCTTCGAGATCCGGGTCGGCCAGCTTGAGCGGCTTCTTCGCCGCAGCATCGGCGAATCCGCGCTCGATGCGCGCCAGCTCGCGGGGAGAGAAGCCGTAGTCCTGCACGCGATTGCCGAGCAACGCCCCGAGCGCATAGAGCAGCTCGTCGTCGCCCGGCTGCGCCTGCCCGTGCTCGCGCGGCGCCTCGTGCCGGCGCTCCTCGCGTTCCCTCTCCTCGTGCGACTCCGCCCGCGCCGCGAAGGAGAGCAGCGCGGCGAACAGGGCCATCCGGATGATCATGTCATTCCTGTCCGCCGTCGGGCGGCGGCTTCGGGCGCGGCAGCGGCTTCACCGGATGCACGCGGTGCCCCTTCCTGCGCTTCGCCGGAGGGATGTCGCGCAGCGGAGGCGAGATGTCGTGCCGCGATTCGCCGACCTCCGGATTGCGGTCGACCGGAGGCGGTTCCCCCGCGTCCTGGGCGAGGATGGCGATGCCGAGCAGCGGCGGCGCGAGGAAGAGCACCGCGTAACCGTCATCGCAGACCATCGCGGCGTCAAGTCGCATTCTGCGGCCCGGATCAGACCTTCGGCGGAGTCGAAAAATGGAAGGAAGCAGCGGGGATCCTCGGTCAAATGACCGAGGGGGTATTTCACTACATTCGCCCACCCGCGCTTCAAATGCCTGGAATCCTTGGGTGCAAGCGCGTCAATCGTCAAGGCGCACATCCACCCCCAATCGCCCACTCACTTGTGGGCCAAGCGGCCTCGGGCTCTGCTACACGCCCACCGATTTTCCAACCGGTTTCCCCGGAGAGTCCGATGACCTGTGCGCCCCTTCGCCGCGAGTCGTCCTTCCCACGATTTGCCTGCGCAGCCACGTTGATTGCCCTTGCCGGCTGCGCCGGTGCGCCGCAACCGGAGGACGTGACGGAGGCGCCCATCCTCCGCGGCGGCGAGGTGGCGATGGACGTGCACCACGACGTCTCGGCGCCGCTCACGCTGCTGCCTCCTGCGCCGCGCTCCGGCGTGCTGGTCGAGCACGAGGTCAAGCGCATCCCGCGCCACTTCTCCACCGCGCAGGCCACCGATCCGGTGCTGCAGGCCACCGCGCCCGCGCCGCTCGCGCCCGCCACCTCGCTCAATTTCAACGGCGTGGGCAACGGCTTCAGCGGACCCGCGGGCACCTTCACCGTCAATGCCGCGCCGCCCGACACCAACGGCGACGTGGGCCCGAACCATTACGTGCAGATCGTCAACAGCGACTTCGCCATCTTCAACAAGGCGGGCACCGCGGTCTTCGGACCGGTGGCCATCAACACGCTGTGGAGCGGGTTCGGCGGCGGCTGCCAGACCAACAACGACGGCGACCCGGTGGTGGTCTACGACCCGATCGCGAACCGCTGGGTGATCTCGCAGTTCTCGGTGACCGGCGCGAACGGCGGCACCGTTCCCTTCCTGCAGTGCGTGGCGGTGTCGCAGACCGCCGACCCGACCGGCTCGTACTTCCGCTATTCGTTCCCCTACACGGGCTTCAACGACTACCCGAAGATGGGCGTGTGGCCGGACGCCTACTACACCACGTTCAACATGTTCAACGCGGCCGGCACCGCCTTCCAGGGCGCCAAGGCCTGCGCGTACGACCGCTCGAAGATGCTGACCGGCGCCGCCGCGACGCAGGTGTGCTTCAACACCAGCACCGCCTTCGGCGGCCTGCTCCCCGCGGACCTGGACGGCGCGCGCCTTCCTCCCGCCGGCTCTCCGGAATTCCTCGTGGCGCTGGGCTCCACCGCCAACACGCTCGCGTTCTGGAAGTTCCACGTGGACTTCGTCACCACCGCGAACTCCACCTTCACCGGCCCCACCACGCTCGCGACCGCGGCGTACTCCGAGGCCTGCGGCGGCGGCACCTGCATTCCCCAGTCGGGCACCACCCAGCAGCTCGACTCGCTGGCTGACCGCCTGATGTTCCGCCTCGCCTACCGCAGCTTCGCCGACGGCCACGAGGCGCTGGTGGTGAACCACAGCATCACCGCCGGCAGCAGCACCGGCGTCCGCTGGTACGAGCTGCGGCCCGACGTCAACCGCAACCTGAGCATCTTCCAGCAGGGCACCTACGCGCCCGACGCGAACTTCCGCTGGATGGGCTCCATCGCCACCGATCAGGCCGGCGACATGGCGCTGGGCTTCAGCGTCTCCTCCAGCTCGGTGCACCCGGAGATCCACTACACCGGCCGCCTCCCCGGCGACGCCGCCGGCACCATGACGCAGGGCGAGGGCACCATCATCAACGGCGCGGGCTCGCAGACGGGCCAGGCGCTCTCCCGCTGGGGCGACTACAGCAACATGGTCGTGGATCCGTCCGACGACTGCACCTTCTGGTACACGACCGAGTACATCCCCGCCAACGGCGCCTTCAACTGGAGCACGCGCATCGGGTCGTTCAAGTTCCCCGGCTGCGGCGGCGTGACGGCCAACGACTTCTCCATCAGCGCCAGCCCGGCCACCGTCTCGGTGACGGCGGGCGGCAGCGGCAGCACCACCATCTCCACCGCGCTCGTCTCGGGCACGGCGGAGACGGTGTCGCTGAGCGTGAGCGGCGTGCCGGCCGGCGCGAGCGCGTCGTTCAGCCCGGCCTCGGTGACGGCGGGTGGCAGCAGCACCCTCACCCTCAATTCGGGCACCGCGGCGGCCGGCAGCTACGCGCTGACCGTCACCGGCACCGCCGCCTCGGCCACGCACTCGACTCCGGTGACCTTCACCGTCAACGCGGTCGCGGTCAACGACTTCTCCATCTCCGCCAGCCCGGCCAGCGTCTCGGTGACCGCGGGTGGCTCGGCCAGCTCGACCATCGCGACCGCCACCACGTCGGGGGCCGCGCAGACGGTCTCGCTGAGCGTCTCCGGAGCGCCGGCGGGCGTGACGGCCACGCTGTCGCCGACCTCGGTGACCTCGGGCGGCAGCTCGACGTTGAGCATCGCCACCGCCACCACCACCGCGGCGGGCACCTATACGCTCACCGTGACGGGCACCGCGGCGTCCGGCTCGCACTCCACCACCGTGACCCTGACCGTCGCGGCGGCGACCGGCTGCACCGCCACCTCGCAGCTCTTCGTCAACCCCGGATTCGAGTCGGGATCGACGGGCTGGACGGCGACCGCGGGCGTGATCGACGCCAGCACCGCGGGGTCCGCTCCGCGCACGGGCACCGTCAAGGCCTGGCTCGACGGCTACGGCACCACCCACACCGACAGCCTGTTCCAGACCGTCACCATTCCCTCGACGGCGTGCTCGGCGACGCTCTCGTTCTGGCTGAAGATCACCACCGCGGAGACGACGACCACGACCGCCTTCGACAAGCTGACGCTCACCATCCGCAACACCGCGGGAACGGTGCTCTCCACCCTCGCGACCTACAGCAACCTGAACAAGGGGACGACCTACGTGCAGCGGTCGTTCGACGTGACCTCGTTCAAGGGCCAGACCATCCGCGTGGAGTGGGTCGGAACCGAAGACGTGTCGCTGCAGACGAGCTTCTTCATCGACGACACTGCGGTGACCGTGACCCAGTGACGACGAGCGCGTCCTGATCCCGGCGGCCCGGATCCCTCGCGGGGTCCGGGCCGCTTCCTTTTTTGCTACCGTGCGCCGATGCCCATCCTGCTCGTGGCCCTGGGTGGAGCGCTCGGGGCGGTGGCGCGGTTCCTCGTCTCCACCTTCTTCGCGCAGAGGTTCGGTTCGGGGTGGCCGTGGGGCACGCTCTTCATCAACCTGAGCGGCTGCGTGTTGATCGCGCTCTTCCTCGGCGCGGGGACGGGGCGGTTCGCCGAGGGCGGCCTGCGCTATCTTCTTCCCGTCGGCTTCGTGGGCGCGTACACCACCTTCTCCACCTTCGAGTTCGAGACGCTGCGGCTGATCGAGCTCGGCCGCCCCGCGGGTGCGGTCTTGTACGTCGCGGCGTCCAACCTGCTCGGCTTTTGCGCGGTCCTGCTCGGCGCCTGGATGGCGCGAAGGTAGCGCCTGGCATGCGTGTTGGGGTTGACGTTGACGGCGACGGCGACGTTCAGGCGCTCCTGATATACAGGCCGCGCATGACTCCGTTCCTGCGGGCGGTTCGCAGGGTGGTTCGCGGCATCCCCCGCGGGACGACACTCTCCTACGGCGAAGTGGCCCTGCGCGCCGGCAAGCCGCGTGCCGCGCGCGCCGTGGTCGCCGCCCTGCACCACCTCGACGACGTGCCCTGGTGGCGGGTGGCGCGGCACGACGGCACGCTCGCGCCGCAGGTGGCAGGGGAGCAGGCAGCGCTGCTGCGGCAGGAGGGCTGGAAAGGTCGCCCACGAGGTCGGAAGCGCGGGTAGACTTCGCGCGCGATGCCGCTCTACGTCGTCAGCGATCTCCACGTCGGCGAGAGCTCCTTTGCCTCCATGTTCGGCGACCAGCGCCAGGGCCTGCGCTTCGCGGAGCTGTGCGCGACCATCGCCCGCGAGCCCGACAGCGAGCTGGTGCTGCTGGGCGACATCTTCGACGTGACCGCCGCCTGCCCGCCGCACAAGGGGCTGACCCAGTTCGGCGTCTCGCTCGACGTGCCGCTGGAGGACAAGCCGCCGCGGCCGCTGCCGGCGATCCTGCGCTCCATGCGCGAAGGGAATCCGGTGGCGCTGGGCGCGCTGGAAGCGCTGGCCTCGGAGAAGCGGGTGACGCTGGTCCCGGGCAACCACGACCGGCACCTGGGCGAGCCGGGAGGGCGGGAAGCCATGGACGCCGCAGGGCTCGGCAAGGTCCACATCGAGGCGCAGGCCGTGCGCCGGCTGATGGACCGCTGGGTGGTGCTGCAGCACGGGCACGCCTGGGACCCCGCCAACGCGACCCCGAGCGGCGGCGGGGAGACCATGACCGCCGTCCTCCACCATGCGGTGGTTCCCTTCCTGCGCCACCTCGCGCCGCGGACCAACGTGCACATCGACGCCGACCGGCTGGTGACGCTGCGTCCGGAGGAGCGGGTGGTCCCTGTTCTGGAGCGCTGGCTCAAGCCGGGCGTCTTCGAGCGCTTCATCGACGCCTTTCTCGAGCTGTTGGTGGAGAACGGCTATCTCTCGCGCGCCGCGGCCTGGCTGACCACGCCCTCCATCATCCGCTCGCGCCTGAAGATGGACGACGACCTGTGGGAGCGCGCGGGCCGCACCGCGCTGGCCGCGCTGGAGGGGCAGAAGGCGCTGCCAGGCAAGCCGCCGCCGCCCGACGTGCTGGTGCTGGGCCACACGCACGTGATCGACTGGGCGGTGGCCGAGGGCCGGCCCGGAGTGCAGCGGCTCTACGTGAACCTCGGCACCTGGAGCGCGCGCGCCTCCGACGCGGCCGGCCCCACCGAGGCCACCCTCCCCGTGCTGCGCATCGACGCGGACGCAAGAAAGCTTCGCGCCGAGCTCTTCGACATGTCCGGCAGGCAGCGGACCTTCCAGCGCTTCGAGGTGGACCGATGAGCGAGCCGCTCGCGTTGAGGCAGGCGCTCCTGCTGGCGCTCGCGCTGTGCCTTTCGCTGCCTGCCCAGGCGGCCAAGGCGCGAAAGAAGCGCGCGCACAAGCCCGCTGCGCCGGCGCCCGCCCGTCCGGAGGACGACCCGCGCAAGAAGGGCGACAGCCCCGCCTTCGCCAGGGCCTCCGTCGCCTTCGCCGAGCCCGCCGACCTGGCCGAGGAGGAGGAGGAGGTGCCGGTGCGCGTGCAGCTTCAGGTGTCCGGATATGCCCTCGGCGCACTCCACCCCGGAGGACCGGTGCCGCACGCGCACCTGATCGTGGACAACGAGCCGGCGGTGGAAGTGGACGACGTCTCGACGCCGATCTCGCTCTCCGGCCTCTCCCGCGGGCCTCACCTGATCCGCGCGGTGCTCTGCCGGCCATGGCACGAGGTGGTCAAGGCGCCCAGGGCGTTCGCCATGGCCCGGTTCTGGGTGGGCCCGAAGCTGGAGGGCAAGGCGGGCAAGGCGGCGGAGTTCGTGGCCTGGCCGGACCCGAAAAAACCGATCCTCACCTACGTGCTTCCGGTGGGAGAGCCGGCGAAGGACGCCCCTCCGCTGAAGTTCACCCGCGATCGGCAGCAGCAGCCCGACGCGGCGCAGCCGGAGGTGAACGCCCCGCTCGAGCCCCAGCAGCCAGGCGCGGACCGGCCGGTGCTCGACTTCTACCTCGCCCACGGCAGGCTCTCGCGGCGAGGCGACAAGCTCCGCATCGTCCTCGATCGCCGCGAGCTGCCCCTGATCGTGGAATGGAAGCCACAACACCTGCGGCGCGCGCACCGCGGCGCGCACCGGCTGACCATCGACCTGCTCAACCGGCGCGGATTGACCGTGAAGAACGCGGTCAACCGCACCGATCGGACGTTCGAGGTTCCCTAGCTATTGGCGCCCTCGACCTGCTTGCCGGCCTTCTTCCAGCCCTGGATGCCGTCGGGCATGATGAAGACGTTCGTGTATCCGTAGGAGACCGCCGCACGGGCGGCCTGGTGGCAGGCCATTCAATGTGAGTTCGCGCAATAGAACACCAGCTTGCGCGACTTGTCGGCGGGCAGGTCGCCGGGCTTCACCTGGTTGAAGGCAACCCACTTCGCCGTGGGCACGTGGCCCTTGTCGAAGTCGCTCCTCGAGTTGTTGTCGAAGACTTCGACGTCCTTCTTCGCGATCAGGTCGGCCACCTGATCCACCGTCAGCTCGCCGAAGCCTTCCTCGTGCTTCGCATCCGCGCGCGCGCCGAACGACATCATCAGCGCCGCGCCGAGACTGAATGCGGCCAGTTTCCCCACGCTCAAAGACAACCTCCTTGTTGGACGACCCAACATCGATGGGACCGCTGCATTCCTCAGATGCCTTTGTCCATGCGCTGGTGCGGGATTCCCGTTCCGTCGTCGAACTCGCCCCCCACGGGGGAGTAGCCCGCCTGCTCGTAGAACCTGCGCGCGCGCACCTGCGCCCACAGCGTCAGCCTGGACGCACCGCGTCGCGCCGCTTCCGCCTCGAGCAGCGCGAGCAGCGCCCGGCCCACCCCGCGGCGGCGCACGTCGTCCACCACGGCCATGCGCTGGATCTTCGCCACGCCCGGCTCTTCGAAGATCAGCCTGCCCGCGCCGCAGGGAACGCCGTCGAGCAAGGCCAGCGCGTGCACCGCGTCCGAGGCGTCGTGGGCGTCCTGCTCGTCGCTGGGACGCACGCCCTGCTCCTCCACGAAGACGGTCCAGCGCAGGCCCAGGCAGGTCTGCACGTCCTTCGCCGTCGTGGCGAGGCGGACCTCGATCAGGCCTTCCTGTCGCCCAGCCATCTTTCCGTCGCCACGGCCCAGAGGACCGCACCGAGGCCGAAGAAGAGGAGCAGCGAGACGAGGTCGCTGTTCGCGAAGCCCGGAATCCTGGCGCTCACGTTGATGGCGTTGAGGAAGTTGCGGGTGGGCTCGCTGAGCTGGAGGAAGGCGAGCAGCGTGCCGATGACGCTGGCGCCGGCGATCAGGCCCGAGGAGAAGAGCACGCCCGGTCCGCTCTCCGCTTCCAGGCCGGCCACCTTCCGCTTCGCGGTCTTGTCGGCGATGTAGCGCACGATGCCGCCGGCCATGATGGGCGTCGAGGTGGAGAGCGGCAGGTAGACGCCCACCGCGAACGCCAGGGAAGACATGCCGCACAGCTCGAGGACCACCGAGATGAAGACGCCGAGCAGCACCAGGCCCCAGGGCAGCCGCTGGGTCATGATGCCCTCGATGATGAACGACATCAGCACCGGCTTGGGGGCGGAGAACTTGGCCTTCACCTTCTCGCCGTTGTCGCGGGTGTCGAGCTTGCCGTTGATGCCCGGGTCTTCCAGGTACTTGACGTGGCCGCTGTCGTCGACGAGGTACTTGCCCGCAGGCACGTTGCCGCGCGGCTCCTTCAGCCAGACCACGTTGTAGTCGGCATGATCGCGGTCGGCGTCGGCCCCGCGCAGGTGCTCGCGGGTCCCGGTGTAGTCGGACTGCGAGAAGGTGACCTCGGGATAGCTGCGCGCGGCGAAGATGGTGCCCGCGTCGTTGAGCTTGAGGATGACGAAGCCGAGGACCAGGGCGGAGGAGAGCGAGCCCACCAGGATGGCGATCTGCTGCCGCGAAGGGGTGGCGCCGATCA
>DATDMU010000083.1:0-2103 GCA_036518615.1 Myxococcales bacterium
GGAGGGCTGGGACAACATCGACATCGTCGGGTGGATGGGCTACCCGATGCAGATCAAGGTGAACTTCCTCTGCCGCGACTCCATCCTCGCGGCGCCCATCGTGCTCGACCTGGCGCTGTTCGGCGACTTCGCGGCGCGGGCAGGGATGAAGGGCATCCAGGAGTGGCTCAGCTTCTACTTCAAGAGCCCGCAGCACGCCGCCAGCGTGTACCCGGAGCACGACCTCTTCGTGCAGAAGGTTCGCCTGGAGAACAACCTGCGCTACGTGATGGGCGAAGAGCTGATCAACTACCTCGGTTCCGACTATACGAACGAGTAGATGCTCGCGTTCCTGCTCGTGCTCGCGCAAGCTGCGGCCCCTGCTCCGAAAGGGCTGACGCTGCGCGAGTTGCAGGAAGCCGCGCGCAGGAACGATCCGCGCGTCCGCCAGGCGGTGGCCCAGCTCGAGAACGCGCACGGCAAGCGCGACGAGGCCGACTGGGCGTTCTTCCCCAACTTCCAGACCACCGCCTACGTGGCAGGGCCCACGCAGGAGCACCGGCTCGCCGGCGGCGACAACGGCGATCCGCGGCTCCTCACCCCAGGAAGCACCGGCGGCCTCTTCCACGGCGAGCAGGGCGTGACCGCGCACGCCGAGGTGCAGGCCATCCTGCCCATCTGGACCTTCGGCAAGCTGACCGCGGGCAAGAGCGCCGCGCGGCACCTGGTCGACGCCACCGAGGCCCTGCTGCAGCGGGCCCGGGACCAGGCCGCCTTCGACGTGGCGCGCGCCTACTGGGGCTACCAGACCGCCCGCAACGCCGACGATACGGTGCAGAAGGTGCGCGACCGGCTCGCCGAGGCGAAGAAGACGGCCGACAAGCTGCTCGCCGAGAAGAGTGAGCAGATCAGCAAGTCGGACTCGATGAAGATCGACTACCTGGCCGAGGAGATCGAAGCGCAGCACGCCTCGGCGCTGAAGAACCGCGACCTGGCGCTCACCGGCCTGCGGCTGCTGGTTGGCGTGGAGCCGGGCAAGGAACTGCCGGTGGCCCAGCAGGACCTGCCTCCGGCGCCGCAGGCGCCCAACCCGGACGAGCTGCTGCGTCGGGCGCTGGAGCAGCGGCCGGAGACGCGCGCCGCCAACGAAGCGGGGGCTGCGCGCCAGGCGCTGGTCGATCTGGAGAAGGGGCGCTTCTGGCCCGACCTGGGCCTGGTCGGGGGCGTGAAGTTCACCGAGACCACCAACGCGAGCAGCCCGCCCTCGCCCTTCCTCTACAACCCGTACCACGACGCCTCCGGGTACATTGCGCTCGGGCTGCAGGGGACCTTCGACATCCCGCAGAAGCTCGCGCGCCTGCGGCAGGCGGAAGCCGATCTCCACGAGGCGCAGGCGCTGCAGATCGGCGCGCAGCAACTGGTCCGGCTGGACGTGCAGCAGGCGCTGGGAGATCTGGCCGAGGCGCGGGTGAAGGTGGACCGCTATACGAAGGAGTCGCAGATCGGCAAGCAGCTCGCCACCCAGGCCGGCGTCGCCTTCGACTCGGGCCTGGGGGAGGCGCGCGAGCTCCTGGAGGACACGCTGCTCTACACGCGCGCAGAGGGAGCGCGGCTGGAGGCGCTGTATGCGGCCCAGCTTGCCTGGGCGGCGCTGGAGAAGGCGGCCGGCGGCACCCTCGAGGTTGCAGGCCGTTGAAGCCTGTGTCATCGCACGCGTCCAAGGAAGCGAGGAGAGCTCCGTGACCTCCATTGCCGTCGCCTTGATCGTCGCCGCCGTACAGCCCGGCTCCGCCAGCGCGGCGGTGCAGAAGACGCAGGATCGCGTGCGCACCGCCCTGGACGCCTGGTTCAAGTCCGAGGGAGCCGCGCGCGTGAAGGCGCGCGAGCGTGCCCGCGGCGTCGTCGGAGAGCTGATCGACTTCGACACGCTGGCGAAGAGCACGCTGGGGTCGAAGTGGGAGACCACCAGGCCCGCCGAGCGCGCCCGCTACACCAAGGCGCTCAAGGGCGCCATGGAGGCCAACTACCTGGCCAAGATGCAGAAGGGCAAGAGCTCGGACGTGGACAAGATCCGCATCGACCTGCTCGGCGAGGAGCAGGGTCCGCAGGGAACGGTGGTGCACA
>DATDMU010000084.1:0-26473 GCA_036518615.1 Myxococcales bacterium
TCGTGCAGGAGCGCGCCCATCTCGATGGTGCGCAGATCGTGCGCGTCGGCGATGCCGAGCTGCTCGGCGATGCGGCGGGTGAAGCGCGACACGCGCCGCGAGTGCCACTGCGTCTCGGTGTCGCGGTAGTCGAGCACAGCCACCATGCCGTCGAGCAGGTTGGTGGTGCGCTGCTCCACCAGCCGCTCGAGGCCCTTGTTGAGCGCGGCCAGCTCCGCGTTCTGCGACTGGACGATGGCGGTGAGCTGCCGGTTCTTCTCCCGCAGCGCGTAGGTGTCGAACGCCTGCCGCACGGTGCCGAGCAGCTCGACGCGGTTCCAGGGCTTGGCGAGGATGCGGAAGATCTCGCCGTTGTTGATGGCGTCCACGGCGGCGGAGAAGTCGTGCGCGGCGGTGAGGAGGATGCGGACGGTCTCGGGCTGCAGCGTGCGCGCCTGCGCGAGGAACTCGGCGCCGGTCATGCCCGGCATCATGTAGTCCGCGGAGAGCACCTGGTAGGGCTTCTCCCGCAGGCGCTCCAGGGCTTCGGCGGGATCGGAACAGGCGCAGACCTCGTAGCCGGCGGCCTCGAACGTGCGCTGCAGCGCGTGCAGGATGGGCGCCTCGTCGTCGACGACGAGGAGGCGTTCGACTTCCGACATTTTCCGCTCCGCTCCGTTCCCGCCTGGATTTTTACGTGCCCTGGCCCCCGAACAGTCATCGCCTGCCGGCCCGGCACGGTGCAAGATGATCCGCATGTCGGACTTCCCCCTCATCGTGGACCCGGGGTGGGTGCAGGCGCACCCCGACGCACGCCTGGTGGATCTGCGCTGGTCGCCGTCCAAATCGCCCGCCACCGGCGACGTCCCGGACGCGCCGCCGCCGCCGGCCTTGCGCAAGTACCAGGAGGGACACCTGCCCGGAGCGGTGTTCGTCGATCTGGACCGCGACCTTTC
The DNA here is from genome assembly GCA_036518615.1 of Myxococcales bacterium. Taxonomy (GTDB): domain Bacteria; phylum Myxococcota; class Myxococcia; order Myxococcales; family 40CM-4-68-19; genus 40CM-4-68-19. The sequence continues at coordinate 936 of DATDMU010000084.1, forward strand.
GTCGCCCGGAGGGCCGGGCCGCCACCCCTTTCCCGGCGCGGAGCAGTTCGCCCGGGTGCTCTCGCGGCTGGGCATCGGCCCGGACACGCACGTGGTGGTCTACGACGAGGGCCATTCCTCGGTGGCGGCGCGCCTCTGGTTCATGCTGCGCGCCTTCGGGCACGAGCGCGCCTCGGTGCTCGACGGAGGGATGCGCGCCTGGACCGAGGCGGGCCTTCCGCTGAGCACGCAGACCCCGCGCATTCCCCCGGCTCCGCTGCGCGAGCTGCGGCTGGACCGCTCGCGCATCGCGGACGTCGCGGAGGTGCAGTCGCGCAGGAGCGCCGTCCTCGATGCCCGCGCTCCGGAGCGGTACCGCGGCGAGGTGGAGCCGCTCGACCGCAAGGCGGGGCACATCCCCGGTGCGGTGAACGTGCCCTTCTCCTCCAATCTCACCGCCGCGCAGCGCTTCCGTCCCCCCGATGAGCTGGCGGCGATCTACCGGCGCTTCGGCCCCGACGTGATCGTCTCCTGTGGCAGCGGCGTGACCGCCTGCCACGACGCGCTCGCCATCGAGCTTGCGGGCGGCAAGCCGGCCCGGCTCTACGTCGGATCCTTCAGCGGCTGGATCGAGGACGACGCGCGTCCCGTTGCAACCGGGCCCGAGCCGGGGTAGCAGACCCGGCCATGATCCTCATCCTCGCCCTCCTCGCAGCCGCGGCTTCTCCCGAGCGCATCGCCCAGAGCCACATCACCCCGGCGGAGATCTCCGCCCACATCCGCTTCCTCTCCGACGACCAGCTCGAAGGCCGCAAGCCGGGGCAGCCCGGCGACGAGCTGGCGATCAAGTACCTGGCCTCGCAGCTCGAGGCGTACGGGTACAAGCCCGGCGGCGAGAACGGCTCGTTCCTGCAGCCCGTGCCGCTGGTGGAGCTGCACGCGGAGGTCCCGAAGGACGTCACCTTCGCGGCCAGCGGCAAGACCCTCACGCTGCACACCGGCGGCGGCAGCAACGCCGACATGATCCTCGAGCCGAACGCGCACATCGACCGCGCCACGGTGAAGGACGCGCCGGTGGTGTTCGTCGGCTACGGAATCACCGCGCCGGAGTACGGGTGGGACGACTACAAGGACGCCGACGTCAAGGGCAAGGTCGTGGTGATCATGAACTTCAACCCGCCCTTCAAGGGCGAGGGCGTGCGGCTCTGGTACGGCCGCTGGGACTACAAGTACATCAACGCGGCGAAGCACGGCGCGGCGGGCGCGCTGGTCATCCACACCACGCCGAGCGCCGGCTACCCCTGGCAGGTGCTCGCCAACTCCGCCACCGGCACGCACCAGGACCTGCCGCCCAGCGACGCCGAGCCGCGCACCATGCAGTTCCAGGGCTGGATCACCAACGACGCCGCGGTGAAGCTTTCGCAGCTCGGCGGAGGCGACCTCGAGGCGCTGCGCAAGGCGGCGGAGTCGAAGGACTTCAAGCCGCGCGCGATGGGCGCGACGCTCGCCCTCGACATGCCCATCCAGCGCCGCGACATCCGCAGCGCCAACGTGATCGGCATCCTTCCCGGCACCGACAAGACGCTCTCGAAAGAAGCGGTGCTCTACACCGCGCACCACGATCACCTGGGCAAGGCCAATCCCGCGCCCGGCACCACCGACGGCATCTACAACGGCGCCCTCGACAACGCCTCCGGCTGCGCCACCGTGCTGGCCATCGCGCACGCGGCCACCTTCGCGCCGCCCAGGCGGTCGATCATCATCGCCTTCGTCACCGCCGAGGAGCAGGGGCTGCTCGGCTCGAAGTGGCTGGCGCTGCATCCGCCCATTCCTGCGAACCGCATCGCCGCGGACATCAACCTCGACAGCGTGAACAAGTGGGGAAAGACCACCGACCTGGGGGTCCTCGGGCTGGGCAAGTCCACGGCCGACGAGGTGGTGCGCAAGGTGGCGGCCGAGCAGGGACGGACCGTGCACGGCGACCCGCATCCCGACCGCGGCTCGTTCTACCGGTCGGACATGTTCTCGATGGCCCACGTGGGCGTCCCGCCGGTGGCGGTGAAGGGCGGGCCCGCCTACGCGGGCAGGCCCAAGGGCTGGGGCGACGAGCAGGCGCTGGACTACGAGCGGCACCACTACCACCAGCCGTCCGACGAGTACCACGGCGACTGGGACCTCTCCGGGGACGTGCAGGACGCCCAGCTCCAGCTCGCGGTGGGGCTCCGCATCGCCAACGCGCCGCGGCTGCCCACCTGGACGCCGGGCGACGAATTCGAGGCAGCCCGCAAGCAGGCCTCGCGCTGAGAGCTCGTCGACGGCGACGTGAACGGCGACGTGGCCCTGGACGTCAGGGTTCCTGCGGCGCCTTGGCGGGGATGTCGGCTTCGATGAAGACGCGGAGCAGGTCGGAGTCGACCTCGCCGCGCCTGGCCTCGTCGAGCAGGATGTCGTAGGCCTTTTCCTTGGGCACCGCGCGCTTGTAGGGGCGGTCGCTGGCGGTCAGCGCATCGTAGATGTCGCTGATGGTCATCATCCGCGTCGGCAGCGCGATCTGCGTCTCCTTCAGCGAGCGCGGGTAGCCGCGCCCCGTGAGCTTCTCGTGGTGCCCGTAGGCGATGTCCGGCACGCGCTTGAGCGTCCGCGTCCAGGGAATCTGCGAGAGGAAGCGGTAGGTGTGCGTGACGTGCGACTCGATCTCGCGCCGCTCCTCCTCGGTCAGCGAGCCCTTGCGGATGGAGAGCTTCATCACCTCGTTCTCGACCAGGTAGGGCCGCTTCTCCGCGCTGAAGGGGCCCACGAAGGTGGCCCTGGCGATCTCGTGCAGCCGGTCGAAGGTTCCCTCCGGCAGGACGGTGGGCCGGTTGCAGGAGACGACGAACTCGAACATGCTCGAGAGCTCGCGCCGGCGCGCCTCCAGCTTGCGGTCGATCTCGGCGATGCGCTGCCGCGCCACGTCGGGGCGGCGCAGGAGCAGGTCCACCTTCTGCCGCTCCGCCTGCAGCTCCTCCTGCACGAAGATGGTCTCGAAGCGCCCGCGCAGGTTCTCCAGCTCCAGAGGCTCCAGCTTGTTGGCCTTGACCAGCACGTTCTCGCGCACGCCGACCTTGCCGAAATCGTGCAGGAGCGCCGCGTAGCGAAGCTCCTGCCGCTCCTGCGCGGAGAGCGCCGAGCCCTTCCAGCGCCCCGCCATCGAGCCGGCGCGCGGCAGCATGTCGCCGAGGCCCACGGAGAGGCTCGCGACCCGGCCGGAGTGGCCGGCGGTGGTGGGATCGCGCGACTCGATGGCCACCACGCTCGCGCGCACGAAGCCCTCGAAGAGCTGCTCGATCTCGTTGTGCAGCAGCGCGTTGTTGAGCGCCGCGGCGGCCTGTCCGCCCAGGGCGGAAAGCAGCTCCTCGTCCTCGGCGGTGAAGGGCTTGTCGTCGAGCTTGTTGAGCGCCTGCAGCACGCCCACCACCTCGCCCTCCACCGAGCGCATGGGGACGCAGAGGATGGTGTTGGTGCGGTAGCCGGTCTGCTTGTCGACGTTCTTGTTGAAGCGCGGATCCTTGTACGCGTCGGGGATGTTGATGACCTTGTCGGTGCTCGCCACCGCGCCGGCGATGCCGCGGTTCATCGGGATGCGGATCTCCTTGACCCCGAGGCCCTGCGCCACCTTGGTCCACAGCTCGCCGCGCTCGTGGTCCACGAGAAAGAGCGAGCAGCGGTCGGCCTCCACCACCCGCTGGGCGGCGTCGACGATCAGCTTGAGCAGCCGGTCGAGATCGCGCTCCGCGACGAGCGCCTTCGCCACGTCGAGAATTCCGCCGAGCTTCTCGACTCTCTGCTGCAGCTTCGCCACGGGCGCTCGAGACTATCACGCGCCGCGTAGCCGCCGCATGTGCGCGGGTCAGGGCGCTGTGAGGAAGCGGCGGGCCTCGTCCCACCTCTCCGGCTCGACGTAGAGCCGGGCCAGGGTGGCGGCCTCCGCATAGCGCTCGTAGAGCGGCGTGTACGCGCCGATGGGGACTTCGCCCCGCGGCGTCTTCACCCACAGCGTCGCGTCCTTGCCGTAGCGCGAGAGCACCCCGCGGCTCACGGTGACGAAAGAGTCCATCCCCGCCGCCTCGAGCTGCGCCCGCATCGCTTCCAGCTCCTTCGCGTCCTCTCCCGGCGCGTTCTCCATCAGAACCCGATACCCCTGCCGGCGCACCACCCTGCGCGCCCAGGGGTTCTGCGAGGCGCGCAGCGCCGAGAGCAGCGCCACGTCGTCGTGCAGGAGGTAGGCGTCCACGTCCGCGGGCAGCGCGTACTCGCCGCTCTCGCACCAGCGCTGCAAGAGGACCTCGTAGCCCACCGAGGTGGAGTGGAAGTAGACGGAGAGGAACATGTGGTAGCGCGAGAGCAGGAAGTCCTCGAAGGCGAAGACCGCGCGGTGGAGCAGGCCCAGGTAGACGCGGCGCTCGCGCTCCACCGGCACCAGGTTCTGCACGATCCAGTCGGCGTCGAACTTCCCGTAGTTGACGCCGGTGAAGAACGAGTCGCGCTGCAGGTAGTCCATCCGGTCCGCGTCCAACTCCCCGGAGACCACCTGGCGCAAGACCGGCAACAGGTCGCGCCCCATGCTGCGGTACGGGTCCGGGCCGGGCGGCACCCTGCCGCTGATCAGGCCGGCCACGTGCTCGGGCAGGATTCCGCGCGCGGAGAAGCGGCGTCTGATCTCGGCGGAGAGCCCGGAGTCGAGCACGAGCTTGAGCGTGTAGTCCTCGTGGTCGGCGCGGCGCTCGGCGGGCTCGCGCACCCAGGAAGGCACGCGCAGGTCGGCGAAGCGCGGCATGATCCCTTCGGTCGCGTGGGAGAGCGGCGCGTGCCCGAGGTCGTGGAAGAGCACCGCGAGGCGCAGCGTCTGGCGGAAGCGCTCCCGGTCGTCCAGGTCCAGCTCGAGCTGCGGCGCGAGCGCGTCGTAGACGCGGGTGGCCATGGACATGGCGCCGAGGCCGTGCGCGTAGCGCGTGTGGGTTGCGCCGGGAAAGGCCAGGTCGGCGAAGCCGAGCTGCTTCACGTTGCGCAGCCTCTGGTATTGCGGGCTGTCCACCAGCGCCCGCTCGTCCGCGCTGATGGCGATGGCGCCGTGGATGGGATCGCGGATGTGCATCGTCACCAGGGCATCCTGGACGGCGGAAGAGCTTGCGGTGCCCTCGGACGCGCCGTCTCAGGCTCCCGCTTCGAGGCGGGATTCGTCGTCGGGCAGCCCCTGGTAGCGGTCCCTGGGCCAGGTGCGGAAGACGATGTCCCAGAGCGGCGTGGTGATGCCGTAGCGGACGTCGGGCGTCTGGAAATGGTGCACGAGATGGTAGCGGCGCAGCCACTTGCCCATGGCGGTGGTGGGCGCGGCGTGGTGCAGGTAGTAGTGCGTCAGGTCGTACCAGACGTAGCCGCCGACCAGGCCCGCGAACCAGGCGTGCTCCGCGCCGCCCAGCCAGCGGAAGGCGAACCACACCACCACCGCGATGACGGCGGTGACGGTGGGCGGCATCACCAGCCGGTCGCGATCCCAGGGATAGTCGTGGTGGATGCCGTGGATGAGCCAGGAGGCGTCGCGCTGCAGTTCCGAACGCGGATCGGGTTCGAAGTGGAAGACCCAGCGGTGCAACAGGTACTCGAGCAGCGTCCAGGAGAAGGCGCCCAGCGCCGCCCAGCCCGCGATGGCGGCGGCGGCCATGGACTGGCTCGCGCGCCAGAGCATGTAGAGCGTGAACGGCCCCCAGATGCTCACCACGTGCCAGGGCCTGACGCGCGAGAAGTACTTGTCCACCCAGGGAATCGTGAACATCACCGGACTGCCGCGGCGCGGGCGGTCGAGCTTCGGGTGCGGCGCGAGGTAGAACATCGGGCCGGGTGTAAGGGATCATCCAGTTTCGCGCAAGGGAGAGGGACGACTTGGTGAGCGTACGGCCGGCTGCTTCGGTGGTGCTGGTGCGCGAGGGCGGCGAGGTGCTCTGGGTGCGCCGCGGCGAGCAGCTGCGTTTCGCCGGCGGCTTCTATGCGTTTCCCGGCGGCCGGGTGGACGTGGCGGACTCGGAGGTGCCGCTCGACGGCGGCGAGTCCCTGGGAGCGGCGGAGGCGCCCTGCGTGGTGGCGGCGGCGCGCGAGCTGTTCGAGGAGGCCGGCGTGCTCGCGGTTCCCGGGGCGAAGAGGATTCCGCCCGCCGAGCGCAAGGAGATGCGCGAGGCGCTCTTGCGCCGCCCCGCGCCGGGCGAGAAGGCGGCCTCCTTCGGCGACTTCCTTTCGCGGCACGGCCTGCGCCTCGACGCGCGCTGGTTCTCGCCCGCCGGGCGCTGGGTGACGCCGCCGGCGCTGCCCATCCGCTTCGACGCGCGCTTCTACCTGCTCGATCTGCCCGACGGCGAGGTGGCGGAGATCTGGCCGGGCGAGCTTGCGGACGGCGAATGGATCCGGCCGGCGGAGGCGCTGCGGCGCTGGGAGGAAGGGACGGCGCTCCTGCATCCGCCGGCGTGGCACACGCTCAAGTCGCTGGCCTGGGCCGACGGCCACCCGCGCGACGCGCTGCCGCTCCTGACGGCGCCGGAGAAGGCGCCCTGGAAGCTGCCCATCCGCGAGAACGTGGTGGAGCGCATCGAGTTCCAGCGCGGGCTGATCATGGTGCCGCTGCGCGCGCCCACGCTGCCGCCGGCGACGCACACCAACTGCCTTCTGCTCGGCAACGAGGAGCTGTGGGTGGTGGACCCGGGGTCGCCCTGGCCGGAGGAGCAGGCGGTGCTGCGCGAGACGCTCAGCAAGCTCGAGCAGGAAGGGCGCAGGGCGGTCGGGGTCCTGCTCACGCACCACCACCTCGACCACACCGGCGGGGCCACCGTGCTCGGCCTCCCCATCGCCGCGACGCGCGAGACGGCCGAGCGGGTGGAGTTCGCCGTCGATCGCATCGTCGAGGACGGCGACCGGTTCGAGGTGGGCCCTCGCGGCTGGCGCGCGCTGCACCTGCCCGGACATACGCGCGGGCACCTCTGCCTCATCGAGGAGGGCAGCGGCGCGGTGGTGGCGGGCGACCTGGTCGCGGGAGTGGGCACCGTGATCGTCGACCCTCCCGAGGGCGACATGAAGGACTATCTCCACTCGCTCGACCGCCTCCTCGGCGAGAAGCCCGGCTGCCTCTACCCCGCGCACGGTCCGGTGGTGCCGGGCGGAGTGGCGAAGCTCGAGCAGTATCGCGCGCACCGGATGGAGCGCGAGGCGCTGGTGCTGAAAGCGCTGCGCGCGGCCGGCGGTCCGAGCACGCCCGCGGAGCTGGTTCCGCCCGCGTATCCCGACGTGAACCCGGACCTCTATCCGCTGGCCGAGCGCAGCCTGCTCGCGCACCTCCACAAGCTGGTGCGCGAAGGCCGCGCGGCGCAGAGGGGCGGGCGCTTCAGCGCCGCTCCTGACCCGGCTTCCACACGAGGTTGAGCGCGTAGATGCTGGCGCGGGTCTGGTAGGTGCCCGGGAACGCCTCGATGCCGGTGGCGGTGATGGAGTCGTAGAAGGCGTGGAAGTAGGCCGCGTCGATCTCGAGGTTGCGCAACGCCGCGTACCCCACGCCGAGCGAGAACGCGGTGGCGTTCGAGTCGGGCAGCGAAGGATCGAGCGTGTCGGTGCGCGAGGGAGAGATGTCGCGCAGCACCCCGGCGCGCAGCTTGAGGATGGGCAATGCCTGGTATTCGCCGCCGAGGCGGAAGGTGTAGCCGTTGCGGTAGTCGCGCGGCACCACCACGCTCACGCCGCGGTCGCCGACGAAGGCGTCCTCCTGGTAGACGTGGAAGCGCTCCCAGGTGAACCCCGCGGTGACCAGCAGCGGCAGGAGCGGCGCCCGGAACGCCGCGCCGAGGTTGAGCTGGTTCGGATAGGTGAGCGTGTGCGTGACGCCCTGGTCGAGGAGGCCGGGCCGCAGCGGCAAGGGGACGTTGCTTCCGTGCGCGTGCCCTTCGAGGTGCTGCACGCCCTGGTGCTTGTAGTCCACCGAGAGCGTGAGCGGCAGCGACGCGAACGGCGTCCCTTCCGCGGAGAGGTCGAAGCTCGCCGCGCCGCCTGCGGTGCCGAGCTCGATCTGGCCCTCCTGCGAAAGGAAGTTGACGCCGCGGACGAGGTGTTCGGTGGTGCGGTAGTAGACGAGGCCTCCGCCGAGGCGGAGCTGCCGCAGCACCTGGATGCCCGCGGTGAGATAGGCGCCGTACACCTTGCGGTCCACGGTGACGATCTCGTTGCGCCCGGCCCAGCCGCCCGGCCAGAAGACGTAGCCGCCGCCGGGAATGGTGAGCCCCGCCCCGAGGCCGAGCTTCACCCGGCTGGAGAGCGGCAACCCGTACGCCGCATAGAGGGCAGGCGGAAACGCGCCCTTCGGGATCATGCTCACGGGGCTCGCGTTGAAGACGTTCTGGCTGTCGGTCCAGGTGCTGCGGAAGTCGACGAGGCTGAGGTCGAGGGAGAGGTTCAGCCCGTCGAGCTTCGAGAGCGCGGCCGGGTTCGCATAGGTGGCGGCCGCGGTGTCCTGCGCCGCCACCGCCGAACCGGCCAGCGCAAGGTCGCGCGCGTTGAGGTTGGGGACCACGTATCCGCCCGCCAGCGCCGCGGCAGGCGCCAGGGTGGCGGCGAGAGCGGCCAGGTTGCGCATGGTCGTGCCTCTCAAGGCGCGCGCAGGGGGGGCGGCGGCGTGCCGAGGAAGAAGTCCGCGATGTCCGACTGCGCCGCCGGCGAGGCGAGCAGGAAGGCGTGGTCGACCGCGTTGCCGGGGCAGGCGGCGCCGGGGCCGGCGGCGAAGGTGGTGAACGATGCGGCCGCCGAGTTGGCGCCGCCGGTGGTGGGCAGCCCGGCCTCGCCGTAGAGGTTCAGGCTGAACGCGTTCGGGACCACCTGGTCGCAGAGCGCCATCTGGCCGAGGACCGGTCGCGGCGGAGGCGCTGCCCCGCCCAGGAGCGGACTCGGCAGCGTCTTGCGCGCCAGGTTCTCGGCGAAGTTCTCCGGGTCGGCGGGGTCCAGCACCCATTTCGCCACCTGCACGAACTGGAGGAACGCGGCGGACCCCGGCGCGATCCCGAGGTTCGAGAGCAGCGCTCCCAACTGCGCCTGGAACGACGGCGATTGCGTGAAGACGTCGGCGATGGTGGCTCCGCCGACGTTCAGCGCGGCCCTGGCCATGCGCGGGTTCGCGGCCACGTCCAGCGTGCCGGAGATGGCGCCGAGCGACTGCCCCACGAACCAGATGCGCGCGGGATCGAACTGCACGCCGAACAACCCGCTGACGATGCCGTTCGCGCAGGTGTTCGCGGCGTCGGCCGGCGCGGCGTCCGGGTGGCACCGCGGGTTGGGCGAGAGCACGCGGACGAGCTGGGACTGGTCGATGACGTCCTGCCGGAGGGTGTCGCGGGTGCGGAAGAGGTTTCCGGTGATGAGGAAATTCCCGGAGGCCGCCGGGTTTCCGGAAGGCGCTCCGCCCGCGCGCAGGAAATCGGTTGCGCACTTGCCCGGAGGCACGGCGTCGCCCTCGCCGGCCAGGGCCGCCACCGGAACGCACGCGCCTCCCGCGCACTGGGCGTCGGCGCTGCAGAAGCTGCGGTCGCCGTGCCTGGCGGCGTCGATGGCGGCGACGGCGATGCCGTGCGCGTTCAGCACGTCGGCGACGGCCAGCATCGACCCGCGCCAGCTTCCGAAGCCGTGCCGGAAGACGGCCAGGGGGACGGTGCAGAGGGGCGCCGTCTTCCCGGGCGTGCAACCCTCGTAGGGCGGAGCCGGAAGCGCGAGCAGCATGCGCACCGGCTCGGGAACCGGGGGCACTTCCTGGGGCGTGAACGCGCCGGTGTCCAGGCAGTTGCTCGCCCCCGCCGGACAGGTGAGCTTGTCGAAGGTGGTGATGGTCGTGTCGACGACGGCGAAGACGTTGCCGCCGGGAGCTGCGCTCAGGCCGTACGCGGCGAACACGTCGGCGATGGGCGCGTCGCAGGCGCGCGCGCCGCAGAAGGTCTTCCTCGCCGTGTCGGTGAGCGCCGCGGCCGGGTCCTGGTACGGCAGCGCGGCCAGCGCGGTGGCGACGCTCTTCATCGTCTGCGTGGTGAAGGTGTAGGCCATCACCAGATCGTCCCGCTGCAGGCCCGACGCCCTCTTCTCCGCGAGCAGCGATGCGACGGCGAGGTTCACCGCCTCGCGCATCCGGTCGATGCCGGCGGCCTGCCCGTCGCTCACGCCGGAGACCTGCGACTTGCCGTTGGCGAAGAGGCTGATGGAGGGATCGAGGAGCAGGATCTTGCCCAGCGTGCTGCGCACCAGCTTGTCGCCGTTGAGGTCCTTCACCCGATCGCTCACCAGCACGACGTAGGTCGTGCCCTCGCCGAGCGGCGGGAGGGAAAGCACCGCGCCGGCGGGCAACTGCGCCGGCACCGCGGGCTGCAGGCCGATGACCGTGGAGGCCGGCACGCCGTTCACCGGCCGGGTGATCTGCGGCGGCTCGGCGACGAAACGCGGCGTCTTGCCCGGCTCCTGAAGCTCGCCCAGCCGCGTGGCCAGCCCCGCCTTGCCGATCTCGTAGAGGAAGACCGAATTCGCGTTCACGGTGGACGCGTCGATGGCGGCCGAGGTCTGCATCAGGATCATCGCGGTGGTGCTGAACCCGTCGAGGGTGGCGAGGCCGGGCCCGAGCGCGCCGAACGGCCCGGTGGGCGAAGCCAGCTCCGGCGCCAGCCTTCCGTCCGGACCGAGCAACAAATCGCTGGGCAGCGGCATCCTGCCGGAGCCCGGATCGGTCTCGACGTGGGTCCGCCGCGAGGTGCTCGCCACCCTGAAGGTCGCCAGGGTGGCGATCTCGCGGTGGTCGAACGCTCCGGACGCGTCGATGGCGGCGAAGGGCGCGAGCCAGGTCTTGCGGATGGACTCGAGCTGCGCGGCGGCCGCCGCCTTCTCGCCGCGGCTGTTGCCGGGAAGAAGACCGCCGTTCTCCGGCAGCGTGAGATCCTTGTCCTGGAGCAGGAGGAACATGGCGGGCTGCGGTTGCAGGCCGCCGGGCGCGCCGTCCTTGACCTTCACCCCGTTGGGACCGCCGCGGACCGCGACCACCATCTCGACGCCCGGCGGCCAGCGCCGGGAGCCGGTCGAGTCCTTCGACTTGTGCAGCGTCAGGGTTCCGTGGTCGCCGTTGGCGGCGTAGTCCGAAGGCGCGGGCGCATCGTATGCCACCGGGCCGGAGCCGGAGCTGCCGACCGCGAGCAGCAGCAGCGTCGCCGGCGTGACCGTGCTGGTGTCGAGCTGCGGCGCGCGCCGCGTTGCCTTGCCCGTCGCGGGATCCACCGTCTCGCGGACGAAGTCGATGGTGATGGGCACTTCCTGGTCGTTGGGAAATCCTTCCACCTGCCATTGCGTGAGCAGCGCCGCCTGGGCCGGGTTCTGCGTGCTGACGGAGGATTCCGACAATGCCAGGTCGTTGGGCAGCGGCAACGACGGCGGGCTGCCGGTGGGGTCGAATGCCGCGTAGTCGACGGCGGCGGGGTTGTTGCGCGCGTCGAAGGGCACCGACGGCTCGCAGGCGAGCGCAAGCATCGCGAGCGCGAGCGGCGTGGCGCGGCGGAGCAGCATTGTCGCCGCGATTTCGTCCGGCTTTCACCCACCTGTCAAGGCGCGGTCAGAATCCCGGCAGGCGAAGCTGGTGCTGCTCGCGGATGGCGGTGGCATCCATTCCCCGCCGGCGCAGCTCCCGGGCGAGCTCCTCGGCATGTCCGTCGATGGTGTAGACGCGGCGCGCGCGCGATCGCACCGCATACTCCACCAGGTCCTCGAAGCCGGCGTGGTCGGCGAGAGGCAGCGCCTCGTCCGCGGAGGAGATGCCGTCCACCGCCCTTCCCGAGAGCGCGCACACCCTGTGCTCGCGAAGGCCCAGGCGGGAGAGGCGGGCGGTGGGCGGCACCACCACCACCTCGCCTTCTCCGTCGAGCGGCGCGAAACCCTGGAGCGGCACGCCCTGCGCGACGTAGACCTCGCAGGCGCGCAATGCGGTCGTGTGCAGCCGGAGGGTTCGGCGTCCTCCCAGCCAGCGGACGAGGTCCTGCGCCTCGCCGACGGCGGCCGCCACCAGCACCGGCGTCTTGCCCTGCCCGAGCGTCTTCTCCACGAACGCGCTCACCTCCTCCAGCAACTGCTCGCGCGGCGGGAAGACGTACCGGGGGTGGCCGTAGACGGCCCGCAAGGCCAGGGTGTCGCAGGTCAGCGATGCCGGCGCCTCGGCGGTGAGCGACGCGCGCGCGCCGCTGCCGCCGATGTCGCCGGCGTAGACGAGGTCGAGGCCGTCCGCCTCGCAGCGGATCTGCGCGCTGCCGAGCACGTGCCCGGCGGGATGCAGCGTGAGCCGGAGGGAGCCGAGGGCGAAGGTCTGGCCGTATGCGGCGGGCAGCGCCGCGGTCCGGCGCAGCGCCCGCGGCAGCGCTGCCGCAAGCAGCTGGATGGTGGGGCCGGTGGCGATCATCCGCTCCGGCAGGATGGACGGCGCGCCCCGGGCATGGGCGAGAAACCCCATCGGCGGGCGCCCGCGCGGCTCGAGGTAGAGCGCGTGCCCGCGGACGCGCAGCCCGTGCGCGGCGCGTTCGACTTCCGGGGGTTGAAGCTTCACTGCACCGCGCGCTTGAGCGCGCGGAACGCCGCACCGACTTCTCCCACGATCACTCCGACCACGATGAGCACGCCTCCGAGAAGCTCTCTCCCCGTCAGTCGCTCCCCAATGAGCAGCGCCGCCCAGACCGCCGCGAACACGGGCTCGAGGCTGCTGATCAGCGCCACCCGCACGGGCGGCAGCACCTTCTGCGCCCACGTCTGGATACCAAACGCGAGCAGCGTGGCAAAGAGCGACAGGTAGATCAGCGCCAGCCAGAGCCGCGGCTCGCCGGAGAAATGCTGCGCCTCGACGAGCGGCCCGGCGACGCCCGCGATGGCGCCCGTGGTCGCGAGCTGCACCAGGAGGAGCGGCAACACCGGATGCCGCGACGCGACCCGCCCCAGCGCCACGATCTGCCCCGCGAAGACCAGCGCGCAGGCCAGCGTCAGGCCGTCGCCCAGCGCGGTGGCCTGCGAGGCGTCGGACCAGGGCGCGGAGAGCGCGGTCATGCCCGCGAAGGCGAGCAGCACGCCGAGCAGCGCCGGCGGGGAAGGCCGCCTGCGGAAGAGCGCGAATTCGATCAGCGGCGTGAGCACCACCAGCGTTCCGGTGAGAAAGCCGCTCCGCGAGGCGGTGGTGCGGAGCAGGCCTTCGCTCTGGAAGACGAAGCCCACGCCGAGGAGGGCGCCGACGAGAAGGCCGTCGCGCAAGAGGCCTCCGCGGATGGCGCGCAGCCCGGCCCGGCCGCGCGGCGTTGCCGCCATGAAGCCGAAGAGCAGCGCGGAAGAGAGCGCCATGCGCACCGAGACCAGCGCCAGAGGCGAGGCGGCGTCGTTGCGCAAGAGGGCGCGGAGGATGGCGAAGCTGCTCCCCCACAGCGCCATGATCAGCGTGAGCGCGAGGTCAGCCAACGAAGAAGAACCCCATGCCGAGGACGGCGTAGACGGCGAGCAGGAACGCCCCTTCCAGCCAGTGCGTCTCGCCGTCGAGCGCGATGAGCGACAGCGCCACCACCGCGATGCCCAGCGCCACCACCTCGAAGCGGGTGAAGGCGAGGTTCATCGGCGCGCCGAGGAGGACCCCGGCGAAGACCAGCACCGGCGCCACCAGGAGCGCGATCTGCTTGGACGACTCCCAGGCGATGCCCAGCGCCACGTCCATGTCGCCCCGGTTGGCGAAGAGGAGCGCGGTGGAATGCTCCGCGGCGTTGCCCACGATGGCGACGATGACCACGCCCACGAAGGTCTCGGGCAGGCGCAGCGCCGCCACCGCGCCGTTGAGCGAGTCGACCAGAAGCTCGCTGGCGATGGCCGTCGCCGCCGCCGCGAGGAGCAGGCGCCCCAGCTCGAAGGCGATGGAATGCTCATGGGGCGGAGGCTGCGCCGCCTTGCCTGCGGCGGCCTCTGCCGGCGTGGCCGCGATGGGTTCGCGGGCAGAGGCCAGCTGCTCCTTGTGCGTGCGCAGCCCGAACCAGAGCGAGAGCCCGTACATGACCACGAGGACGGCGGAGATCTCCTCGGAAAGCAGCGCCGGGTCGTAGCGCGGGCTGCGGTTGAGCGAGAGCAGCGTCGGCACCGCCATGGCCACCACCGCGAGGAAGAGGGTGGAGACGCTGGAGGAGGCGGCCAGCCGGTTGAAGCGCAGCCGGTTGAAGCGCGCGCCGCCCACCACGATGCTCCCGCCCGCGACCAGGAGCAGGTTGCCGAGGATGGACCCGGTGATGCTGCCCTTCACCAGGCCGACGTGGCCGTGGCGGAGCGCGGAGACTCCCAGGATCAGCTCCGCGGCGTTGCCGAAGGTGGCGTTGAGCAGGCTGCCGGTGGCGGGCCCCATCCGCTCGGCCAGCGCCTCGGTGGCATCGCCCATGGTCTTCGCCAGCGGGATCAGCGAGGCGCAGGAGACGAAGAAGGTCAGCGTGCTTTGCTGCAGGAAGCGGTGGGACAGCCAGGCGGCCGGGAGCAGGAGCCACGCGGCGCGCCAGATCCATCGCGACATCGTCAGGCGACCTCGAACCGGATGGTTCCTCCCGCTTCCTTTCGCACGACCCGGCCCTGCTCTTCCAGCACTTCCAGATTGCCCATCACCTCCGAGAGCGTCAGGTAGAGCTGGTGCTCGCGGGCGTGGGGGAAGATGCGCGGGGCAAGCTCCGCCGGGCTGGCCGTGCGCTCCCGGAGCAGCTCGACGATCCGCTCCTGCCGCTTTGCGTAGAACGCGAGCAGCCGGTCGATGATCTCCACGTGCCCCGAGAACGGCTCGCAGTGCCCCGGCGCGACCAGCCCGACCGGCAGCGCGCGCACGCGACGGGCCGAGGCCAGATACGCGACCAGCGCCTTGTGCGAAGGCTCGGGCCGGCCTTCCAGATCGAGCAGCGGGTTGGGCGAGACGCGCTCGAGCAGGTGGTCGTCGGAGAAGAGCACGCGGCTGTCGCGCGCCCAGAGGCAGACGAGTCCCGGGGTGTGCCCGGGCAGGTGGAGCACCTCGGCGGAGAAGCGCTTGAAGCGCAGGAGCGTGCCTTCCGGAAGCGGCTCCACCTGCTCCAGCGGCCGCGCCATCCGCAGCGCGTCCTGCCGGTGGACGCGGACGTGCTCGAGCAGGTGCGCGGGCGCGCCCAGCCGCGAGAGGTACGCCGCGTACAGCTCCAGCCGCGTGGCGCTGCGATCGCGGCCGGTGAGCTTGTCGTGATCGCGGACGTGCGCGTAGACGGGCGCTCCCGACGCCTCCTGCGCGGCGCGGGCGTAGCCGTAGTGGTCGATGTGCCCGTGGCTCACGAAGATGCGGCGGATGTCGCCGAGCGAGAGGCCCAGCCGCTCGAAGCCCGCGTGCAGCGCCGCCTTGCCGTCCTTGGTGCCGATGCCCGCGTCGAAGAGGGCGACCCCGCCGCCCTCCTCCTCGATCACGTAGACGTTGGCGGGCCCGCCCGCCTCGGGGAAGGGGACCGGAACGGGAATCCGGCAGACCCCGAGGCGCGCGAGCCCGGAATCCATCACTTCAGCTTTTTCACTTCTTCCGTCAGCTCGGGCAGCGCCTTGAACAGGTCGGCGACGAGGCCGTAGTCGGCCACCTGGAAGATGGGCGCCTCCGCGTCCTTGTTCACGGCGACGATGGTCTTCGAGCCCTTCATGCCCGCGAGGTGCTGGATGGCCCCGGAGATCCCCGCGGCGATGTAGAGCTTGGGCGCCACCACCTTGCCGGTCTGGCCGACCTGGAGGTCGTTGGGCTGCCAGCCCGCGTCCACCACGGCGCGGGAGGCGCCCACGGCCGCGCCGAGCACGTCCGCCAGCGCCTCGATGGGCTTGAAGTCGCCCTTGGTGCCGCGGCCGCCGGAGACCACCGCGGCCGCCTCGGTCAGCTCCGGCCGCGCGCTCTTCACCTCGTTGAACTCGATGAACTTCGTCCTGGCGGCTGGCGCGGTTGCGCTCAGAGCCTGGACGCTGCCCGGCGAGGCGGCCTTCTGCGCCGCGGCGAACTCGGTGGCGCGGACCGAGATCACCTTGACCTTGGTGGTCACCTCCACCGTGGCGATGGCGTTGCCCGCCCACATGGCGCGCTTGAACTGGTTCGCGCTCACCACGCCGACGATGTCCGAGGCGACGCCCGCGCCGAGCTTGCCGGCGATGCGCGGGGCGATGTCCTTGCCGTAGGCGGTGGCGGCTACGACCACGTCGGTCGCGCCGGCCTTCTTCGCCGCCTCCGCCGCCGCCGCCGAGTGCGTCTCGGCGGTGGCGTGCTCGAACCCCGCGCCTTCGATGGCGTAGACGGTGCCCACGTAGGCCGCCACCTCCTGCGCCGCCGCCTGCGCGCCGGGCCCGATCACCACGCCCTCCAGCGTGCCGCCGTTCTTCTGCGCGAGCTGCTGCGCCGCCGTGAGCGCGCTCAGCGTCGCCTTCTTGAGATGCCCGTGCGCCTGCTCCGCGATCACCAGAATGGTCGCCATGTCAGATCACCTTCGCTTCGTCGTGGAGTTTCTGCACCAGGGTGGCCACGTCGGGGACCTTCACTCCCGCAGCCCGGGCGGGCGGCGCCTCGACCCGGACCACCTTCACTTTCGGCGTCACGTCGACGCCGAGCGCCGCGGGGGCCAGCTCCTCGATGGGCTTCTTCTTCGCCTTCATGATGTTGGGCAGGCTCGCGTAGCGGGGCACGTTGAGGCGCAGGTCCACGGTGACGATGCCGGGCAGCTGCAGCTCCAGCGTCTCCACGCCGCCGTCCACCTCGCGCACCACCTGCATCGACTTCTTGTCCGCCGCCAGCCGGAGCCCCGGCTTCTTCGCCTTCTCCTCCGGGCTCTCCAGCGACTCCTTCTTCGAGGCGAAGGTGGCCTGCCCCCAGCCGAGGTACTCGGCGAGGAGCTGGCCGGTGACGTTGTCGTCCACGTCCACCGCCTGCTTGCCGAGCAGCACCACGTCGGGCTTCTCCTTCTCCACCACCTTCTGGAGGAGCCGCGCGACGGCGTCGGAATCGAGGAAGCCGTCGTGCTTGACCAGGATTCCGCGGTCGGCGCCCATCGCCAGCGCCGAGCGGATCTCCGCCTGGGCGGCGGCGCTGCCGATGCTGACCGCCACCACCTCGGAGGGAGCGTTGCTGTCGCGCAGGCGCAGCGACTCCTCCACGGCGATCTCGTCGAACGGGTTGGCGCGGTAGTTCACGCCCTCGGTGACGATCCAGGTGTTGTCCGGCTTCACCTTGATCTTGGACTCGTAGTCTTCCACGCGTTTGACCGTGACAAGGATCTTCAAGACTCGCCTCCATCTGCGGGCAACAGCCCGCGTACGAACCACTCCGCGACCTCGGCCGCGGTCTTCTTCAGGGGTGTCTTGCGGCCGCCCAGAAGCCACGCCAGCGCGAGCTCGTCGAGCGCCCCGAACATGGCCCGCTTCACCGTCCCCGGCGAGATGGTGCCGTCGAGCTCGCCGCTCTCCTGTCCGGCCCTCACCACTTCGGCGATGACGTCGGCATAGGCGGCCAATTTGTTGCGATCGGCCGCCCTGAGGAACTGCGCGCTTTGCCGCAGCTCCACGATCAGCACGGAGGCCAGATCCGGGTTGCGCTCCACCAGCGAGAGGTGGAGCTGGATGAACCGCCGCAGCTTCTCGGGCGCGGTGCGCTGCCCCTCGACCTCCGCCCGGGCCTCCGCGGTGAGCTCGGTCATCTTCTCGTCGAACAATCTGAGGAGGAGGTCTTCCTTGCTCTTGAAGTAGAGGTAGATGGTGCCGTCGGCCACCCCCGCCTCGCGCGCGATCTCGGCCACGGTGGCGGTGTGGAACCCGCGCTCGGCGAACATCTTGATCGCCGCCTCGAGGATGCGCCCGCGCTTGTCGGTGGTCTTGTTTTCGCGCGCCTGCACCGTGGCCGATCTCCGCAGCAGCCGGGTCTTGCCCCGTGGATGCGCCCGGCCTGAATGAGGGCTCATTCAGATAGGGCCTGGGGCGCGGCGCGTCAAGAGATTGCGGCGGGATGACGCGGCGCCCCGGACGTGGTACTGACCGCCCGCGAACAAGGCAATGGCGACCCGCAGACGACTCAGCCCGGTGCCGGACACCGTCCCCAAGCAGGACATCGTGGAGCACGCGCGGCAGGTGATCCGCGCCGAAGCGGAGGCGGTGGCACAGCTTTCCGGGCGCCTCAACGGCCACTTCGCGCGTGCCGTGGAGATGGTACTGTCCTGTCCCGGTCGCGTGGTGGTGACCGGGATGGGCAAGCCCGGGTTCATCGCGCAGAAGATCTCCGCCACCTTCGCCTCGACCGGCACGCCTTCGCTCTACCTGCACCCGGCGGAAGCATTGCACGGCGACCTCGGCCGGCTCGTGCCCGGCGACCTGGTGCTGGCGCTCTCCAACAGCGGCGAGACCGACGAGATCCTGCGCTTGATGCCGTCGATCCGCAGGCTCGGCGCGCCCATCGTGGCGATGACCTCCGGACCGCGCAACTCGCTCGCCGACCAGGCCGACGTGGTCCTGGAGATCGGGCCGGTGCCGGAGGCGTGCCCGCTCGGGCTCGCGCCCACGGCGTCCACGGTGGCGCTTCTCGCCATGGGCGATGCCCTGGCCATGGCCGTGCAGCACCGCCGCGGGTTCTCGCCCGAACAGTTCGCCTCGCTGCATCCCGGCGGCTCGCTCGGGCGGCAGCTCTTGCGCGTGCGGGACGTGATGCGGACCGGGGAGCGGAATCCGACCGTGCCCGCCACCTCCTCGCTTCGCGACACCGCGGCGGTGATGACGCGCACCGAGGGACGGCCGGGCGCCGCCAGCGTGGTCGACGCGAACGGCAGGCTGGTCGGCATCTTCACCGACGGCGATCTGCGCAGGCTGGTGCAGCGGGGCGAGGTGGATTTCAGCCGCGCCGTCTCCTCGGTGATGGGCAAGAGCCCGCGGACGGTGGGCGCCGACGACCTGGCGCAGACCGCCGCGGAGATCCTCCGCAACACCCAGGTGGACCAGCTCCCGGTGGTGGACAGCGACGGCCGCCCGGTGGGGCTGCTGGACGTACAGGACCTCCTCGCCGCGCGCCTGCTCGGCTGATGAGCGTCGGCTTCATCGAGGCTGCGGGCTGCCGCATCCTGCTGCTCGACTTCTCCGGCATCGACGACAAGGCCACCGCGCTGGCGCGGATCGCCGAGGCGCGCGCGTTCGTCGCGCGCCAGCCGAAGCGCAAGGAGATCCTCACCCTGGTGGACGTCTCCCGCATGCGCTTCGACAACGACGTGCTGGCGGCGTTCCGCGATCTGACGGTGCACGACGAGCCCTGGGAGCGCGCGGTCGCGGTCTGCGGCGTCAAGGGCGTGGGCAAGATCGCGTTCCGGGCCAACAACCTCATGACCGGAAGCCGGTTGCGCGCATTCGACAGCCGCGAGGAGGCGCTCGCGTGGCTCGCCGCGGAAGCGAAGCTATGAAGGCGCGCTGTCTTGTTGTACCAAGGCGCTCGTGGCGATCGAGTATCCGGGCGAGCGCGCCGCGCGGCTGCAGATGGTCGAGATCGGCCGGCGCCTCTACGCGCGCCAGCTGATCAACGGTGGCGAAGGAAACCTCTCCTGCCGGCTGGGTCCGCGGCGGCTGCTCTGCACTCCCGCGGGCGTGAACAAGGGCTTTCTCGCCGAGGACCAGCTGGTGGTCACCGACCTGTCGGGCGAGTCGCTGCACGAGCTGCGGCGCCCGTCCTCCGAGCTGCTCCTGCACCTCGCCTGCTACGAGGAGCGACCCACATGCGTCGCGGTGGTGCACGCCCATCCGCCGCACGCGGTGGCGCTGACGCTCGCGGAGGAGGAGCTGATCGCCTGCATGCCGGAGGCGGTCACCGCGCTGGGCGACGTGCCGACGGCGCGCTATGCCACGCCGGGAACGGAGCGTGTGGCGGAGGCGGTCAGGCCCTTCCTCAAGACGGCCCACTGCGTGCTGATGGAGCGGCACGGGGCGCTGGCGATGGGGTTCGGGCACAGGGCGCTCTACGACGCCTGCGACAAGATGGAGATGCTGGAGGGCGTGGCGCGGGTGCAGCTTCTCGCCTCCTCGCGGCGGCCGCCTTCGCCGCTGCCGCGAGAGGAGCGCGACGAGCTGGAGGCGCAGCGGGAAGCGAATCTGAAGCGGCAGGGAGAGCCGCCGCGTCCGTGGGAGCGCGATCGATGAACCTGCACGTCGAGGACACCGGCGGAAGCGGCGTGCCGGTGGTGCTGCACCACGGGCTGGGCTGCGACTGCACGGTGTGGAGCGCGCAGGTCGAGCACCTGCGCAAGCAGCACCGCGTGGTCGCCTTCGATGCGCGCGGCCACGGAAGCTCGCCCAGGGCACAGGAGTACACCATCGCGGCGCTGGCGGAGGACCTGAACGGACTCGTCACCCGGCTGGCGTTGCCGAAGTTCTGGCTGGTCGGCCACAGCATGGCGGGAGGGGTGCTCTCGGAGTTCGCCGGGCGCTTCCCCTACAAGCTCCTCGGCCTCGTCTACGTGGACGCGGTGGGCGACTACAGCCGCGGTCCGGAGAACGTGAAGGAATGGTTCCGCAAGCACGACCAGGGCGCCACCCCGCAGAAGCTGCGGGAGTGGTTCGACGAGATGGTCGGTTCGCTGGCGAAGCCGGAGACGCGGCGCCGCGTGCTGGAGGCGGTTGCGAGGATGGACGTTCCCGCCTTCGCGGCGCTGCGCAGCTCGCTCGGGGACTCGACCCCGGCCGCATCGCTCGCGCGCTTTGGCGGGCCGAAGTTCGCCATCGACGCGCAGGGGATGGACAACCCGTACATGGCCTACAACCTCGAAGGCGTGCGGCGGCGCACCATCCCCGGCGTCTCGCACTGGCTGATGCTGGACGACCCCGCCGCGCTCAACGCCGCGCTCGATGAAGTCCTCGGGTCAACCCTGTCTCCCCCCTGACGCTCGGGAGCCGCGCTTTCGCGGCGGCGGGATCGGGTGCGAGTGCGAGTGCGGGTGCGCGTCTGCGTGCAGGTCTTGAGGTCCCGGGCAGGGGTGCAAATCGCAAACGCAACCCGGGAGCGCAAATCCCGCACGCTCACGCGCACCCGCACCCAGTCCCGCGAAGCGAAGAGCGAGCCCCGATCGCGGTCAAGCGTTCGCTTCCGCCCTTCTCCTGCGCGACAGCATCTTCTCGGCGCCGTCGCGCACCAGATCCTTCGCCCTGTCCATCATCGCCGCCATGGTCCCCGCGACCATGTTCCCGGGC
Organism: Myxococcales bacterium; assembly: GCA_036518615.1. Classification (GTDB taxonomy): domain Bacteria; phylum Myxococcota; class Myxococcia; order Myxococcales; family 40CM-4-68-19; genus 40CM-4-68-19. Next base: position 22,182 of record DATDMU010000084.1, read on the forward strand.
GGCTGATCCGGAGCGCGCGGGTGCGGGCGCGTCGGCGCCAGCTTCTTCGCCTTCTCCATCCGCAGTCCCAGCTCCGCCAGCACCTTCGCTCCGAGCAGCCGCCGCGCCTTGGGGAACAGCTCGTCCTGCTCCTCCTTGACGTGGTGCCGGACGCTCTCCATCAGCACCTTGACCTTCGCGTCGTAGCGCTCGTCGTCGGGCTTCATCTTCTCCAGCTCGGACAAGGTCCACTTGACGATGTGGTGCTCCTCGAGAGACTCGAGCACCGTCTCCGAGGCCTGCCCTCCGGCGCGGGTGTCGGCCTTGAGGCCGGCGGTGCGGACGGCGGGGTAGAAGAGCATCTCCTCCACCGCGGAGTGGATCGCCAGCTCGCGGATGATCTTCAGGACGATCTTCTCCTTCGACTTGTGCGCGCGCTCCGTCAGCTTCTCGAACTGGCGGAACAGCTGCTCCACGGCCTCGTGATCGCGCTGCAGCAATGCGGTCGCATCCATTGTGCGTGAAACCTCCTGCACGCACAGTGCTCATCCGGCGGTCGTCGCGCACGGCAGCCTGCCCGGCGGGCCGGGGCGAGCGGTTTTCAGCGGAGCTTCGCCAGCTCCTCGTCCACCTTGTGGGCGCGGGCGAACTTCGGGTCCGCGCCCTTGAGCCTGGCAAAGTTCTGCGCCGCTGCCGCCTTGTCGCCCTGCTGCGCCTGCAGCTTCGCCATCTCGTACAGCGCCCGCGGCTGGGTGGGGTCGAGCTGCAGCGCGTGCGCGAGCGTCCGCTGCGCCATCTACATCCGCCCGAGCCCGCGCATGGCTCCGCCCAGGGCCGCCGCGGTGCGCGCGTCGTTGGGGCGCATGGGCATCACCCGCACCACCGCGTCGCGGGCGTCCTGGTACTTGCCAAGGTCGAGGTCGCGCTCGCCTTCCGTGAGGAGCTGGTCCAGCCCCTTCTCCAGCTCCGGCGTGCGCTCGGTGTGCTCCACCGCCTCCTCCATGTTCTTCATCTCCTCGGCGGTGGGCTCCGGCGGCTGGTCGCCCTGGACGGGAGGGTGCCCCTGGGGAAGCTGGCCGGTCTGTTGCGCCGCCTGGCTCTGCCCGGGCGGGACCTCGGCCTTGGGCTTGAACAGCTCGTCGGCCCTGGGAAGCGTCTCGCGCACCAGCGGCGCGCGGGGCGAGCCGGGCGCCACCTCGAGCAGCCGCTCCCAGTACTTCTTGCCCTCCGCCAGCATCTTCTTGTCGCCCTTGGACTGCTCGAGCAGGATGGCGCCGACGAAGAAGAGCGAGTCGGGATAATCGGGCGAGCGCTCCAGCACCTTGCGGTGCTCTTCGAGGGCGGCGTCGGGGTTGCCGATCAGGTAGAAGCTGTCGCCGCGCCGCGCGCGGTCGGCAACCGACATCTCCAGCGCGGTCTCCAGGCAGCGCAACTCTTTCGGGGCGCCCAGCTTCTTCGCTGCCGCGGCGATCTGCACGAGGCCATGGTCGGGGCCGCGGCGGCACTCCGGCGGCAGCTCGGCGGCGGGCTTGACGCCCTTCTTCCGCAGCGCGGCGGCATCCGCCTCGAAGGGAAGAGCGATCTCCTCGGCTTGCCTGAACGTGTCCACCGCCTCGAGATAGCGGGCGTTCTGGAAATAGAGGGTGCCCAGCGCCGAGAGCACCTCGAAGGACTTGGGCTTGTCCTTGAGCTGGTCGCGGAGCCGGTCCACCTCGGCCATGAGCGCCTTCGGATCGTGCACGTCGAGCCCCGCGCCGGCGTCGGTGGCGGGGGGCGGCGCGGGCGCTTGCCGGGACGGCTTGCAGGCGGCGAGCGCGAGCGCGGCACTGGCGAGCGCGAGGCGTTTCATCGCGCGCCGATCTACCACGGTCAGCCCTGCTGCGGCTCCTCTTCGCCCTCCAGCGGCAAGGGCGCGCGGATGGCGCGGAAGGGCGCGACGCCTGCGCGCTCCTCCGGCGCCAGCGCCTCGAGCAGCGCTTTCGCCGTCAGGCGCCGGACCGGATGCACCACCTCGGGCGCGATCTCCGCGAGCGGACCCAGGACGAAGGCGCGCACGGCGAGCAGCGGATGCGGGATCTGAAGCCCCGTTTCCTGGAGGACGCGGTCGCCGTAGAGCAGGAGATCGAGGTCGATCTCGCGAGACCCCCAGCGCTCGCGCCGGACGCGGCCCATGGCGTCTTCCACCGACTGCAGGCGCTGCAGCGTGGCCCGCGGCGAGAGCAGCGTGCCGATCTGCGCCACCGCGTTCAGGTAGCGCGGCTGCGGCGGCCCCACCGGCTCGCTCTCGTACGCGAGCGAGAGCTTGCGCAGGACGAACCCCGGCTCGCGCGCGAGGAGGCCCACCGCGGTGCCCAGGTTTCCCAGCCGGTCGCCGAGATTCGAGCCCAGCCCGACGAACGCCTCGATCACGTGGCGGCCTCGCGCAGGAACCGCTCGAGCATGGCGTAGGCGCGCTGCAGCGCCTCCTCCCCGCAGCTCTCGCCCTTCTGGTGCGCCTGCGCCTGCTCTCCGGGCCCGAAGTTGGCGGCGGCGATTCCCGCCTGCGCGAGCTGGGCGACGTCGGTCCAGGCCTGCTTGGGCTCGACGGGCGCGGCGGTGAGGGCGCGGAACTCCTGGAGCAGCGGATTGTCGAGGATGACCGGCCCGCTGGGCGCGCGGTCGGTGATGGCTGCGGAGGCGCCGAATTGCCGGGCCAGCGCCAGCACCTCCGCCTCGGCCTCGGCCAGCGGCCGGCCGGGCGCGAAGCGGAAATTCAGGTTCAGCTCGCAGCGCGCCGGCACCACGTTGCGGCCGGTGAAGCCGCCGATGCGGGTCACCGAGAACACCTCGCGGTACGACAGCTCGCCGATGCGCACCTCGCGCGGCTGGAGCGCGCGCAGGTGCTCGAGCAGCGCGCCGGCCTTGTGGATGGCGTTCTCCCCCTGCCACGGCCGCGCCGAATGGGCGCTGCGCCCTTCGAAGGTGAGGGTCGCGTGCATGGAGCCGCAGCAGCCCACCTGGAGCGCGAGGTCGGTGGGCTCGAGGCAGAGCGCCAGCGCCGCGCGGCGCAGGTCGGGGCGCGCCTGCAAGAGCGGCAAAAGGCCGTTCTCCGCCACCGGCCCCTCCTCGCGGTCGTAGAACACCAGCACCAGCTCGACCGGCAGCGAGTCGCGCGGCAGCCCGCGCCACAGCTCGATCATCACCGCCAGCGCGCCCTTCATGTCGGAAGCGCCGCGGCCATGCACGCGGCCCGCGGCGCGGCGGGCGGGAAAGTCGCCCTCTTGCAGCGGGACCGTGTCGAGGTGGCCGGCGAGGATGACCGCGGGCCTGTCGCCGGCGACGCGGCCGCAGACCACCGCGTTGCCGATGCGCTCGCCGGAGGTCTCCTCTGCCACGTAGGCGGCGAGCGCCGCTTCCTCGCCGATGGGGCTGCGGATCTCGCACAGCCGCAGCGTGCGCTCCGCGAGCTGCATCAGGCCGACACCCCGAAGTCGCGCAAGGCGGCGTTCAGCGACGTCTTGCGGTCGGTGCTCTCCTTGCGCACGCCGATGATCAGCGCGCAGGGCGTCAGGTACTCGCCCGCGGGGAACTTGCGCGGCCGCATGCCGGGAATCACCACGCTGCGCGCCGGCACCATGCCCTTGATCAGCTTCTCCGAAGGGCCGGTCACGTCGTAGATGGGGGTGGTGGCGGTGAGGACGACTCCGGCGCCCAGCACCGCCTCCTGCTCCACCAGCACGCCTTCCACCACGATGCAGCGGCTGCCGATGAAGGCGCCGTCCTCGATGATCACAGGGCGCGCGCCGGGCGGCTCGAGCACCCCGCCCAGGCCCACGCCGCCGGAGAGGTGGACGAAGCGGCCGACCTGGGCGCAGGAGCCCACCGTGGCCCAGGTGTCCACCATGGTGCCGGTGCCCACCCGCGCGCCGATGTTCACGTAGCCGGGCATCACCACCGCGCCCTTCTCCACGTGCGCTCCGTAGCGGACCACGCCGGGCGGCACCACGCGAAACTCGCCCAGCTCGCGCTTGGGGGGCACCTTGTCGAAGAACTGGAGATCTCCGCAGTCCAGGCGCTCGCTCTGCGTCAGGCTGAAGAACAGATTGATGGCGCCCTGGATCCAGCCGTGGATGGCCCAGCCCTGCGGGCCCTTCTCCGCCACGCGCAGGACTCCGCGGTCGAGACGGAACACGACCTCGCGCACCGCGTTCGCGTGCTCTTGCAGCGAGGCCGGATTCGCCTGCGCCGACTCCACCGCCGCGCGCAGCTCCTCCACCTTCGCCTGCGGCAACCTCAGCTCTTCCGCTGCGGGATCCTGCATGCGGCGCGACGCT
>DATDMU010000085.1:0-5719 GCA_036518615.1 Myxococcales bacterium
ACCATCGCCGGGTCGATGCCCACGCCGTCGTCGCGAACCGAGATGCGCACCCCGCCCTCGCTGCGCCCGGCCGTCACCTCGATGCTGCCGCCCGGGTCGGTGTACTTCGCGGCGTTGGTGAGCAGATTCGCCACCACCTGCGAAAGCCGGGCGGGATCGGCGTCCACGGCCAGGCCGCGCGAAGGGACCGAGATGGTGAGGCGATGCTGCCGCTCCTCGAGCAGCGGGCTGACCATCTCGATGGCGCGGGTCACCGCCTCCGAGACCTCGAGCCGCCGCCGGCGCAGCTCCACCTTGCCGCGGGTGATGCGGGACACGTCGAGCAGATCGTCCACCAGCCGGGTGAGGTGCGCGGTCTGCCGCTCGATGACCGCGCGCTCCTTTTCCAGCGTGTTCCCGGCGCGCAGCTTCATCAGATGGAGCGCCGTGGCGATCGGCGCGAGCGGGTTGCGCAGCTCGTGGCCGAGCATGGCGAGGAAGTCGTCCTTGGCCGCGTTGGCGCTCTCCGCGGCCGCGCGCAGGTCCTCCACCCGCCGCCGCGCCAGCACCTGGTCGCTCACGTCGGCTGCCACCAGCATCACGCCGGTGACCGTTCCCGCAGGGCCGCGCAGCGGATGCATGGCGAAGGTGAACCAGGCGTCCTCGAGACCCGATGCGCCGTCGCGCTGGATGCGGGCGTGCATCTCGGCGCCGCGGACCGCCTCGCCGGAGCGGTAGACGCGGTCCATCACCTCCACGATGTCGCCATCGCCGCCCTCGGTAAACACTTCCCGCACCGAGCGTCCCAGCACTTCGCCCCGCCCCAGCATCGCGCGGTAGGACGGGTTCGCCACCACGTGCCGATGCTCCGGCCCTTCCAGGACCGCGAGGCCCACGGGGACCTGCTCGAACAGCTCCGAAAGGCGCTCGCGCTCGCGCGAGGCTTCGGCGCGAAGCCGCCCGATGGTCAGGTGGGCACAGACGCGCGCGATCAGCTCGCGCGCGGAGAAGGGCTTGACCAGGTAGTCGTCGGCGCCCGCCTCGATGCCTTCGATGCGCGCCTCCTCGCCGGCGCGCGCCGAGAGCATGATCACCGGGACGCCGCGGGTCGCGGCCTCCGAGCGCAGCGCGCGCAGCAGCTCGAACCCGTCGAGGCCGGGCATCATCACGTCGGCGAGCACCAGGTCGGGCCGCTCGCTGCGGGCCATCCGAAGCGCCGCCTCGCCGTCCGCGGCCGAGCGGACCGCCCAGCGCTGCGAGAGGAGCCGCGTCACGTACTCGCGCATGTCGGCGTTGTCGTCGGCCACGAGGATCCGTTCGCTGCCCGCCCCCGCCTCCATGCCGCCCTCCCCGCTGCCGGGCAACCAGCGCAACGCCTCGTCCACGAAAGGCGCGGCCCCGGTGGCGGAAGCGGCGCCCGGCCCGGGCTTGACCTGCTCGCGCGGGAGGTGGTCGCTGCCGCGCGGGATGAAGACGCGGAAGGTGGCTCCCTGGCCCGGCAGACTCTCCACCGCGACGGTTCCGCCGTGCAGGCGCGCGATCTCCTGCACCAGCGAAAGTCCGATGCCCGAACCCTCGTGGGTGCGGGCGCGGGCGCCGGCCACGCGATGGAAGCGCTCGAAGATGCGCGGCAGTTCGTCCTGGGCGATGCCGGTGCCGGTGTCCTCCACGGTCAGCTCCGCCCCGCGGCCCACCCAGCGAAGGCGGAGGCGGATGCTGCCCTGGAAGGTGAACTTGAGCGCGTTGGAGAGGAGGTTCAAGACCAGCTTCTCCCAGAGGTCGTGGTCGACGAAGAGCGGCTCGGGCAGCTCCGGGCAGTCGATCTCGAGGCGCAGCGACGCGCGCTCCACCGCGGAGCGGAAAGCGCCCGCCAGCTCCGCGGTGAGCCGCGCCGCGTCGGTGGGCTGGTACGCGGCGGTGGCAGCCCCGGCCTCGATGCGGGAGAAGTCGAGCAGCGCGTTGACCAGCTTCAACAGCCGCAGCGAGTTCCGGTACAGCGAGCGCAGCGGCTCGCCGGAGAGCGACCCGGAGGCGGAGCGCAAGGCGTCCTCCACCGGTCCGAGGATGAGCGTGAGCGGCGTGCGGAACTCGTGGCTCACGTTGCTGAAGAACGCCGTCTTGGCGCGGTCCAGCTCGGCCAGCGCCTCGGCCCGCTTGCGCTCGGACTCGTGCGCGCGCGCAGCGGAGATGGCGGCGGCGATCTGGCCGGCGACCAGGTCGAGGAAGCCGGCGTAGGCCTCGTCGAGGGCGAGCAGCGGGCTCAGCCCCGCCACCAGCACCGCGGCTGCGCGCTCTTCGCCCGGGCGCAGCACCGGCAGGGTGATCGCCCTGCGGATGGTGGCGCCGGTTGCGGCCAGCTCCTCCAGATCGTCGAGCGCGATGGGCCTGCCGGTCCGCGCCGCCTCCTGCACGCGCCAGGCGTCCTCGCGGGAACGGGCGGGCGCAAGGCCCCCGACGCCGGTGCAGCGGAGCTCTTCGCCGTCGCGCAGGTAGAGGGCGAAGAAGGGCAGATCCTGCGCGTTCCGCGACAGCGTCGCCACCGCTGCCGCGCACACCGCGTCGGCGGTGCGGGTTTCCAGGGTGGCGGAGGCCAGCTCGCGCAACGTGCGCAGCCGGCGGTCGCCGAGGACGCGCTGGGTCGTCTCGGTGACGGCGGTGAAGATGCCCCCCACCCCTCCCGACTCGTCGCGGATGGGGCTGTACGAGAAGGTGAAGTAGCACTCCTCGGGAAAGCCCTTCCGCTCCAGCGGCAGGAAGATGTCTTCCGACCAGGTGGCCTCGCCGCGCAGCAGCACGCCTTCCAGCATGGGTCCGATGATGTTCCAGATCTCCGGCCACACCTCGCGGCCCTTCGCCCCGAGGGCGTGCGGGTGCTTGCTGCCGAGGATGTCGCGGTACGCGTCGTTGTAGAGCTTCACCATCTCCGGGCCCCACCAGACGAGGATGGGGAAGCGCGAGCTCAGGCAGGTGCTGACGGTGGTGCGCAGGGTCTGCGGCCAGCGGCTGACCGGCCCGAGCGGCGTCCGCGACCAGTCGGTGGCGCGCATCAGGGCGCCCATCTCGCCGCCGCCCGCGAGGACGGTGTCGGCGTCGCGCAGGTGGTCGCCGCCGGGCGTCATGCCGCCTGCAGTAGCGCGGGGCATGGGCGCGTGCCAGACGGCGGCGGCCGCCCCGTCGACCAGTGTGCGATCGAGCAACCCCAACGGATCGGCGGCGCCCCTCGCCGCGACGAAGGGCCATGCGCATCCTCCCGGAGTGCCGCACACGGATTGTCGCATCCTGGTCATCGACGACGACGAAGACATCCGCGAGGCGCTCCGCGACGTGCTGACGGAGGACGGCTATCGCGTGGATCTGGCCGAGAACGGCAAGGAGGCGCTGGCGTTCATGCGCCGGCGCGGCCGCCCCGACCTGGTGCTCCTGGATCTGATGATGCCGGTGATGAACGGCTGGGAGTTCCTGCACGAGAAGAGCCGCGACGACGACCTCAACGCGGTGCCGGTGCTGGTGGTCAGCGCGAACCCGCCCGCTTCGCTGCTGGAGGAACACGTCCTCGGCGTCATGCGCAAGCCGGTGCAGCTCGAGCAGCTTCGCAGCGCGGTGGCCGAGGTGTGCCACGCGTAGCGGCGGCCGCCGCTCCGTGCGAGAATCCCGCGCAGGTTGACCGCGGAAGCCAACGTCGCCGGGCGCGCAGCCTTGCTCGAGGCCCTTGCAGAAGGGGCCGAGGTGGACGGCTTCACCCTCGGGCGCCGCATCCACAAGGGCGCGCAGGGCCACATCTACGCCGTCGAGCGCGCGGGCGCCGGGTTCCCCATGCTGATGAAGGTGCCGCGCCTCGGCGCCGGCGAGTCGGCGGAGAGCCTGCTCGGGTACCGGACCGAGGAGGCAATCCTGCCGCTCCTCTCCGGCCCGCACGTGCCGCGCTTCGTGGCCTCGGGCGACCTGGCCCGGACGCCCTACGTGGTGCTGGAGCGGGTGGAGGGCGAGAATCTGGAGAGCGTGGTGGCGCGCGCGCCGCGGCCGGCGGACGAGGTGGCGCGCCTCGGCGCGGCCATCGCCGACGCGCTGCACGCCATCCATCGCCAGGAAGTGGTGCACGGCGACCTGAAACCGGACAACGTCATCGTCAAGCCCGACGGGACGGCGGTGCTCCTCGACTTCGGCTTCGCCCACCACCCGCGCGTTCCCGATCTCCTCGCCGAGCAGGACCGCCTGGCGGGCTCGCCGCCCTACATCTCTCCCGAGCAGGTGCTGCGCGTCCGCGGAGACCCGCGCAGCGATCTCTTCGCCCTCGGCGTCATCCTCTACGAGCTGGCCACCAGGGAGCTGCCCTTCGACGCGCCCGCCACGCTCGCCGGGCTGCGCGAGCGGCTCTGGCTCGACCCGGTGCCGCCGCGCCGGCGCATCCCCGCCTTCCTGCCTGCGCTGCAGGAGGTGATCCTGCGCTGCCTGGAGCCCTCCGCGTCCGAGCGGTACCAGTCCGCCGCGCACGTGGCCTTCGACCTGCGCAACCTCTCGCAGGTGGTGCTGACCGAGCGCGCCGAGCGCACGCGCCGGGCCAGCCACGTCGCGCACCTGAGCCGGATGTGGAAGCTGCGCCGCCTGCGGCGCCTGTCGCCGGGCCGGCCGGCGGCAGCGGACGGGGCGCCGGTGATCCTCGTCGCGGTGGACACCATGCACCCCGACGACGAGCGCCAGCCCGCCATCCGCCGCGCCGCCCAGCGGGTGCTCTCGGCCCCAGGCGAGTCGCGGCTCATCTTCGTCTCGGTGGTGGAGCCCTCGCTCGTGCTCCTCGACGAGGCCGACGAGTCGCCTCTGGAGCATCTGATCCGCCTGCGCCGCTGGGCGGAGCCGCTCGGCCTCCCCCCGCAGCGCATGACCATGCACGTGATCGAGGGCGGCGATCCGGCGAACGCGCTCTTGCTCTTCGCCCGCCGCAACAACGTGGACCTCATCGTCCTCGGCGCGCCGGGCGCCTCGCAGCCTTCCAACGCCTGGTGGCGCTCGGCGGCGTCCAAGGTCACCGCCGGCGCGCCGTGCAGCGTGCTGGTGGTCCGGGTGCCGCTGAGCGAAGAGCGCGCGCCGCAGCCGGAGCGTCCGCCCGGCGGGTGATCCCTCGCGCCGCGGAGGTGAACGGCCCCTCGCGCCGCGGAGGTGAACGGCCCCTCGCCGCCCTGCTCGCGCACCGGGAGGGCTTGCCCTATAGTCGCGCGCCGTGGGCGAACGCATCGCCATCGTCGACGACACCGAAGGCACCCGCTTCGCGCTCCGCCGTACGCTGGAAGCGGCAGGCTTCGAGGTGGTGGAGGGAGCGTGCGGCGAGGACGCGCTGCGCCTCTCCCGCGAGCAGCCGGACCTCATGGTGCTCGACGTGCACCTGCCCGACCTGCCCGGCCCGGAGGTCGCGCGTCGGATCAAGGCCGACCCGCAGACCCGCGCCATTCCCATCCTGCACCTGTCCGCGAGCTACACCGAGGAATCGGACCGGGCCTTCGGGCTGGAGAGCGGCGCCGATGCCTACCTGACCGAGCCGGTGGATCCGGCGCTCCTGCTCGCCACCATCCATGCGCTCTTGCGCGCGCACGCCGCCGAGCGCGTCACCGAGCGCGCGCTGCGCACCCGCGACGAGTTCCTCTCGCTGGTCTCCCACGACATGCGCGGGCAGCTCCAGGCGGTGCGGCTGGGCATGGAAGCCCAGCTGCTGCGCGCGCAGTCGCGCACCGTGGACAGCCAGGTGCTG
>DATDMU010000086.1:0-12844 GCA_036518615.1 Myxococcales bacterium
CCGGCACGAGGCGCGCCGCGGGGATGGCCTGGTGGGTTGCGTACGAGCCCAGCGGTCCCGCCCAGGCCACCCGGTCGCCCGGCTTGACCTCCGTCACCCCGGGCGCGACCGACTCCACCACGCCCGCGCCTTCCTGGCCCAGGGTGAAGGGCAGCGGCAGCTTGTAGGCGCCGGCGCGCTGGTAGATGTCGATGAAGTTGACGCCGGCCGCCTCGACGCGGACCAGCGCCTGTCCGGCGCCGGGGGACGGCGTCGGGACGTCGGACAACTTCATCACCTCGGGGCCTCCCTGCTTTTCGATGCGGATGGCTTTCATGGCCGCCTTCACGCCACGCTGCGCGGCCGGCGTCAAGGGGGGCGGGCCCCCGGCGCCCGCGCCGGGACCCTCGACGCCGGCCGGGCGCGCTACCAGCGATGGAAGCGCAGCTGGTCGCAGCGGCGCGCGTACCAGCGCTCGAAGCGTGCGCACTCCCAGCGGGTGCGCCGGACCGAATAGAACCGTTCCCGCTCGCGCTGGAGCTCGCGCCACCGCTCGCCGCGCTCGTGGTCGCGCCAGCGCATGCCCTCGTCGTCCCAGCGGCTGGCGATGGGCGCAGGCCGGCGGTCGTCGCGGTCGCGAAATTCGTCGGCGCGCGCGGGCGAGGCCAGGGAAACCGCCGCGGAGCCGGCGGCGAGGATGCTGCAGATGAGTCGCGTCATGGTCTTCCTCCTCTTCGTGGACTTCCTGGAGGATCGACCTGCCGCCCCGCGCGCATATTTGCGTTTGCAACAATCCCGAAACGTGGGTCAGCCAGCGGCCAGGGGAAGCTCTCGCGGCGCGGGGGCGCCCTGCCCGAGCCGCGCCGCGGCGCAGGCGCCCAGGCGTGCCATGCCTTCGGCGATGAGCGCCGGCGGCTGGTTGGAGAAGTTGAGCCGCAAGGTCTCCCTGCACGGCTCCTCCGGGTAGAAGGGCGCGCCGGGCACGAAGGCCACGCGCTCGCGCATCGCGTCGGCGAGCACCACCTGCGCGTCGAGCCCGCGGGGGAGCCGCAGCCAGACGAACAGTCCGCCCTCCGGCCGGGTCCAGGTGCTGCCCGCAGGCATCGAGCGATCGAGCGAGGCCAGCATCGCCTCCAGCCGCTCGCCGTAGAGCCGCCGCAGCCCGCGCAGGTGGGCCTCGTAGTCGAAGATCTCGAACAGGCGGGCCACCGCGCGCTGCGCGAGCGTGGCGGTGTGCAGGTCGGCAGCCTGCTTGGCGATGGTGAGCGCCCGGATCAGCGATTCGTCCGCCACCGCGTAGCCGAGGCGCAATCCCGGCGCGAGCGTCTTGGAGAAGCTGCCGAGATGGATGACCGGCGCGCCGGGCACGAGGCCGGCGATGGGCGGCAGCGCCACGCCGCGGTAGCGCAGCTCGCCGTAGGGATCGTCCTCGAGCACGGTCACCTGGTACTCGGCGGCGAGGCGGGCGATCTGCATCCGCCGCTCGAGCGGCAGGGTGGTCCCGGAGGGGTTGTTGAAGTTGGGGACGACGTAGACCAGCCGCGGCCGCTCCTCGCGCAGCACGCGCTCGAGCGCGTCGGTGCGCATGCCCTCTTCGTCGCTGGGAACCGTGGCGAAGCGCGCCTCGCAGGTGGAGAAGCTCTGCAGCGCGGCGAGGTACGAGGGCGACTCCACCACCACCGTGTCGCCGGGATCGATCAGCGCCTTGCCGACGAGGTCGATGCCCTGCTGCGCGCCGGCGGTGATCAGCACCTGGTCCGCGCAGGCGGCAAGGCCGCGCCGGGTCATCCGCCCGGCGACCCAGGCGCGCAGCGGCCGGTATCCCTCGGTGGGGCCGTATTGCAGCGCCGCGCCCGCGTCCCCGGCGAGGACGTCGGCATAGGCCTGCGCGATGGCCGCCGCCGGAAACGCCTCGGCGGCGGGCAGCCCGCCGGCGAAGGAGAGCACGTCGGGGCGTTCGGTGACCTTGAGGATCTCGCGGATGGCAGAAGCCTGCACCCCCCACATCCGCCTTGCGAGGCGAGTCATCCTGCGGCCTCCTTGCGGCGGCGCGGCGCCGCCTCGGTCTCGTGCAGCGGGACGGCGGTGGTCTCCTTCACCGTCGCGAGCACGATGGTGGTGGTGGTGCGGGTCACGCCGGGGATGCGGCGGAGGAGGTTGGAGATCAGCTCGTCCAGCGTCCCGGTGTTCCGGGTCACCACCTTGAGCAGGTACGAGTCCAGCCCGGCGACGCGGTGGCACTCCTGCACCTCGGCGATCTGCTGGATGCGCCTCGTGAACCCGTCGTGGTGGCGGGGATGGGAGACGCGCACGCCGATGAAGGCGCGGATGTCGTTGCCCATGGCGCGCGGGTCGAGGCGGGCCACGTATCCGAGCACCGCGCCGCCCTCGTCGAGCTTGCGGATCCGGTCGGCCACGGAGGGCTGCGAGAGCCCCACCGCGGCGGCCATCTCCACCTGGGTGGTGCGCGCGTCGTGCTGCAGCAGGTCGAGGATCTTATAATCTATAGGATCCATGTGATTACCGCCGCTGCAAGATTTGGGTGAAACGCTTCTGACTTGTTGCATATAGGTCCGGGTCGCGCCCCCGTCAAGCCGGCGCATCGGCTAACCTGTCGCACCCCGGGAGGCCCCCATGCACCGCAGCCGCCTGAGCACCTTCGTGATCGACTGCAATGTCGCGGACGTGGATGCCGCGACCCGCTTCTGGAGCGGGGCCCTGGGGCGCGCCGTCGTCCCCGCCGACGGACCGGACATGGAGAACTACCGCGTGCTGGAGGGGACGCGCTCCGAGCCGATCCTCCTGGTCCAGAAGGTCGCGCACGAGAGCCGGATCCACCTGGACATCGAGGCGGACGACCTGGAGGCGGAGGCGCGCCGGCTGGAGGCCCTGGGCGCGAGGCGGGTGGCGTTCGTGAAGCGGTGGTGGGTGATGGAGGCCCCGACGGGGCAGCGCTTCTGCATCGTGAATCCGCAGCGCGGGCCGCTCCCGAAAGATGCCAACCAGTGGCCGTGATTCCGCCCTGGGCCGCCGAGGTGCCCCTCGGCGCCGCTGTCGCGCAGGGCCTGGTCGAACGGCAGTTCCCCGCGCTCGCGCCCGCCCGGGTGGAGCTTTTGGGAGAGGGCTGGGACAACACCGCGTTCCTGGTGAACGGGAGCTGGGTCTTCCGCTTTCCCCGGCGCGAGGCGGCCGTCGCGCTGCTGGAGACGGAGCTGCGCGTCCTGCCGCGCATTGCGCGGCGGCTGCCGCTGGCCGTGCCGGTGCCGCAACTGCGCGGCGAGCCGGATCTCTCCTTTCCCTGGCCGTTCGCCGGCCATCGCCTGCTGCCCGGCGTCACCGCGGACCGCGCCGCGCTGCGCCCTGAAGAGCGGCTGCGGTGCGCGGAGCCGCTCGGCCGCTTCTTGCGCGCGCTGCACGACATTCCGCCCGGCGGCCTGCCCGCCGACGGCATCGGCAGGCTGGAGGCGCAACGCCTGCGCGCGGAGATCCGGCGGCGGCTCGCGGATCCGCCTTCCTTCGTGGACGACCCGGTCCGGCAGCCGCGCGCGGATACCCTGGTGCACGGCGACCTGCACGCGCGGCAGTTGCTCTTCGAGGGCGGCGCGTTGTGCGGCGCGATCGACTGGGGCGACGTGCACCGGGGCGACCCGGCGGTCGATCTCGCGGCCGTGCACGCGTTCCTTCCGCCCGCGGCGCGGGAGGCGTTCCTCGCCGCGTACGGGCCGGTGGACGAAGAGACCTGGCGGCTTGCGCGGCTGCGCGCGCTGCACGTCTCGGCGGCGCTCGCCGAGTACGCGAAGGAGACGGCCGACGGCCCGCTGCTCGAGGAGGCGGCGGCCGCGATCGCGCGGATCTGAAGGCCGGGTCACGCATCGTACCCGGCACTGCAAAAAGGAGTTGCGCATGGAGCGACGCAAGCTGGGCAAGCTGGAGGTCTCCGCGCTGGGCCTCGGCTGCATGGGAATGAGCGAGTTCTATTCGGGCCGCGACGATGCGGAGTCGGTGGCGACCATCCACCGCGCCCTCGAGCTGGGCATCGACTTCCTCGACACGGCCGACATGTACGGGCCCTTCCGCAACGAGGAGCTTCTCGGCAAGGCCATCCGCGACCGGCGCGACAAGGCGATCGTCGCGACCAAGTTCGGCAACGTGCGCGGCGAGGACGGCGCCTTCCTCGGCATCAGCGGCAAGCCCGACTACGTGCGCAAGGCCTGCGACGCCTCGCTGCGCAGGCTGGGCATCGACCACATCGACCTCTACTATCAGCACCGCGTCGACCCGAAAGTGCCCATCGAGGAGACGGTGGGGGCGATGAGCGAGCTGGTGAAGGCCGGCAAGGTGCGCTTCCTCGGGCTCTCCGAGGCCGCGCCGCAGACCATCCGAAGGGCGCACAAGACCCATCCCATCACCGCGCTGCAGACCGAGTATTCGCTCTGGACCCGCGACGTGGAGGCGGAGATCCTCCCCACCGTGCGCGAGCTGGGCATCGGCTTCGTCGCCTACAGCCCGCTCGGCCGCGGGTTCCTCTCCGGGCGGTTCAAGAAGCCGGAGGACATTCCCGCGGACGACTACCGGCGCAACCACCCGCGCTTTGCCGGCGAGAACTTCTCCCGCAACCTCGATCTGGTGAAGCGGGTGGAGGAGATCGCCAGGGAGAAGGGCGCCACCGCCTCGCAGCTCGCCATCGCCTGGGTGCTCTCGCGCGGCAAGGACGTGGTGCCCATCCCCGGGACCAAGCGGCGCAAGTACCTGGAGGAGAACGCGCGCGCGGCGGCGATCCAGCTGACCGCGGACGACCTGCGCCGCATCGAGGAGGCGGCGCCTCGCGGAGTTGCCAGCGGCGAGCGCTATCCCGCCCAGGCCATGCGCGCAGTCAACCTCTGACCGGCGCGCGACGCGGCGGCGGATGCTAGGGTGCGTCCGCGATGCGCGTGTACACCGGCCTCGACGTGCACTCCGACTTCGGCGGCCGCTTCCCCTGGAAGAGCCGGCTGATCGACGTCGACCACGGCGTGCGCCAGGCGGTGGTGGACGAGGGCCCGCGCGAGGCGCCGCTCACCTTCCTGCTCCTGCACGGCAACCCCACCTGGGGCTACCTGTACCGGGAGTTCATCCGGCGGCTCTCGCCCCGCTACCGCGTCATCGCGGTCGACCACGTGGGCTTCGGCCGCAGCGACAAGCCGCGCGATCCGCGCTGGTACACGCTCGAGCGCCACGTCGACAACCTCGGCCGGGTGCTGCGCGAGCTGGATCCCGCGCGGGTGGTGCCGGTGATGCAGGACTGGGGCGGCCCCATCGGGATGGGCTGGGCCACGCGGCAGCCGGACCGCGTGGCGGGCCTGGTGGTGCTGAACACCTGGGCGTTCGCGCGCGAGCCGCGGCTGCGCCTGCCCTGGCTGTTCAAGTTCCTGGTGCTCGGACGCGGCGGCTGGAGGCGCTGCGTGCAGTCGAACATCTTCGTGGAGATGTTCCTCGCCCGGGGCGGACCGCGCAGGCTGACCGACCGCGAGCTCGAGCCCTACCGGGCGCCGTTTCCCACTCCGGACGACCGGGTGGGCATCGCCCGCTTCCCGCAGCTCATCCCCGAGACGAAGAATCCCTTTCACGAATCGTACGCCGCGATGGCGTTCATCGAGGACCATCTCTCGCGGCTGCGCGACAAGCCGGCGCTGATCTGCTGGGCGCTCAAGGATCGCGCTTTCGGCAAGCTGTTCCTGCAGCGCTGGAAGAACGTCTTCTCGCGGGTGGACGGTCCGCACCTGCTCGAAGGCGCGGGACACTATCTCCAGGAAGACGCGCCGGCAGCGATCCTCGACAACATCGAGCGCTGGGCCGCGGGGCTGTGAACCCGGTCCAATTCGCGCCGCAGGCGCCACATCGCGGGTCCACGGCGAGCGGAGCGAGACCGTGAAGCTGGAAGAGCAGGCGCGGATGCTGGCCAACCGCGTGCGCAAGAACTTCCGCAGGCTCCACCCGCGATTCGAGGCGCGGCGCATCGGCGCGTTTCGTCTCTACGACCGCGACATCCCCGGGATCCGCGCGGCGGTGGACTGGTACGAGGGCCACCTGGTGGTCGCCGAGTACGCGCGCGAGCAGACCGAAGGCATCCCCTGGCTGGAGACGATGGCGGACGCGGCGGCGGGCGCGCTGGACGTTCCGGCGGATCGCGTGCACCTCAAGAAGCGGCGCAGCGGCGAGCAGTACGCGCGGCTCGCCCGGCGCAACCAGCGCATCCCCGTGCGCGAGGGCGACCTGCGCTTCCTCGTGAACCTCGACGACTACATCGACACCGGGCTCTTCGCCGACCACCGGGAGACGCGGGCGCGGGTGCGGGCGGAAGCGCGCGGCAAGCGCTTCCTCAACCTCTTCGCCTATACCGGCAGCTTCACCTGCGCGGCGGCGCTGGGCGGAGCGTCGGAGACCACCAGCGTGGACGCCTCGCAGACGTACCTCGACTGGGCGCGCGACAACCTGGCGGAGAACGGGATTCCCATCGCTCCCGGCCACACCCTGGTTCGATCGGATGTCGGCGCGTTCCTGCGCAGCGCCGGGGCGCCGCGGTTCACCCTCTGCGTGCTCGATCCGCCCTCCCGGTCCGACCGCGAGACCTCCTTCGACGTGCAGCGCGACCACCGCGACCTGATCGAGCGGACCCTGGCAATCCTCGAGCCTGGCGGCGTGCTCTGGTTCTCGACCAACCACCAGCGCTTCACGCCGCGCCTGGAGGGTTTGCGCTTCACGGAGGAGGACACGGTGCCGGAGGACTACCGCAACCGCACCGCGCACCGCGCCTTCCGCATCACGAAGTGATCTGCAGCGCGTACCCCTGCGCGTCGATGTTGGCGCCGCAGACGATCACCGCCACCCGCTTGCCGGCGAGTTTCTCGCGCAGCGGGCCGCAGAGGGCCGCGGTGGCGGCGGCGCCGGCGGGCTCCACCGCCAGCTTCGCCCCGCGGAAGATGAGCTTCATGGCGTCGCGGAGCTGATCGTCGTTCACGAGCACCAGCTCGTCCACGAATCTGCGGCAGAGCGCGAAGCTGTAGGGCGCTGCGTGCGGCGCGCCCAGGCTGTCGGCGATGGTGCGGACCTTGTCGATGCCCTCCGGTTTCCCGGAGCGGAAGCTGCGGTGCATGCTGTCGGCGCCCTCGGGCTCCACGCCGAAGACCTGGATGCGGGGTGAAAGCTGCTTCACCGCCGCCGCCACCCCCGCGCAGAGGCCGCCGCCGCCGATGGGCACGATCACCGCGTCGAGCCCGGGGGCCTGCTCGCAGAGCTCCAGCCCCAGCGTCGCGGTCCCGGTGGCGGTCAGCTTGCCCTCGAAGGGATGGACGAAGGTTCGCCCCTCCGCTGTTTCGATCCGCTTCACCGTGGCGAAGGCCGCATGCACGTCGTCCACCAGCACCACCTCCGCCCCGAACGCGCGGCAGCCTTCGACCCGCGCGCGGTTGGCGTTCTTCGGCATCACCACCTTGGCGCTGGTGCCGAGCGCGCGCGCGGCATAGCCCACCGCCATCGCGTGGTTGCCGGCGCTCACGGCGGTGACGCCGCGCTCCAGCTCGGCGGCCGACATCGCCAGCATGTTGCAGAGCGCCCCGCGCGGCTTGAAGCTGCCGGCGTGCTGGAAGAGCTCCAGCTTGAGGATGGGCTGCGTGCCGCAGGCGCGCTCGACTTCGTCGCCGCGCCAGCGCCATACCGGCGTCTCGACGACGTAGGGGCCGATGCGGGCGCGGGCAGCGCGGATCTCTTCCAGGGTCGGCGCCTGCGCCTCCATCGGCGCAAGATAGCATCGGCGCGGTGCGTTGCGCCGCCTGTTTCCGCACGTTTGGCGGTGATCCCCACTTCCCCGCGGCGGCGATGCCTGCAAAGGTCGTGGCGTGCGGAGATCGGTCGCCCCGCTCCTGACCCTCGCCGGCCTGCTCGCCCTGAGCATCGCCGCGGCGCTCTTTCTCTATCAGAACGGCCGCACCCGCGACCGGGCCCGCTTCCACCGCGCCGTCCGCAGCGCCACCGACCGCATCGAGGCGCAGCTCGAAGGGTACGCAACCGTCCTGCGCGGATGCGCCGCCCTGCTCGCCGCCATGCCCGAGGCCGGCGCGGATGCCTTTCACGACTACACCACGCGGCTGGATCTGCGGGCGCATTATCCCGGCGTACAGGGCGTGGGCTACGCGCGCAGGGTCCCGCCCGCGGAGGTGCCGGCGGTGGAATCGGAGCTGCGGTCGCGCGGCTTCGAGGGGCTGCGCATCTGGCCGGAGCAGGACGCGGAGGAGCGGACGGCCATCGTCATGCTCGAGCCCCTCGACCGGCGCAACCGCGCGGCCATCGGCTACGACATGAGCACCGAGGCCGTCCGACGCGAGGCGATGATGCGGGCGCGGGACAGCGGCCAGGCGGCCATCTCCGGAAAGGTCACGCTGGTGCAGGAGATCGACCCGCAGCGCCAGTCGGGATTCCTCCTCTACGTTCCCGTCTACCGCGGCGGCGGGGTGCCCGCGACGCTCGAGGCGCGCAGGCGGTCGCTGATCGGCTGGACCTACGCGCCCTTCCGCTCCGACGACCTCTTCCTCGGCATCTTCCAGGGCGATCCCGAAGTGCTGGTGGACATCCAGATCTACGACGGGGCACGGGCCGATCCTGCGCTGCTGCTCCACGATCGGCCGGTGCCGCGCGAGAGCATGGCGATGGCGGAGACCGATCACCTGGTCTTCGGCGGCCGCGAGTGGACGCTGGTCTTCAGCGCGCTGCCCGCGCTGGCCACCGGGTCGCTCGCCGCGCCCGCCCTCACGCTGCTGGCCGGCTTCATCCTCGCCGGCTCGATCTTCCTGCTCTCGGAGCGCGAGGCGCGCGCGCGGCACGGCGCGGAGAGCGCACTGCAGGGCCTGCAGCGATCGCTTCAGGAACAGCGCCGCTACGAAGAGCGGCTGCGCGAGGAAGGGCGGGTCAACTCCATCCTCCGGCGCCTGGGCATCTCGCTCGCGGCGGAGCTGGACCCGGACCGGCTGGCGCAGCTGATCTGCGACGAGGCCACCTCGCTCACCGCCGCGGACTTCGGCGCCATGTTCGACGCAGGCCCCGAGGTGCGGCTTCTCGCGTCGTCGGGCCCGGAGCGGCCGGGCGCGGAGACGCTGGCGTGGCTGGCCCGCTCCTGCAAGCCGCAGGGGCCGGTGCGCATCGACGACGCGCGCGCCCCGAGCACGGGCCCGGCCGCGGGCACCGAGCGCTTCCGCAGCGTTCTCACCGTGCCCATCACGCTGCGCACCGGACACATGCTCGGCGCGCTGGCCTTCACCCACCCGGAGGCCGCCCACTTCACCGAGCAGCACGAGAGACTCGGCGCGGGCATCGCGGCGCAGGCCTCCATCGCGCTGGACAACGCGCGGCTGCTCCGCGACCTGCAGGACGCCGACCGGCGCAAGGACGAGTTCCTCGCCGTGCTCGGCCACGAGCTGCGCAATCCGCTCGCGCCGGTGGTCACCGCGCTGGAGGTGATGAAGCGGGATCGCAGCTCCGCCGACCGGCAGCTCGCCATCATCGAGCGCCAGGCGCGGCACATGGTCCGCATCGTGGACGACCTGCTCGACGTCAGCCGCATCAGCCGCGGCAAGATCGAGCTGCGCAGGCACCGGCTGGCGGTGCGCGAGGCGCTGGCGCGGGCGGCGGACGCGGTCCTTTCTCTGGCGCGGACGCGCGGGCAGAAGCTGCAAGTCCGCTTCCCCGCCCGTCCGCTGCTGATCGACGCCGACCCGGTGCGGCTGGAGCAGATCCTCGGAAACCTGCTCACCAACGCCATCAAGTACACCCCGCAAGGGGGCGAGGTGGAGCTGTCCGCGGCGGCGGACGGGGAGACGCTGGAGATCCGCGTCCGCGACACCGGCATCGGCATTCCCAAGGAGTCGTTGCGCCTGCTCTTCGAGCCTTTCGTGCAGGTGGCCGGGGCCAAGGACTACGCCACCGGCGGCCTGGGCATCGGGCTCGCGCTGGTGCGCGGCCTGGTGGCGCTGCACGGCGGCAGCGTTCATGCGGACAGCCAGGGGCCGGGCAAGGGCTCGACCTTCGTGGTCCGGCTGCCCGGCGTCGTCGAAGGCACGACGCCGGTGGAGGTGCGCCCCGCGGCGCGCGCGGCGCTGCCCGGACGGGTGCTGGTGGTGGACGACAACGTGGACGCGGCCATGACGCTTTCGGAGGCGGTGCGGTTCGACGGCCACGACGTGCGCGTCGCCCATGACGGCGCCGCGGCGCTGGAGGAGGCGGCGGCGTTCACGCCGGAGGTGGTGCTGCTCGACATCGGGCTCCCCGGCATGGACGGCTACGAGGTGGTGCGACGCCTGCGCGAGCTGCCCCAGACGCGCGGCGCGCTCATCGTCGCCCTGACCGGATTCGGGCAGGAATCCGACCGCCGCCGCGCCATCGCCGCGGGCTTCGACGACCATCTGGTGAAGCCGGTGGATCTGGAGACGGTCACCGCGGTGCTCCGGCGCAGGCTGGGAGCGGCCTAGCAGGCCGGTTCACCGGTTGAACCATTCGTTCAATACTTGACAGTTGGTTCAACCGGTTGAAGCGCCGCCGGCGGCGGGCTCGCCGTGGCGGCGCAACGTCCCCAGCGCAAGCTGCCCCGCGGCCGCGACCAGTCCGGTGGCGAGGCACGCCGTCCACAGCGTCGCAGCGCCATAACGGCCGAAGACGAACGACCCGAGCAGGGGCGCGGCCAGCGCGGCGCTGCCGAACGACATCTGGAACACGCCCTGGTAGGCGCCGCGTTGCGAGGGTGGCGCGGCGTCGGCGGCGACCGCGGGGCCGATGCCCGCCATGATGATCTCCCCCAGCGTCCACACGGTGATCGACACGACGTAACCCGTCACCGAGCGCACCAGCGCGGTCATCCCGAAGCCGATTCCCATCAGCGCGGCGGAAAGGGAGAGCACCCGGTGGCGCCGGAAAGGCGAGAGGGCGCGCGAGAGGGGCGGCTGGAGGAGGAAGATGAGCACGCCGTTCAGCGCGATGAGCAGGCCATAGCTCGCCGGCGAAAAGCCGTGGTCTCGCACGTCGAGCGGCAGCGTCACGAAGCCCTGGTGCAGGAGGAGACCGACCAGCGCGATGAGCGCGCAGAACACCACGAAGGGCCGATCCGAGAGCGGCCGCCAGAGCGGCTCGCGCTGGTGGTGGACGAGGTGCGACGGCCTCGTCTCGGGCACGTAGAGCCAGACGATCGCGGCGTAGGCGAGCGTGGTCGCGGCGTCGCCGGCGAAGAGCAGGTACCACCCGTGCCTGGACATGGCGCCGCCCAGCGAGCTGCCCACCGCGAAGCCGAGGTTCACCGCCCAGTAGAGCAGGCCATAGGCCCTGACCCTGTCCTGCGCCGGCACCAGGTCGGCGATGGCCGCCGAGACCGCCGGCCGGTACATCTCGCCGAAGAGGCCGAGCAGAAACGCCGCCGCCGCGATGTGCAGCGGGGCGCGCGCGAAGGCGAGGTGGAGCATGGCCAGGGCTCCGGCCACCAGCGCGAAGACCAGCGTCCGCCTGCGGCCCAGCCGATCGGCGAGGAAGCCGCCCGCGGGACCGGCAACCAGGGCGCCTCCGCCGAGCAGCGAGATCACGAGGCCCACCTGCTCCACCCGCAGGCCCCGCTCCCCGGTGAGGTAGAGCGCGAGCAGCGGCATGACGAAGCCGCCGAGGCGGTTGATGAGAGCCCCGGTCCAGAGAATCCAGTAGGTGCGGGGCAGGCCCTCAAGGTCGATCATCGAGCGGGCGAAGATAGCGCAGGCGGGGCAGCGAGCCCCGGCGATCGGGTTGCCGCCGCACCGGCAAAAGGCTACTGCTCGCCGACGCCATGGCCACCGCCCGCAAGCGCCCCGTCACCAAGGCCGGAAAGCCGCGCGCCCGCAAGGGAGTCAAGCTCAAGCCCACCGAGCTCTTGCCGCCGCAGCTCAGGCTCGAAGCCATCCCCGCCGAGCTGCAGGAGTTGGCCGGGCAGGTGGAAGCGGACGGCGGGTCCGTGCTGGCGGCCTACCGCGAGCCGCTGGGCGGCCACGCGCTTCTCTTCGCCGCGCTGCCGGTGGACAAGGTGGAGCCCACCGTCTTCCAGCGCGACGTGAGCGACGCGCACGTGCTCAAGCTGACCCGGGCCATGGACAAGACGCGCCGCTACCTCGATCCCATCATCGCCGTGCGCGAACAGGACGGCTTCCGCACGCCCAACGGCGGCCACCGCCTCACGGCGCTCAAGGAGCTGGGCGCGAAGGCCATCCTCGCCCTGGTGGTGCCGGAGCGCGAGGTGGCCTACCAGATCCTCGCCCTCAACATCGAGAAGGCGCACAACCTGCGCGAGAAGGCGCTGGAGGTGGTGCGCATGTACCGCGACCTGGCGCAGCTCGACGGCGGGCGCAAGGAGAGCGACTTCGCCCTCGAGTTCGAGGAGCCGTCGCTGGTCACGCTCGGCTTCGCCTACGAGAAGAAGGGGCGCCTCTCCGGCGGCGCGTACGCTCCCGCGCTCAAGAAGGTGGACGCGTATTTCGACCTGCCGCTGGAGAAGACCCTGGCGCAGCGCGAGGAGCGCGCGCAGAAGGTGCTCGAGCTGGACGAGGCGGTGGGGGAGGCGGTGGAGAAGCTCAAGGCGCGCGGCCTCACCTCGCCCTACCTGCGCGCGTTCGTGGTCGCCCGGGTGAACCCCCTGCGCTTCATCAAGGGCCCGCCGCCTCCGTTCGACGAGCTGATGGAGACGATGACCAAACGCGCCCGCGGCATGGATCCGGGGCGGATCAAGACCGAGGATCTGGCCCGCAGCGGCGGCGCCCCGGAGGAATGAACCCTCTCGCCGACGCCCTGCATCGAACGGGCATCACCCGCACGGAGGCGCACATGGGTGCAG
>DATDMU010000087.1:0-6446 GCA_036518615.1 Myxococcales bacterium
CCGAGGTCGCCGACGAGCAGATGCGACAGCCAGCGCAGGTAGCCTTCCAGCAGCGGATCGTCGAGGCCCATCCTGCGCCGGTACTCGCGCATCTCGGAGAGCGAGGCGCTGCCCGCGCGCAGTCCCTCGGAGAGCGCGGAAGGCTCTCCCGGCGCGGCGCGCACCAGCGCGAAGGCGAGGAAGGTGATGCCCAGCAAGGTGGGCAGGGCGCGCCACAATCGCCTCTGCACGGGCCCCATCACCGCGGCGCGAGCCAGACGTCCTGCAGATCGTACCAGGCGACGGAAGGCCGGATGCCACGGACCTCGGAGCGCACCGCATCCAGCGAGGGGCGGCTGTAGAGGAAGGTGTAGGGCGCCTCGTCGTAGAGGACCTTGCCCATCTTCCGGTACAGCTGGTTGCGGCGCGCGTCGTCCAGCGTGGCGCGCGCGGTCTCGATCAGCCGGTCGATGGTGGGGTTGTCGAAGGAGACGAAGTTCGAGCCGTCCTTCGCCTGCGACGAGTGCCAGATCTCGTAGGGGTCCTGCACCACGTCGCTGTTCCCCCAGCGCAGCGACATGGCGTCGAAGTCGTGCTTCTCGACGAGCTCGGTGAAGAGCGCCCAGTCCACCTTGCGCACCTCCATCTCCACGCCGAGCTTGTGCAGCTCCTGCTGCATGTAAGGCACCAGCTTCGCGAGGAAGGTGGAGTCGGCGTTCATCAGGAAGGTGAAGCGGAAGGGCACGCCGCCCTTGTCGCGGATGCCGTCGCCGTCGTGGTCGATCCAGCCCGCCTCGTCGAGCAGCCTCGCCGCGCGCGCCGGGTCGTGGGGCCGCGGCACGAGGGTCTGATCGCAGGCGGACGACTCCAGGTAGAAGTGGCAGGTGGTGGGGCGATCCAGCCCGAAGAGGAAGCTCTTGCGCACGCCTTCGGTGTCGATGGCGTAGTTCATCGCCTGGCGCACGCGGGCGTCCGCGAACCAGGGGCGGCGCTCGTTCCAGCCGATCCAGTTGTAGTTGGGGTTGAAGAACTTGATCCGCCGCAGCTTCCCGCGCAGGCCGGCGGCCTCCAGGTCGCGCAGCCATTGCTGCGGCTGTAGCTGCAGGTAGAGCCCGAACTCTCCCTGCTTGAGGAGCTGGAACCCCACCGCGGGATCGAGCACCACGCGGTAGACCACGCGATCCAGCCATGCCTTGCGCCCCCAGTAGCCTTCGTTGCGGACGAAGGAGATGCGATCGCCGCTCTTCCACTCCTCGAAGCGGAACGGCCCGGTGCCCACCGGGGCGCGGTGCAGCGGGTCGTGGAGGAGGTCGCCCGCCTTGTCGAGCAGGTGCGCCGGGTAGATGACCAGCGTCGCCAGCGCGCGGAAGGCGAGGAAGTAGGGCTTGCGGTAGCGGGCGATCACCGTGAAGTCGTCGCCCGGCGCGGTGGAGATGTCCTCGAGGTCGGCGAAGTTGTTGCGCAGGTGCATGGCGCGGACGTTCGGGTCGAGGATCTTGCGGACGGTCGCCACGACGTCCTTGCCGCTGAACGGCGCGCCGTCGTGCCATTTCACCCCGCGGCGGATGTGGAAGGTGAAGGTGAGCTGGTCGGGCGAGACGCTCCAGCTCGTGGCCAGCGCGGGCTTGAGCGAGTAGTCGGGGTGCCTGGAGGCGTCGAGCTCCGCCATCGACTCGAGCACCTTGCGCTCGAGCATCCAGTCGATGGCGAGCGCCGAATCGGTGAGCATGTCCAGGCTGGGTGGCTCCTGGTCGAGCCTGACCACCAGCGTGCCGCCGCTGTGCGGCGGACCTTGATAGACGCTCGCCGGGAGCGTGCCGTCGCGCCAGTTGGCGTCCTCCTCCTCGGCGCGCGCCACCGGACAGGCCAGCGAAGCTGCAAGCAGGCAGAGAACTGCGAGACGCATCTGCTCCATCATCCGCGAAGCGGCAGCGGCATCCGCCATCGGCACCGGCTGCTCTGCGAAGAACCGGACAGACACGGGCCTGCAGGCTCGCCCGGGCTGCGGCCGCGAGGGCCGGTGGCTGTCAAGCCTTGAAAGAGAGGGGGGCTGCTGCGGAGGTTTGCGGTGGAGGGGGTCAAAGGAGAGACGTTGACCCGTCGCGTGATCATGGTGCAACCCGCTCTCGAGGCCGCCCCTGCAGAGATCCGCGCCGAGGCACGGACGCGCTTCGACGAGATCGCAGCAGGAGTGGACGGCATTCCGGAGGACAGCCCCTTCTGGGCGTCCGCGCGCGTCAGCCGCCTCTGCCTGGACGTGCGGGGGTGGTCGTTCTTCTACACGCTGGACGACGGAACGCTCCGCGTCACCGAAGTCCGTCGCAATTGAGCGCGCGCGCGAGCCACGGGGATTGCAGGATCCCGGACGAGCGTCCATATACCGTGCGTTCCCTAGACGCGTATCCCGTGGCCTACTCCGTCATATACTTCGTCGATCTTGCGCCGCTGCCGGAAGCTGCGCGCCTCGAGCTGGAACGGACCATGGATCAGATCGCCGAGGCGGTCAGCACGGTGCCGGAATCGAATCCTTTCTGGGCGTCGATGGACGACTCGGTGCTGCAGATCGACGTCGCCGGGTACCGCGTCAGCTACCGCGTGCTGCCGCGCGAGAACGACATCCGGGTGATCGAGCTGGAGCTGCTTCCCCCGAAGACCCGCTGATCGGCGCTGCGCAAGGCCGCCCCTCGTGCGTGCCGGCGAGGAGGCGCTCGCGACGTACGTCTTGCCGCGACGCGACGGCGCGCTTCCGTTATCCTATTGTGCTCTCCATGCAAGAAGCGGCGCCCACCATCCTCATCGTCGACGACAAGGACGCGAACCTGCTCGCGCTGGAGGCGGTGCTGGAGCCGCTCGGGCACCATCTGGTCAAGGCCCGCTCCGGCCGCGAAGCGCTGCGCTACCTGCTCGAGCACGACTGCGCGCTGATCCTGCTCGACGTGCAGATGCCGGAGCTCGACGGTTTCGAGACCGCGGCGCTGATCCGCGAGCGCGAGCGCACGCGCTACACGCCCATCATCTTCGTCACCGCGGTCCGCCGGGAGGAGGAGCACATCCTCAAGGGATACGCGAACGGCGCGGTCGACTACGTGATCAAGCCCTTCGCGCCGGAGACGATGATCGCCAAGGTCCGCGCCTTGCTCGAGATGTACCGCCACGAGCAGGCGCTCAAGCGCGAGGCTTCGCTGCGCGCGCAGGAGCGCGACGAGTTCGAGCGCCGCGAGCGCAGGGCCAGGGCGGAAGCCGACGCCCACCGCGAGCACCTCCATGCGCTCTTCATGAAGGCGCCTGCGGCCATCTCCATCGTGCGCGGCGAAGAGCAGCGCTTCGTGCTCGCCAATCCCCGCTTCGAGGAGATGGTGGGGCGCAGGAACCTGGTCGGGCGGCCGGGCCGCGAGGCGATTCCCGAGCCGGCGGCGCAGTCCACCTGGGACATCCTCGAAGAGGTCCAGCGCACGGGCGATCCCTTTCTCGGCAACGAGTACCCGTCCCTGTGGGGACTGACCGCGGAGGACGCCTCCGAGCGCTTCTTCAACTTCGTGGCGCAGCCCACCCGGATGGCGAGCGGCGAGATCGAGAGCGTGATGGTGCACGCCGTGGAGGTGACCGATTCGGTGGCGGCGCGGCAGCGGTCGGAGGCGCTGGCGAAGAGGCTCCTCGAGACCGACCGCAACAAGGACGAGTTCCTCGCCATCCTCGGGCACGAGCTGCGCAACCCGCTCGCGCCCATCCTCACCGCGCTGCACATCATGCGGCTTCGCTCGACCGACCCGTCCACCGAGGCGGAGCGCGCGGTGATCGAGCGGCAGGTGAGCCACCTGTCGCGGCTGGTGGACGATCTGCTCGACATCTCCCGCGCGACCATGGGGAAGATCGACCTGCGCCGCGAGCGGCTGGATCTGGCTGCCGCCGTCGCCCGCGCCGTGGAGATGTCGCGGCCGGCCATCGACGCGAAGAACCACCAGCTGGAGGTCGACGTGCCCGTGGGCGCGCTCTTCGTCGAAGGCGACCTCGTGCGCCTCGCCCAGGTGATCGGGAACCTGCTGCAGAACGCCGCCCGCTACACGGAGCCGGGCGGGCACATCCGCGTGGACGGCAGGCGGGAGAAGGGCGAGATGATCCTGCGCGTCCGCGACGACGGCGCGGGCATTCCCAAGGAGCGGCTCGCGTCCATGTTCGAGCTGTTCGTGCAGGGAGATCCGGACGGGAGCTCGCGCGGCGGGCTCGGCATCGGGCTCACCCTGGTCCGCAGCCTGGTCCAGCTCCACGGCGGCACGGTCGAGGCGTTCAGCGAAGGTCCGGGCAAGGGCACCGAATTCGTGGTCCGGCTGCCCGCCTCGTCGCGCGAGTCGGAGCGCCCGCCGCCTGCCAGGGCGCCCAAGGCGGTTTCGCGCCAGCCGCGCCGCGTGCTGGTGGTGGACGACGACGCGGACAGCACCGAGATGCTCGCGCGGGCGCTGCAGGCGGTGGGCCACGAGGTCCGCCAGGAGCACGACGGCGCCTCCGCGCTGGTGGCAGCGGCGCAGTTCCAGCCCGACGTGGTCCTGCTCGACCTGGGACTTCCCGGCATGGGCGGTCTGGAGGTGGCGCGCCGGCTGCGCGAGCTTCCCGAGCTCTCCTCCGTGCGCATCGTGGCGCTCACCGGCCGCGGCGAGCCCAGGGAGCGCAGCCGCACCGCGGCGGCCGGAATCGAGGCCCACCTGGTCAAGCCGGTGGACCTCGACACCATCATCGACGCCATCGCGACGCAGGACCCGCGGGTGCCGCAGGCGTAGGGCTCTCTTTCGCTCCGATTGATTCCGTCGCGCCCCGGCTGTTGCGCGCGTAATTCTCGTGACGACCAGCGCCGCCGCGCAGCAGGGAAGGCCGCGCGGGGCGCGAGGAGTCACAGTCGGCCTTGATCGACGACGGTGCGCTGAGCGCGACCGGGAGGGGAGCTCGAGGTGCGTTACGGCATGGCGTATGTCGCGACCATCGCCGTGGCTGCGATACGGCCCGAGCCGTTGCAGACCCTTCTGACCGTTGTCTGCAATGCTGTGACGCGTTTTGGGCAATGAGCCCTGGCTGACCCGGACCCAGGCCGGACCTCGGCGGGATGTCTGCTCAATCAAGGCGCAATGCCGCCATCCCCCGGACGACCGAAGCGCCGGTGGAGCAGTGCGTCTCAGGCCGAAGCCAGGGCGCAACTTGATTGAGCGGACAATCCGCAAGGATCAATGGCGGCGCTGGAACTGCCACGGCCAGGATATGCGGTCCCGGGGAGAATGTCAGACCCCCCGGGTAAGGTACGACGATGAATCCGAATCAGCAGAAGCTTCCATTCAAGCAATGGGGAGGCGCGCGGCGCGGCGCGGGACGCAAGCGGCGGTCCGCGCGCAGAAACGTGGCGCATCGACCTCGCCGGCGCTTCCGGCGCGGCACGCTGCACGTGACGCTGCGACTCAGGGCGGAGGTCTGGAATCTGCGGTCGCACCGCTGCTTCCGCGCGCTCCGGCGGGCATTCGAGCGCGGCTGCGAGCGGTTCGGCTACCGCCTCGTCCACTTCTCCGTCCAGGGCAACCACCTTCACCTCGTGGTCGAGGCGCCGGACGAGGTCGAGCTGGGCCGCGCCATGAAGGGGCTCGAGGTGCGCATGGCGCGCGCGCTGAACCACGTCATGCGCCGCCGCGGACCGGTCTTCGCCGACCGCTACCACTCCCACTTGCTCCGCTCGCCCCGCGAGGCAGCGAATGCCGTGCGGTACGTGCTGGAGAACTGGCGCCGGCATGCCTTGTGCCCGGCCGGCGCCGTGGCGAATCAGCCCGACCCGTACTGCTCGGCGTCTCCACGAAGCGGGCCCTCACTCGTCGCGCAGCCACGGTGGTGGATGCTGCGCGTCGGCGTGCCGCTGATGGACCGCAGATGCCGTCTGGCGGGCTGACCGAGACGCGTCGTTAAGGTCGCTGGCAGACGTGCATCTCCTCCGCGGCCTCCAGATCGGCGCCGTTGGTCGCGAGGCGCCACGAACTGCGCGTCTTCGCCGCGCGTACGAACACCTCATCGCCGGCAGCCGTGAGAGCGGTGGGCGACCGGCGTAGTCCGCCTCCGATTGCTTCCGCGCGCGCCGGCGAGCATTCGAGCGCGGCTGCGAGCGGTTCCGCCTCCATCGCCCACGTCGTCACGCCGCGCCGCAACCGGCTCGGCCCGAACGGACGCTCGCGGGTACTGAAGGACCTGTTGCGCGAAGGCGCGGTCCACCCGTGGACCAGCCTGCCGCCGTGCGGCGGCGCACGGCTTGGGTATTGGCGTCGGTATGGCGGGCCGCGGGCATTTCGTCCCACGTGCGGCCATCTAGTGCCCTGACCGATGCGCGGTGAGTCCGTCGTACCTGAAGACTCGCCGTGCGTCGTCGACGCGGAAGCGCCACTCGATCACGCGATGCTCGTTCTCCGCGCGGTGCCGCCACGCGGCGACGGTCGAGATGAGATCGA
>DATDMU010000088.1:0-16710 GCA_036518615.1 Myxococcales bacterium
TCGCGGCGCAGATCGACGCGGACGGGCAGCACGATCCCCGGTTCCTCCCGCAGGCGCTTTCGCCCATCGCCGCCGGAGAGGCGGACGTGGTCGTCGGTTCGCGCTACCTCCTTCGCGAAGGGTTCCAGTCGTCGCGGTTGCGTCGCGCCGGGAGCCGGTACCTTTCCTGGTTCCTGCGCCTGCGCTGCGGCGCGCGGGTCACCGATCCCACCTCCGGGTTCCGCGTCGCCGGCTCTGGCGCCATCTCGCTGTTCGCGCTCGACTACCCGTCCGACTACCCCGAGCCGGAGGCCATCGCCCTGGCGCGCAGGCGCGGCCTCCGCGTGCGCGAGGTGCCGGTGAGCATGCGGACCCGCGAGCACGGCCGGAGCAGCATCGGTCTCGGGCGCACGCTCTACTACCTCGTCAAGGTGTCGCTGGCGCTGTTGCTCTTGCCGGTGAAGCGCCGCGCCAGTCCGGAGATCGCGCCATGAGCCATCCCTTGCTGCCGCTCGAGCTCCAGCTCCTCGCCTGTGGCGTGCTGACGGTGTTCCTGGCCTGGGTGCTGCACCTGGTGCGGGCGCAGCGCCTCAGCCTGCGCGACAGCCTGCTCTGGCTGCTCTCGAGCGCGGCGGGGCTGGTCCTCGCGCTCTTTCCCTCGCTCCTGCAGGCGCTCGCGCGCGCCCTCTCCATCGAAGTGCCCTCCAACGCGCTGTTCGCGGCGGCCATCCTCTACCTGATGCTCAACGTGCTCTCGCTCACCATCGCGCTCTCGCGCGGCGCCGCGCATACGCGCAGGCTCGCGCAGGAGTGCGCGCTGCTGCGGGCGGAGCTGGAGCGGCTGCGCGCCGATCTCGCCGGAACGGGCGCGCTCAGGCACCAGGTTCCCAGGGTCTGAGCGCGCGCGGCGGCCAGGCCAGGGCGAAGTCCTCGGACTCGAGCGTGAGGTTCGGATTGTAGGCCGGGTCGTTGCGGAGCACCTCGCCCCAGCGGGCCATCATCGTCTCCACCTCGCTGACGAAGCGCGCCCGCTTCTCCGGGGAGTCGTCCTTTCCCCGGCTCTTCGACTCGTGGTGGACGAGGGTGGCCTCGGGCGTGAAGACGCAGCGGAGCCCGGCCTTCCGCAAGCGCAGGCAGAAGTCCACGTCGTTGAATGCCACGGCGATGCTCTCGTCGAGGCCGCCCGCGCGCAGGTAGACCTCCCGGCGCACCAGCAGGCAGGCGGCGGTGACCGCCGAGAGATCCTGCACCAGCTGCAGCCGGCCGAAGTACCCCGTCTCGCTCCTGGGAAAGTTCCTGTGCGCATGGTTGGCCACGCCGCCGATGCCGAGGATCACCCCGCCATGCTGCACGGTGCCGTCGGGATAGAGCAGCCGCGCGCCCACCGCCCCGACCTCCGGCCGCAGCGCGTGCGCCACCATGGCGGTGAGCCAGCCGGGTTCCACGATCTCGAGGTCGTTGTTGAGGAGCCCGACGATCTCGCCGCGCGCCTCGCGGACGCCGAGGTTGTTGATGGCGGAGTAGTTGAACGGCGCGTCGTAGCGCAGGACCCGCGCCAGCTTGCGCTCCTCCAGCCCGCGCAGGAGGCGGAGCGCCGCCGGATCGCGGCTCTGGTTGTCCACCACGATCAGCTCGTACGGCCGGTATGCCGTGGTCGCGAGCGTCTCGACGAAGGTCTGCAGGAGCCCGGCGGCGTCGCGGGTGGGCACGATCAGCGAGACCAGCGGCGCCGGCTCCGGGATTGGCCAGCGCACCCGGTAGGTGAAGGGCAGCGGTCCCGCCTCGACGGCGACGCCGGTGTGATCGCGCAGGGCGCGCAGCGAGGCTTCCTCCGCGTAGCGCTTGGACCGGGCCGACAGCGCGGTGGACCCCTCGATGGCGCGCCAGTGGTAGAGGACGTGGGGGACGTGCCGGATGCGCCCGCCCGCCTTCGCCACCCGCAGCACCAGGTCGTGGTCCTGGCTGCCCTCCAGCCCGAGGCGGAAGCCTCCGAGGTCCCGGACCAGGCCGGTGCGCACCGCGCAGAGATGGGCGACGTAATTCTGGGCGAGGAGGAGGTCGGGATTCCAGTCCGGCTTGAAGTGCGGATCGGAGAGTCGCCCGTGTGCGTCCAGCTTGTCCTCGTCGCTGTAGATCAGGTCGGCGTCCGCAGCGGCAAGGGCGACCATGTAGAGCGCGTGCTCGGACAGCTCGTCGTCGTGGTCGAGGAGCGCGATCCAGTCGCCGGTGGCGATTTCCAGCGCGGAGTTGGAGGCGGCGGAGATGTGGCCGTTGCGATCGCGGAAGACCACCCGGATGCGCGAGTCCGCCGCCGCGGCCTCTTCGAGGACGCGGCGCACGTGGGGAGAAGGCGAGGCGTCGTCCGCGATGCACAGCTCCCAGTCGGGATAGAGCTGCGCGCGAACGCTCCCGATGGCGCGGCGCAGGAACGGCTCGGGCGTCTCGTACACCGGCATGAGGACGGAGAACCCGGGCCTTTGCGGAAGGCGGGCGATGTGCCGGCGGATCGCCGCGCGATCCGCGTCCGAGATCGTGGCGTACCGATCGACCCACTCCCCGTAGGGCAGCCTGGAGACCTGCGGCCGCTTGCGCAGGAGAGTGTCCAGCACCTCCGCCGTGCCCCCCGCGCGCAAGGCGCGCAGGAGCTTCAGCGCGGTCAGGGGGAGGACGCGCGGCTCGGAGAGGCGCTTGCGCAGGAACGGCGCAGCCAGGCGGAGCCCCACCTCGGCGCGGCCGATCTCGCGCACCCGCAGGGCGCCGACGCGCAGGTCGCCGGTGGCCGACAGCTCGAGCCGGAGCGCCCTGACCGCTTCCGGGAGGCGGACGATCCCGCGCATGCGCCCCTCGCGCGGGAAGGGCAGCGGCACCGGTTCCCGCGCCCCCGCGGCGCTGTCCACGAGCAGGCGCGGCACGCGCAGCACCTGCCCGCTGCAGGAGATCTCGAAGTCGAAGTCGATCCACCCCGAGGGCAGCGCGCCGCGCAGATCGAAGACGTCGGCACCTGTGCGCTCGGCGTCGAGGAAACGCGCCCCGCGGAGCCAGCGGCGCATGGCTACCCCTTGCGGTCGGCCTTCGCAACCTTCGCGCCGGTGGCCTTGAGCAGCGGGTGCAGGAAGGGGACGCGCTTGAGCGCAACGTTCATCGCGTCGACCACGTCGTAGCGCAGCGGCCGGTTCGCGTCGACAGGAGCTCCCGACAGGCCGCGCAGGCCCGCCACGGTGGCTTTGAGCATGGGGTGCACGAGCGGCACCTTCTTCACCGTCGCGTTGACGACGTCGGCGAGGCCGTGGCGCACCGTCTTCGGCGCTGCCGGTGTCAGCGCCGCAACGCGTTCGGCGAGCTGCTGGTTGTCGCGGTTCACCTTGTGCAGCGGCGCGAGGAGCGCGAAGGGCTGGACCGCGACGGGCAGCGGCCTCGCCAGGGAAAAGTACATCCGCTGCAGCAGCGCCAGGTGCCGGTCCGGGTTCATGCCCGAGATCATCGAGCCGGGCCGCCGCCGATAGTAGAACTGGACGTCGTTGGTGACGAGGAACCGGCGACCCTGGTGCACGGCGCGCAAGTACAGCGACCAGTCCTCGTAGCTGTCCAGTGTCTCGTCATACTGCAGCCCGTCGAACAGCGTTCGCCGCATCAGCGACGTGGCGCAGCCCATCCGGTTCGCCACCAGGCCGCAGGAGGGAGCGTCGCCGATGAAGCACGCGTAGTCGGCGAATCGACGCTCCGCGAGCTCGGCATCGCTGTCGAAATACCCCGCCGTCGGCACCACCACGTCGAACTCGGGCCGGGCCTCCAGCGCCGCGACCGCCTGCTCGATGAAGCGCGGGCCGATGCAGTCGTCGGCGTCGAGCGGAAGGACGTACGTTCCGCGCGCCGCGCGGATGCCGATGTTCCGGGACGCGGCCAGACCGCGGTTCACGGGATTGCGCACGACGCGAACCGGCCCGGGATCCGCCTCGAGCCGCTCGAGCACCGCGGCATCGAATGCCTCGGTCGAGGCGTCGTCGACGACCACCACCTCGATCTCGCCGTAGGTGCTGGCGGCGACGCTCGCCAGCGTCTCGGGCAACCACCGCCCCAGGTTGTAGTTGGGGACGACGACGCTCACCAGCGGCGTCGAGGCGCCGGCCTCAGGCGCGGGGGCGGCATGCGCCGACAGCCAGTAGGGCACGTCGGCCTCCCAGCGAACGGCTTCGTGCGGCCGCTGTGCCACCGCGAGCCCGAGCGCGGCCGCCAGTCCTTCCGCCGTGCCGTCGAACTTGTGGCAGTTCACACCGTCGCGCCAGGGCGCCTCTGCGGCAAATGCGATGCAGCCGCGGTTCAGCACCAGGGTCGCGCCGCCGGCCGCCGCCTCGTACGCCGCGAGGTTGAGGCTCTCGTATGCCGAGGGAACCACCACGATCGAACCTCGAATCGCGGCGTCGCGTTCGGGTCCGGAGGGGAGAAAATGAAAGCGCCCGCGGAGGTCCGCTGGCACCATCGAGCGGAGCTTGCGCCCGTACTCGTCGTCGGCGGCGTGACAGGCAAGCACGGCGCGACCTGCGAACGAGGGATTCGCGCGCAGGAAGGTGGAGGTTCCGCGGATGAACACGTCCGGCCGTTTGATGGGCTGCTGCTTGGTGACGAAGACGATGTCGTCGCGGCGACCGGCGGCGGGGATGGTGGACGGCTCCTGCTCCACCACCGGCGGGAACTCGACCGTCACCTTGTCGTGCCACGATCGCGGGAACCCATAGTAGGACGCGTTCCACTCCGCAACCCCGGGCAGATGCGCGATCACCTTCTCGGCGTCGAGCAGCGCCTTGCGCTCCAACTCGAATCGCCCGAGCTGCTGCAGCGAAGGGGGGCGACCCTCGAACGCCTGGAGGATGCCGTCGGTCGAGTGGATCCGGACGGCAATCAGCGACCGCTGGAAGTCGCGCCCGAGCAGCTTCTCCTGCAGCGCGCAATACGCCCAGCCGCGGTAGTCCGGGAACTCGATGACGTCGAAATCCTTTCCGGAAAGGCGCTTGAGGGCGATGAGGAAGTCGAGCGATTGCGCATGCCAGTCGCTGTCGGTGAACGCGCCCTGCGGCGGATACTCGGCTCCGAACTCGGCGGACGGATCCCACCCGCGGCGCATCGTCGCGTAGTCGACCTCGACGCCGTCGCCGAAATACGCGACCACCCGCTCGCGCTGCACGTCGAGCGTCGAGGGAAAGAGGAAGAGGAAGCGGATCCCGGGCTCCCGCTGCAGGGCGTGCCGGACCAGGTTGTGGAGGAGCCGGCCGATGCCGCCAGCGGTGAACGGGTACAGCTCGTCGGTGACGATGCAGATGCGCCTCATAGGGTAAGGAACTCCCCGTAACGCTGCAGCGCCTCGGTGCACAATACCCTGGAATAATCCGCCTGCATTTCCACGAGCTCGCCCGGCGAGCTCTGGCGGACGTCGAGCACGCGCTCGATCGCGTCGCGCAGCTCCCGGATGGAGTCCACTCCCCGCACCTGCGTGAGCCGCTGATACGGATGCGCGTCGAGCGGGCCGAGGCTGAGCGGGCCGGTGAGGCAGGGAGTTCCCAGCGCCAATCCCTCCAGCGCCGTCATCGGTTGGCACTCCGACAAGGTCGCGTTCAGGATCACGTCGGCATCGCGCATGATGCGGAACACTTCGGTGCGGTCGGGCGCCTCGATCCGCACGATCGGGTTCCCCTCGTCGCCCGGCACCGGCGAGCTGTTGGCGGTCACCACCACGCGACGGATCCTCTTCACCTGGTGCGCGGCAAGCAGATTCGTATAGAAATTCTTCCGCCAGTCATTGGGGACCGGGATGAACGCATCGCCGGAAGGGCCACCCTGGCGAGGGGGGCTGCGGACGACCGGCGGGATGCTCAGAAGCGTCTTCTGGAAGATCCAGCGCGAGATCAGGTGCATGTCGGGCTTGACGCAGGCCAGTCCCGCCAGCGTTCCGTCCTTGCGACGATCGAGCAGGCGCCGGAACAACGCGAGCTCGAAATCGAGGTGGAACTGGCTGGTGTTGCCCAGCCAGGCCACGAAGATGTCGACGCCGCCCGCCGCCTGCTTGCGGATGAGCTGCACCAGCTCGTCGGCCGTGTCGGAGTACCCGTGGAAGACCACCGCCCGGACGAGACGCTTGCCCATCGTCTCGAGGATCGAGGCGTGTTCCGCGGGGGTGAGCACCCGCCTGGAGGTGATTGCCAGCTTGTGTCCCGGCGTATACCCGGCGGAAGCGCGGATTCCGTGCCACTCCTGGTGGAAGACGTGCAGCACGCGCGCGAACCGCGCATCCCTGTGCGCCCACCGCGTGTCCGTGGGATCGTCCCAGATCGCCGCCGGCATTTCGCGGCGGGGCGGTTCCGCGCCTTTGGCCGAGGGTCGCGAATCGTTCTTCGACTCCCTCGCCTGGCGGATCGAGACGAGATCGTCGGCAAGGGTGGAAAGGGCCTTCTTCGTATTCGCCCGCCGCCGCTCTGCGCGCAGCAGTTCCTGCGCCTCGAACAGACGCGTCTCCGAAAGGGCGGTCCCTCCCTGGGCCACGGCCCGCTGCGCGAACTTCGCCCAGGCGCTGATCTTCGCAACCGACATGGCCTGCAGCTCGGT
Source organism: Myxococcales bacterium (assembly GCA_036518615.1). Taxonomy (GTDB): domain Bacteria; phylum Myxococcota; class Myxococcia; order Myxococcales; family 40CM-4-68-19; genus 40CM-4-68-19. The sequence continues at coordinate 6,574 of DATDMU010000088.1, forward strand.
CCGCGAGAGCGGCGCGCCGTCCTGCAGGCGGAAGTGCCTGGTCGGCGCCGCGCCGTTGGGCCGGAGCACGTACACGTCGTGCGTGTCGATCAGCCCCTGTCCGATGTGGAGATCGAACCCCGATCGGACGTGCTCGGTATAGCTCTGCAGCCAGCAGCCCTGGTGCCACATGTTCTCGAACACGCTCACCGGCACCATCTGGTTCTCGACCAGGCAGACGGCGCCGCCCGGTTCGAGCAGCCGCGCCATCGACTCGATCAGCGCCGGCACCTTCTCGGGCGGGTTGTGGATCAGCACGGAGACGGTGAAGACGAGATCGAAGCGACGGCCGGCGACTGCGCTCTCGACGTCGGTGCCGACGAACAGGTTGGCCGGGTCGACTCCGCGCGGCGGCCTCGCGCGGAGCGGCTCGATCATCTTCTCCGAAAAGTCGTAGCCGGCGTAGGAGATGCCGTCGAGATCGGCGAGATACCGCGCGTGCCTGCCGAAACCGCAACCGAATTCGAGGATGCGGATGGGACGTCCGAGGCGGGCCTTCTCGGCGAGCACGAATTCGGTGAGGAACGCCTCCTGCTGCTGGTACGCGCGGTTGGCGTTTCCTTCGCGCTCGCGGATGAGCTCTTCGTAGAGCGTGCCATCCATCGCCCGCCAGTAGTCGGAGCTTGCCTCGGCTCGCGAGGTGGTGTCGGACGGCGTCGTCGAAGCGTCTGCCATGCGGGCTGGGCTCCCTGCGCATGCGCCGCTCGGGGCGCACTCGATTGCGCGCACGTACCACGCGAGATAGGCGCGATCAACGAAGGATTACCAGTGCGCCGTGGAGGGCTTCCTGCTAACCTCGCGCAACTTCATGCGCATCGGAATGCTCTGCTCGAACTACGTCCCGCACCCCGGCGGGCTGGAAGTGATGGTGGAGAACCTCTCCCGGGGGTTGGCCCGCCGTCACGAGGTCGTGCTCGTCACTTCCGCATGGAAGGGCAGCGTCGGGACGTCGCGCGAGGATGGCGTCGAGGTGCATCGATTGCCGGCGATCCATCTCGCCGAGGGCTTCGGCATCCCCTATCCGGTTCCTTTCGGACCCGGTCTTCCCCACGCGCTGCGCGCCTTGCGCGGCGTCGACGTCGTCCATGCGCATGGCGCCCTCTATGCGAGCAGCGTCACCGCCGCGATCATGCGCCGGCGGCGCAGGGTGCCGTTCGTCCTCACCGAGCACGTCGGATTCGTCGAGTACCGGCGCGCGGCCATCAACGCGGTCCAGCGCGCAGCCTGGCTCGCCATCGGCGATCGGGTGGTCGCCGCGGCGCATTCGGTCGCCACCTACAACAGCCGCGTCCAGGAGTGGCTGCGACGCCGCTTTCCGGGAAAACCGCTTTCCTACATCGGCAACGGCGTGGACTTCGCCACCTTCCGGCCGCGATCGCAGGCGGAGAGGGCGGAGCTGCGAAGGTCTTTCGGGCTCCCCGAGGGGAAGCCCGTCGTGATCTACGCGGGCCGTGCGACCGAGAAGAAGAACCTCGACGCGGTCCTGCGCATCCCGCGCGATCGCTTTCACCTGGTGGTCTGCGGCTGGGTCCGTAACCTGAAAGCGGAGGCAGTGACGGACCTGGGCGTCCTTCCCCATGCCCGGATGCCGGACCTGTTCGCGTCGGCGGACGCGATGGTGCACGCATCGGTCGGAGAGGGGTTGCCATTGGCGGTGCAGGAGGCGATTTCGTCGGGCCTGCCCGTCGCCCTGCTCTGGGACGAAGGGTATTCCGGCTGGATCTCCCGGGATGCCGTCCTTCCCGCTTCCTCGCTCGCGGAGCTCGAGGCCGGTGTCGTCGAGCTGGCCGCAAGACCGGATCTGCGCAGGGAGATTGGGGCTCGCGCGCGCGGCTGGGCCGAATCGCGGTGGAGTTGGGACGCGACCGTCAGCGCGTACGAGGGGCTCTACAGGACCGCCGTCGCGGGAGGCGCGGCAGATGTCTGACCAGGCGCCGCTCCCGCCGGCAGCCGCCGCCGGCGACGGCGTCGCGGTCGTCATTCCCTGCCACAACGAAGAAACCTCCATCGCGAAGGTCATTGCCGATTTCCGCGCCGCATTGCCGCGCGCGCGCGTCGTGGTCGTGGACAATGCCTCTTCGGACGGAACCGCCGCGTGCGCCCGCAGCGCCGGCGCCGAGGTGGTTTCCGAGCGGCGGCGGGGGAAAGGGTACGCCCTTCTCCGCGGGTTCCAGCAGGTTCGCGGCGCCGCCTGCGTGGTCATGGTCGACGGAGACGATACCTATCCCGCAGAAAACGCCGCCGAGCTGGTCGACGCGGTGCAGAGCGGGCGCGTGGACATGGCCATCGGAACGCGCCTGCAGACCTTCTCCACCGGCGCGTATCCGGTGGGACACAACTTCGGCAATCGGCTCTTCATCCTGCTCGTCCGCGTCTTCTTCGGGGTGCGTACGACGGACCTCTTCTCCGGGTACCGGGCGCTCAGCGGACGCTTCCTCGAACTGTCGCCGCTCATCGCGCAGGGATTCGAGATCGAGACCGAGCTTTCCCTCCAGGCGCTGGTCGGGAATTTCGCCGTCGCGGAGGTTCCCGTCCATTACCGGCAGCGGCCGGCGGGGTCGTCGAGCAAGCTGCGGACGCTGCGGGACGGCTACCGGATCCTCCTCGCCCTGCTCGCCTTCTTCCGCGATTATCGGCCGCTCACCTTCTTCGGAATCGTCTCGCTCGCATTTGCCCTGGCGAGCTTCGTCGCCGGAGGCGTGGTGGTGGCGGAGTACCTGCGCACCGGGCAGGTGCTCCGGATCCCCCTGGCCATCCTCTCCGTCGGCTTGCTGCTGCTCGCTGCGGTGAGCGCCATCGCCGGCATCGTATTGTCGTCGATCAGCCGCCGGGCCGCGGAACTGGCTGCGCTGATCTCACGGAGATGAAGCGCGTCGCGTGCTCTTCGGCGGCCGCCCTGTGCGGCGCGGCGATCGTCGTCGCGGTCTTTCGACCGGGGTACATGAGCTCGGATTGCATCGATCAACTGCGTCATGCCCGCGCCGGCGTCTACCTCTCGGTCCATGCTCCCCTGATGGGCTGGCTGTGGGGCAGGCTCGATCGGCTCGATCCCGGTCCGATGGGGATGCTGGTCTTCCAGAATCTCGTCCTCTGGTCGGGTCTGGCGATGTTTGCGTATGCCTGGGCGCGGCGGTGGGCGCCGATCGCGATCCTCGCGATCGGCCTCTACCCCTCCGTCTTTGCCGAGATGGGGACAATCTGGAAAGACGTGCACATGGGGGTGGCGCTGGCGCTCGCGGCCGGGTTTCTCGCCCTCGCCAGGCAGAGGCGCAGCCTCGCGATGCTTGCCGCCGCCGTCGTCGCGCTCTGGTACGCAAGCTCCATGCGCCTCAATGCAGCGGCCGCCGTCCTGCCGCTCGCGATCCTGGCAGGGGTCCTGGCCAGGGACTTGCTCGGCCGTGGGGGCGCGGGCACCGCCCTCGTCGCCGGGGTCGCCGTCATGGCGGCGGTCCTGCTCGGGACCAGGGCGACCAACGCCGTCCTCCACGCGGTCCCCGCGCCGGCCCTGCAGGCGCCTCTCATTCACGATCTGGTCGGCATCTCCACCGCCACCGGCCGTCGTGAGCTCCCCGATTTCGAATTCTCCAGCCCGGGAGCGCCGACCGAGGCGCAGGCGCGCCAGTCGTATCGGCCCGAGACGCTCGATCCGCTCTTCTTCGGTCCGCGGCCGTTCCGGCAGACGGTCGATCCGGCGCAGCTCAAGGAATTGCGAGAGCGCTGGCTGCTCGCGGTCTGGCACCACCCCGGAACGTACCTCGAGCACCGGCTCGGCCTCTTTCGCGTCCTGATCGGATTTCGCCAGCCCGAAGTCTGGTATCCGTACCACTGGCAGATCGACCCCAACGATCTCGGCGTCACCATGACGCGGACGGCGCTCAACGGCGCTGCGATGCGGGTTCTCGCCAGCGTGAGGAACACATTCTTCTTCCGGGCGTGGATTCACCTCGCGCTTTCGGCGCTGATCCTCGCCGGAGCTCTCGCGCTGCGGCGTGGCGCGATGGCGGTGGCCCTCGCGTCCAGCGCGCTCCTCTACACAGCGCCGTATCTGTTCGTCGCGCCGTCGCCGGACTTCCGCTACGTGTGGTGGCCGGTGCTGGCGTCGCTGCTCGCGCTGGTTGCGTTCGTGGCCGGGATGCGCGCCTTGCCGCCCAGCCATCCGGACGCGACCGTGACCGGCAGCAGGAGCCCTGCGATGACGCACCACCAGACGTAGCGGAACTCCGCCGACGGATCGATGAAGAGGAGCGGTGCGGCCATCAGGATCGAGCTCCACGCGAGCGCGCGGCAAGGCGTGAAGGTCGGGCCTGCCCGGACCGCGGGAAATGCGAGAGCGACGATCGCGATGCAGAGATAGATCCAGCCGCGGAAGAGCAGGGTGCCAGGCCAGAGCATGAGAAAGCGCATGGCCAGCCGATCCGCTGGCCCTGGGGCCTCGTTGACGCCCAACGCGACCTTCAACGGCACGAACCCCGGCGACATCCAGGACATGTCGTTCATGAAGAATGCCGTCCGCGGGGCGCCGAGCTGTCTTGCCAGCATGCCCAGGCGATGGCGAAGGTAGGCGAGCGGATGGGCGGCGATCGCAGCCAGCCAGCAGCGCTGGAGCATTGCGGAGTCGCCGGGGTTGGCAGGGCGGAATGAAGACGCATCCGGGCCCCAGGAGAGAAGATCGGCGCTGTCGGTGCGGAAGTTGCGCCGGAGCACTTCCAGCGAAACTCCCCGCCGCACCATCGTTTCCGGGAAGAGGTTCTTGCCGGTGTCGAGCGAGATGGCGGCGAGATCGTGCTCGGTCACGCCGACCTGCTCGTAGGCGCCGCGGCGGATTGCGCCGCTGAACCAGGCCAGGACCGCGCCCTGTGACAGCACCATCAACGCCACCCCTGCGAATCTGCCCGCGGCGGCGCGGCGTCCGGAAAACCACGCTCGCCGCGCCAGCCCTCCCCACCAGAGGTATGCGGGCAATGCCGCCAGCATCGCGTTGTACCGGACACCGACGGCGTACAGCAGCAGGACCGGCGCGCAGAAGAGGGGCCATCTGGCTGCGCGCAGCTCCGCCCACGCGAGCAGGCCGAAAGCGAGGGCAAAGGCGCATCCCATCTGCGTGTCGCGATAGATCGTGTTGAGGAGCGCGAGGATGGGGGGAAAGAATCCGATTGCGGGAACCAGAAAGGCCCACCCTGGCCCGAGGGCGGCGCCGACCAGCAAAGCGACGCCGGCGAAGAACATCGCGTTCTGGAAGATCAGCATGCCACCGGCGCCGGGCTCGATGCGATCGAGCACGCGCCACGCCTTGGAGAGCAACGGTGGCGGCCATGCCTCTTCGACGTTCATCCGCGCAACTTCGAGCTGGTGGACGGAATCGGTGTCGAGGTGGCCGGGCCAGAACGTCGCGACGGCGATCGTGCACGACAGCGCTGCGACCAGCCAGAGGTTCGCCCAGGCGCAGCGTCGGGCGATCCCCCCGGTCAAACGACGGACCGGAACGAGGCGGCAGTAGCCGCAAGTCCCTGTTCGAGGTCGACCTCCGGCGCCCATCCGAGCAACTCCCGCGCCGCTCGCGGATCGATGCAGCTGCGGCGCTGCTCACCCGGCTTTGCAGGTCCGTTCACGAACGCGGCGGGGACGCCCGCATGCGCCGCCAGCCTGTGCGCCAGCTCGACGACGGTGGTCTCCACGCCGGTGCCGACGTTCAGCGCGCCGGAGACGTCCGATTCCAGCGCCCGCAGGTTCGCGCGCGCCACGTCGGTTGCGTAGACGTAATCGCGCGTCTGCAGGCCGTCGCCGTTGATCACCGCGGTTTCGCCGGAGAGCAGCTTGTTCAGGAAGATTGCGACGACCCCCGCTTCCCCATGCGGGTCCTGGCCGGGCCCGTAGACGTTCGCGTAGCGAAGGGCAAGCACGGACATCCCGTGCGCCAGACCGTAGTGCGCGACGTATTCCTCGCCGCAGAGCTTGGACACGCCATAGGGGCTGGCCGGACGCCGCGGATGCGATTCGCGCGCCGGAAATTCGTCCTGCTCGCCGTAGATGGCACCGCCGGAGGAAGCGAAGACGAAACGCCGGACGCGCATCTGCCTCGCCGCCTCCAGGGCATTGAGGGTCCCGAGCACGTTGATGCTGGCGTCGTAGAGCGGGTCGGCAACCGATCGCCGCACGTCCATCTGCGCAGCGAGGTGCAGCACCGCGTCGACGCCCGGCTCGAGGACGGAAGGGAGCCCCGGCGAGCGAACGTCGAGGACGACGAGCTTGGCGCCCGGCGGGACCGCCTCGCGCCGGCCGTGGCTCAAGTCGTCTACGACGGTGACGCGGTGGCCCGCCTGGAGAAGCTGGCGCGCCGAATGCGCGCCGATGAAGCCCGCGCCGCCCGTCACGAGAACGTGCATCGCCGCTACATAGCACGCCGCCGGAGGTCACAGAATGATCTTGCGCGCGGGCGCGCCCGTCGATAGAGAGTGGCGCAGTGCGCATCGACATCTCGGGCATGCACGGCGAGTTCCTCGCCGCCCAGCAGGGAAAGAAGTCGCGCCATTCCGTCCTCGATCGTACCGCGCCCTCCATCTGGCAGTACGATTACCTGGCCCTCAGCACGCTTCGCCAGGACGTCGGAGCGCTGATCGCCGAGGTGCCCGGAGGCGGCGATGCGCTCGACATCGGCGCGGACAAGAGCCCCTACCGGGAGCTGCTGGAGGATCGCGGCTTCACCGTGAAGACGCTCGATGTCGACCCCCGATCGGGCGCGGATTTCACCGGAACGGTAGAGCAGACCGGGCTCGGAGACCTGACCTTCGATCTGGTGCTCTGCACGCAGGTGCTCGAGCATTGCGACGACCCCTGGGCGGGAATGCGCGAGGTCCGGAGGATCCTCAAGCGGGGAGGGCACGCGCTCATCTCCGTGCCGCACGTCTGGTTCTATCATCCGCACCCGAAGGATCATTGGCGGTTCACCCAGGAGGGCCTGGTTCACCTCTGTGCCACCGCCGGACTGGTGCCGCGCTCGCTGCTCGCCCAGGGCGGAAGCCTCCTCGCGGGCGCCCAGGTGCTGAATTTCCTCGCCTACGGAGTGCTCGGCCGTTCCGGAGCTCCGCTCTTCGCGGCGATCAATGCCCTGGGAAGGACGGCAGACCGCCTGGTGCCGAACACGCTCTTCTGCCACAACATCGCCTGCCTCGCGCAGCGGCCCCACGCCCTGTGATCGCCGGCCGCACCGCCGAGCCGGCTGCAATCTCCGCTCGCTTCCGCGACGATCGATGATACCGTCGGGTATGGCCCTGCGCGACGTCGTCGACAAGGTATTCCCCAAGCGCGGGCGCGACATGCTCTGGCAGGCTGCGAATCGCGTCGCGTACCCGCCTGACTTCTCTCCGGACGACGTCCAGCTCTGCAAGGCGGTCGCGGACATGACGATGACGAGTCCGGAACGCATCGTCGCCTTCGCCGAAGCGGTCAGCTACGTCGTCGTCAACCGGATTGCGGGCGCCGTCGTGGAATGCGGCGTGTGGCGCGGTGGCAGCATGATGGCCGCGGCGTACAGGCTGCTGGCGCTCGGCGTCACCGATCGAGACCTCTTCCTCTTCGACACCTACGAAGGGATGGCGCCCCCCACGTCGCGAGACGTCGCGTATTCCGGCCGGGCCGCGTCCGAGATCCTGGCGAAGACGCCGCGCACGGAAGGAGATTCTTACTGGTGCATTGCCGGAATCGAGGACGTCCGGCGAAACCTGCAGCGGACCGGATATCCACAGGAGCGCATCCGGCTCGTCCAGGGACGGGTGGAGGACACCTTGCCGCAGAGCGCGCCCGAGGCGATCGCGGTCCTTCGCCTGGATACCGACTGGTATGAATCCACGCGCCACGAATTGCGGCACCTGTATCCGCGTTTGAGCCGCGGCGGCGTCACGATCATCGACGACTACGGGCACTGGAAGGGAGCCAAGGAAGCGGTGGACGAGTTCCTTCGCGAGCAGTCGCCGCGTCCGCTCCTGCAGAGGATCGACTACACGGGGCGCATGTTCATCAAGCCGTGAAGGTGGGCCCGGAGCTCATCCGGCCCCACGTACCGACCAGCCGATCAGCTTGTAGAGGATGCGCGCCCCCACGTTCTCGTCCCACTCGCTGCCGTCCTGCGCCGGCGCCACCTCCGTGAGGTCGAAGCCCACCAGCTTGCGGCCGCTCTTCACCACCGCGGCGACGAGCGAGGTGGCCATCTGGAAGGAGAGGCCGCCGGGCACCTTTGTGCCGGTGTGCGGGCAGAGCGCCGGGTCGAGGCCGTCGATGTCGAAGCTGACGTAGACGTCCTCGGGCAGCGCGGCCACGATGCGCGCGCACTGCGCGGCCCAGGTCTCTCCGGCGAAGCGCGCCTCGGCCAGCTCGGCGTCGAAGAAGGTGACGATCTTCCCGCCCGAGCCGCGGATGCGCTCCACCTCCTCCTCGCAGAGGTCGCGGATGCCCACCTGCACGAGCCTCGCGATGCGCGTGCCGCTGACCACGTTCTCCATGATCGACGCGTGCGAGTGCTCGAAGCCCTCGTAGGCGCGGCGCAGGTCGGCGTGCGCGTCGAAGTGGAGCACGCCCAGGCCGCGATGCTTCTCCGCGTGCGCCGCGATGGCGCCCAGCGAGATGCTGTGGTCGCCGCCCACCGTGCCCACGATCTTCCCGCGCGAGAGCCAGTGCGCCACCGTGTCGTGGACCCAGGAGTTCACCTCGCGCGAGATGGGGTCCACGGCGGCAGGGGCGCGCTCCAGCGGGTCGGCGAAGTGCGGCTCGGGCAGCATGCAGATGCCCGCCTGCCAGGGATTGCCGGTCTCGACGTCGAAGAGGTCCACCTGCTTGCTGGCGCGGAGGATGGCGGCGGGTCCCTGCGAGGTGCCGCCGCCATAGCTGGTGGTCGCCTCGAAGGGCACCGGCACCAGGACGACCCTCGCGGACTCCGGCGTGTCGGTGAGGCCGAAGATGCCGGAGCCCTCCGCCGCCCTGGCGTTGGGATCGAAGCTCATCCGAACAGCTCCCTCACCAGCCTGGGGCGGATGCCGGTGGTCTCGAGCAGCGCCTGCAACTCGGCCTTCGCGCCGCGGTGCTCGCGGTGGACGCGCCGGGCCAGGATCAGCTCGTTCTTGAGCGAGTGCTCCCAGCCGGTCAGCTCGGTGACGGTGACCTGGTAGCCCTGGCTCTGCAGCGCCAGCGCGCGCACCACGTTGGTCAGGTGCGCGCCGATCTCGCGCCGGTGGATGGGATGGCTCCAGAGCAGCGGCCAGGGCGCGGGGGCCTGCCTCGGCGCGGCCTTGAGCTGCGCCGCCACCTCCGCCTGGCAGCAGGGGACGGCGGCGACGTGATCGGCCTCGTGCCGCAGCGCGAGCAGGAGCGCGTCGTCGGTGGCGGTGTCGCAGGCGTGCAGCGCGAGCAGCATGTGCACCCGGGCGGGGAGCTCGTCGGGAGCGTCGCCGATGCGCGCGGGGACGAAGCGCATGCGATCGAAGCCCAGCTTCTTCGCGCGCTCGCGGCCGCGCTCGATCAGCTCCGGCCTCGATTCTACTGAATGGATTACGGCGGCCGGGTGGTCGCGCAGGAACAGCTCGTAGAGCACGAACCCGAGGTAGGCGTTGCCGGCCCCCGCGTCCACCAGGACCGGCTCCTTGTATCGCTCGAGCACGTCGCGGATGGCAGGCTCGAGGAGCTGCACCAGGTGGTTGACCTGCTTGAGCTTGCGCAGGCTGTCCGCGTGCAGCGCGCCGTCGCGCGACATCAAGTGCAGCTCGCGCAAGAGCTCGACCGACTGCCCGGACAAGAGCTCGCGCCGCACCTGTTCGCCCTTTGCCTGCCGCATCGCGCTCGCCACCTATCATACGATGTCGTACGGAGACACGGCGCAAAGGGGCACTCGCATGCACGTCCTCGCCACCTGCCGGCCGATGTCGTAGAGCAGGCGCGATGCTGTTCGCGGTCTGCGCGCCGGGCATCGAACCCGTGCTCGAGGCGGAGGTGCGGGCGCTCGGCCTGCAGGGCACTGCCGTGGCGGGCGGCGTCGAGGTCCGGGGCGGGCTCCGCGAGCTGATGCGACTCAACCTGTGCTCGCGGACGGCGAGCCGCGTGCTGGCGCGCGTC